>NZ_JCACKI010000053.1:108855-341721 GCF_059505325.1 Tildeniella sp.
TGCGATCGTTCTTGTTTGAAATGCGATCGTTGCTACTTCAAGTGCGATCGTTCTTATTTGAAATGCGATCGTTCTTGTTTGAAATGCGATCGTTGAGGCTTAAAGTGCGATCGTTTCAAAGCTTGATTAACCAAGATTCGGTTTGGGGTTTGATGACCAACGGTACAGATTATCGGTTTGTGCATTTGCGGCAAGGGGCATTGCCTACTGATCAATTGATGCCGACGCTTCATTTGATGGAGCGCGATCGTGCCCTGCAACGGCTGCAAGCGCTCAAGGCAATCTGTCAGCTTCAGCGTCAGCCAAAGCCAACCGTTGCTTAAGCATTTCAGTCAACTCATCGATCTAGCCGTTTCCTGTCCTAGAATAAGAAGTCTGTCGCAAACTATCTGATCTCTCCGTGTCTCTGACGCTTCCCGCCGATCGCTTGCAGGCAATTCATGCCCACGCCGAACGCACCTATCCCGAAGAGTGCTGTGGTTTGCTGCTGGGCACGATCGCCGCGGACAAACGAGTCGTGCATGACGTTTACGAAGTGCTTAATGCATGGGATACCGACGCTGCACATCAACTGAACGACAATGCCGCTTTCACCAAAACTCGTCGCTACTGGATTGCGCCTGAAGACATGCTGGCAGGAATGCGCGAGGCACGTCGCCGCAATCTAGAGATTATTGGTATCTATCATTCTCATCCCGACTACCCGGCGGTGCCATCGGAGTGCGATCGCGCGATCGCCTGGTCACAGTACTCCTACCTGATTGTCTCCGTTGAGCAAGGCATCGCCAAAGATGTCCGTAGCTGGACACTCAACGAGCAACATTTGTTTGAATCCGAAGCCATCCAAATTGCTGAAACAGCTCGAATGTGAAGCCAATCAGCGATCCAGTTCAATCTTTTTAGCCTTTAGCCTACTGCTTCGCAGAAGCAAGCTACATCCTTTAGCCTTTCTTCCCACGTTCAATCCTCTTTTAGCCTTCATCCTTCATCCTTCATCCTTTAGCCCTTCTCCCCATGCTCAATCCCAACCTCAACGACATTCAACTCGAAAAAGCCGAGTACGAACGCTACTCGCGCCACCTCATCCTCCCCGAAGTCGGGTTAGACGGTCAGAAACGTCTCAAAGCTGCCAGCGTCCTTTGCATCGGCACAGGCGGACTCGGTTCTCCACTGTTGCTGTATCTTGCTGCTGCTGGCATCGGACGCATCGGCATCGTTGATTTCGATGTCGTCGATTTCTCCAATCTGCAACGCCAGGTCATTCACGGCACCTCCTGGGTCGGCAAACCCAAAATTGAGTCTGCCAAAGCCAGCATTCTGGAAATCAATCCGTACTGTCAGGTAGACCTCCACGAAACGCGCCTCACCTCTGAGAACGCGCTGGAACTTTTCAAGCCTTACGACATCATCGTCGATGGCACCGACAACTTCCCCACGCGCTATCTCGTCAACGATGCCTGCGTGTTGCTCGACAAGCCCAACGTTTACGGCTCCATCTTCCGGTTTGAGGGACAGGCAACCGTCTTCAACTATGAAGGTGGTCCCAACTACCGCGATCTGTATCCCGAACCACCCCCACCTGGACTCGTTCCTTCTTGTGCAGAAGGCGGTGTGCTGGGCATTCTGCCAGGGATCATCGGTGTGATTCAGGCAACAGAAACGGTCAAAATCATTCTCGGTCAGGGCACAACGCTGAGCGGTCGCCTGCTACTCTACAATGCTCTAGAGATGAGCTTCCGAGAACTCAAACTGCGTCCCAATCCGGTGCGTCCCGTCATTGAGAAACTGGTTGATTACGAAGAATTCTGTGGGATTCCCCAAGCAAAAGCCGCTGAAGCGAAGGAGCAAGCTGGTATGCAAGAAATGACTGTGCAGGAACTCAAAGCATTGCTGGATAGCGATGCCGATGACTACGTGCTGCTGGATGTTCGCAATCCTCACGAGTACGAGATTGCGAAAATTCCCGGTGCCGTGCTGATTCCGCTGCCTGACATTGAAAACGGCGCTGGTGTCGGTCAGGTGAAGGAGCTACTGAACGGGCACAAGTTAGTCGTGCATTGCAAAATGGGCGGTCGATCGGCAAAGGCGATCGGCATCTTGAAAGAACAGGCAGGCATCGACGGCATCAACGTCACAGGTGGTATCACAGCCTGGAGCCGAGAAGTTGATCCGTCAGTACCGGAATATTAGGGATTAGGGTGTGGGGTGTAGGCGGAAAAACGCTGTTACCCTCAATACCCTTCCCGTAGCGTGTGCAAAGCACCTAGACCACACACCTGTTCTAAAACTGCAACGAACAAAAAGAGAAGGAGGGCAGAAGACTGTCTGCCTCCTTGCCCTCCTTCTCTTGGATAACGTCTTTTTGAGTCAGTACCTGAGCTTATTGAGCGGGTTGCTGACGGTTTTGCTGACGCTGTTGCCGACTTTGCTCTAGTTGCTGGCGCTGTTCAGCCGTCAACACAGCATCCATCTTTTGCTTGGCATCCTGACGAATCGTTTTGATTTGGGCTTTTTGGTCGGCTGTGAGGTTAAGCGATGCCCACATGCCGCGTACTTTTTGTCCCCGTTGTCCTGACTGTCTTTGCTGTTTGGCAGCGTCTAATTGCGCTTTTTGCTCTGGAGTGAGGATGGACTCAATCTGGCTGCGAGTTGATTCACGAATTTGCTTGAGTTGTGCTTTTTGGTCGTCAGTCAGGTTCAGGTTAACGCCACGTTTTTGATATTGTCCAGCAGGAGGTGTTGGCGTTTGTGCTGCGACAGGCAACATGGGCGCGGCGTAGGAGAGTGCGATCGCCAGAGCACCGGGTAGTAAAAGGAAGCGTTTGATGTTCATAGAGTCGTTGTGTGTCTTGAAGTGGTCTCAAAGGAAGAGAACTGAAGCATCAGTTATGTAGCTTTAGACCACTTACACTTTCGGAAGGTTCAACGCGAACTGAACATCAGGCAGAACGCCCCAGGGTTGTGATATAGAGAACGGCTTCATCGATCGGAATGCCAAGCACTTCATTGACCTGATCGTCAAAAAAGCCAGCGATGCCGCTCACACCCAGCCCAAGCTGAATGGCTGCCAGGTTAAGGCGTTGTCCTAAATGTCCAGCATCGGTGTGAAGGTAGCGATACACGCGATCGCCATACGCCGCGATCGCTGCCTTGAGATCGGCTGTGTGAAAGAGGACGGCTCCAGCATCACGACCCAAATCTTGACCGAGGCAGAGAAAGTGCAGTTCCTGACGAAAGTTTTTGAAGCGAATTTGGCGGAGTTCCTGCGTTTTCGGCGCGTAGTAGTAGCAGCCTTCCTCTAGCCCAGTCACTGAGGAGACAGCGATAAACGTTTCTACCAGGCTTAGATCGAAATAGTCGGGCGAACCATCCAGGCTTTGATCGATGTAGTGCTGGGGTTGGTAGGTAAAGTCAAGCAGAGCCGTTAGTTCTTCAAAGGTCAGGGCGGCACCGCTATAGGCACGGGTGGAACGTCGCTGGAGCATCGTCGCTTCTAGTTTTTCCAGTTGGTTTCCCCAATCGATCGGCTGAGTGAGTGTGGAAACTTTGAGACAAAAAGGAAAGTTATATTTATCCACACGCTGCGCCTGAGTGGCTGCGGGCTTCCAGTTCACCTTTACAGTGGTATCGAGAGGAAGTTGGGTCGCTTGATGCAGGTAGCTAAGAATCTGTCCGTCTGGAATCGGCGGATAGTCACGTTGGGTTGCTGCAGGGAGAGCAGTGCGCACCAGGGAAAGGTTTTGCTTTACTTCCAGCAAATCGGCGAGGGGCATCATTGCGATCGCCCCTTCTTGCTCTGCATCCAGGTAGAGCAGTTGCTGCATGGCTTCATCCATAAAGCCACCCAATAAATGCGGGCGATAGTCAGTGAGTGCACACGCCAGCTCGATGTTACCCAGCAAATGCCCTGTATCAAGACAGATCCGGCGGTAGGCACGATCGTGATAACGCCACGCCGATCGCTGAAAAACGGCTGTTGTCACCAGAGCAATCTGTGTATTTTCCAACACAGGATGCCAGTAGCAGGCAGTTTGTAGCTTTGTCCAGACATCGCTCTCCCAAAAATGCCTCAAGGAATGGGTGTACGCCTGATAGTTATAGAGTCCGGCTGGCAACAAAGGTGTGCCACGTGAGATCAGGTAAAGTTCAGCCGGGTAAAGCCCACCAGCAGAAGGGGCAGAGCGTAAGTAGTGCGGAGGATCGGCGGTGGGCACCCGTCCGGTTAACCCATAGCTACAGAGAAACAACCGCGATAGGCGCTGCCACCAGAGTCCAGCCGGGTCATCGAATGCCGTTGGATCATCGGTTAGATAGGGCTTCAAATCAATCGAACCGCCAATCTTGTACTCTTTGAAGGGCAGTGGCTGCTGGCTCCAGTTGAGCGGTTGCTGTTTCGCGTTGATGGTCTTGGGGTTGTATTTTGTCCGCTCGTGATAGTGCTGGGCGATCGATGCGGTAATGTCCGACATAACGGTTGCGGAAGAATGCGGCTCAGCCTCAATCTTGACATTCTCTCAGGCAAAAGCGCTACATCCACTCAGCGCGATCGCCGCTTTGCCGTTTGCTGTTGAGCATAGGTTTGAAGCCGCGATCGCCAAACCTGGTAGCCCTTCACACTCAGATGCAGTCCATCGGTACTAAGCTCGGCAGACAGGTCACCGTTTGAATCGGTGAAATACGGGTACAACTCTAGATAGTCAACGTCCGCCTCTGCCGCGATTGCAGCCAAAGCCTGATTCAGTTTTTGAATGTCATTATTTGATACTAAAGCCAGGGGAGACTCCCACGGCACTGCTGAGTAGCCGCCTTGGGAAGCGCTAATGACGGGCGATCGCAATAAGCGACTACCCGCATGGGGCAGAATCGACTGCACCACAATCTGAGCTTGAGGATGTGCGGCTTTTAGATGAAGCACAATTTCACGATAGTTTGCCAGGAGCGTCTCACCGTTGCTGCCCCGAATCAAATCATTAATGCCAATCATCACAAACACCGTATCAGGCTGCGTTTGATCAAAGAGCTTGAGCCGTCGCAACAGCCCGATCGAAGTTTCACCTGAAATGCCCTGGTTGAGCCAAACGTTTTCTGTGGGTAACAGTTCTGGCGGAAACCATAGGCTGAGAGAATCTCCTGCCAAAATCGTGAGCTGTTTTGGATGAGACTCGGCAGCGACTTTTGCCTCTTGCCCAAGTAGAGAAACCCACTGTTCATACGTCAACTGGCGACGCTGACCGACTTTAGAGACAGAAGCCGCCTTAGCAGGGACAGCCTGAACAGTGGATGCATTCACCTGCGAAAAAGCGGTCAGGCTATCCCGATGCAGCATCAGAGCAACTGCAAGAAGCAAGCCGCTGATGCCGCACGACAGAATAACCCAACCGTGAAGAAAACCAAAACGCCTAAACACTGGCTCAGATCTAAGGTTATTTGAGTCAGATTGTAATGGCAATTTCGGGTCTTTTAAGCACCTTTAGTCCGCTTGTTTCGCAAAAGTGACTTCACCAGCAAACTCTTCGCCGTAAGCGCCTTCGCCGTGCTCGTAAATATCCAGCCCTTCGTCTTCCACTTCAGGCTTGACTCGCAACTCCATGAAGAGTCCCAGCACTTTGAGAATAATAAAGGTTCCTACGGCTGCGATCACGGCTGCAATCAAGACGGCAACAATCTGCGTGACTAGCTGACCAGGATTGCCGTAGAAAAGACCGTTGTTACCAGCCGCGTTGACTGTTTTAGTGGCAAAAAGTCCAGTCAATAGTGCCCCGACTGTGCCCCCAACGCCATGCACAGGAAAGGTGTCTAACGAGTCATCAAACTGTAACTTTGCCTTCAGGTTGACCGCAAAGAAGCAGGCAAGACCCGTCAAGGCACCAATAACGATCGCAGACAAGGGTGTGACAAAACCCGCAGCAGGCGTAACGCCAACCAGACCAGCCACAAAGCCGCTACCAATTCCAACCGCCGTTGGCTTGCCCTTTAAAAACCACTCCGCTACAAGCCATGCTAGACCGGCTGCCGATGCGGAAACGGTCGTTGCGACAAAGGCTACTGTTGCCAAGCCGCCTGCACCCAGAGCGCTGCCACCATTGAACCCAAACCAGCCAAACCACAGGATGCCAACACCCAGCAGTACAAACGGCACATTGTGAGGAATCACGGGCTTCGCCATCCAGTCTTTACGAGGACCGAGTACCCAGGCAGCGACCAACGCCGACACGCCAGAGCTAATGTGAACAACCGTTCCACCAGCAAAATCTAAAGCACCCATCGCACCCAAAAGACCGCGTCCCCAGACCATGTGTGCTAGCGGTGAGTAAATGAACGTAGACCACAGGACGATAAACCAGAAAAACGCTTTGAACGAGATGCGCTCCACGATCGCCCCCGACACCAGCGCGACCGTAATGATGGCAAACATCATCTGGTAAACCATGAAAACCTGGTGCGGAATCGTTGCTGCATAACCAATCGGGTCAGGTGCATCAAAGGCAACGCCATTTAAGCCCAACCAACCCAGCCCACCAACGAACTGTTGAATCCCTTGGGCAAAGGTTTGTCCTTCGGCAAGGGTGACATCGAACGCCAAGCTGTAGCCCCAGAGAATCCAGGTCACGCCCACGATCGCCATCGCGACAAAGCTCATCATCATGGTGTTGAGGACATTGCGCGATCGCACCAGTCCACCGTAGAAAAACGCCAGCCCTGGAGTCATGAACAGCACCAGCGCTGCGGATGTCAGCACCCAGGCTGTATCACCCGTGTCAATTTTGGGTGGCTCAGCGGCAGCCGTTGCAGCATCCTGAGCAATCGCAGGGTCAATCAGCGCTCCCGTCAGCAGGTTAAACACTGTGATTGCCACTAAAGGTAGACCAAACGCTAGAACCAGTCTGCGTAGAGTCTTCTTGCTTTGCTCGCTTGGTTCGCCGACAGCTAGACTGGCAAAGCCCTGCCAGATCGAGGATAGCGATCGAGTAAAAGAACCAGAAAGACTCCGACGCTTATTCTTCGACCTCTTATGAAGCGTTAGTTTAGACATTTTTACCAAAAAATCCTTGCGAGAACGTCAATAGGAACAGTAGGCGACTCAACGGGGCAGGCTAAGTCAGAAGGTCACCCAGCAAAAGGGTTAAGCTTGGCTGGAATGATTCGATTCACTGGAGGCTAGTTACCTCTCATGAACTTTTTCCATGCCGCTGTTTGCATTGGGCAAAGCAATTGAATCGCAGATTACCCCATTTGAGGGATGAACTCTTAGGAGTGATTGCACCAATTCTAGGAAGGTGAATTCTGTATAGCAGGTAACATATTGGCTTTGAACAGGTGTTCAAGCGCTAGGTGTGAGGAACCAATGAAGACTGAAGCTTGGACTAGAGCGGGATCGCAAGGGAATCAAGAAAAACTCAGGCGGTTGAAACATTTTCGATCGGATAAGCGGTTTTTCTTGCTCAACTTAAACCTCTGCCCCAACTACGGCATCAAGCACAAGCACTCACCCGTAGCACCCAGCTTTCAGTAGATGCATTGTTGACCTTTTCCCCGATACTGAAGAAAGACTGCTCAACTGGGAGAGAAGATATGCTGCTGTCCAAAGGGTTTGAAGTTGAGATCTACACCAGCACTCCTGAAGGGGACATTGTCGGACTCTCTGACAAAATCGTGGCGGCATTGGATGGTTTTGTGCGTGAGCCAGATAGCCGTAATGTAGAGTACACAACGCCCCCCTGCTATCGCTACGAGCGGCTGTTGTGCGATCTAGTGCGTCCTCGCCTACGTCTACGAGACTATTTACAACGCTTAGGAAATTACACACTGATTCCAGGCAGCACGCTTTCGTTGGGTAAGACCGATCGCTTTTGGCGCTCCGATCCAGGCAATCCTTACCACAGCTACATTGAGCAAACCTATGGCACCAGCGTTGTGACTGCCAGCATTCACATCAACGTTGGCATTAGTGACCCAGAGTTGCTGATGCGAGCCTGTCGCTTGATTCGGGTCGAAGCACCGCTTTATCTGGCGTTAAGTGCCTCTTCCCCCTTTCTAGGTGGTGAAGTGACGGGGTATCACTCGACCCGCTGGGGCATGTTTCCAAAAACCCCTGCTCACGTACCGCTGTTTGAAAGTCATGCTCATTTCATTCAATGGACGGAGCAGCAGTTAGCAGCAGGTACCATGCAAAACGTACGTCACCTCTGGTCGGCTGTTAGACCCAACGGCGATCGCCGCCCTTACAACCTCAACCGACTGGAACTGAGAATTTGCGATCTGGTGATCGATCCGATCGCGTTGCTCGCCATCACAGCGCTGCTAGAAGCTCGACTGATGCAACTGATCAACGACCCGACGCTCGATCCGCTGCAAAGCAGTCGCCTGCCAGCCGCAACGCGATCGCACGATCTGGCTACCCTTGCCGATGCCAACGAAAGCGCCGTCGCTCGTCAAAGCCTGGATGCTGAACTACGCCACTGGAAAGATGGGAGCACGATCGTGGCAAGAGAATGGATCGAACAGCTCTACCACGACGCTTGGACGATCGCGAAAGAGCAGGGCTTTAGCTGCTTTCTCTTACCGTTGAAAAAAATTCTTCGCGAGGGCAATGAAGCACAGCGCTGGCTTCATCTATACGAGCAAGGCTTGGGAGTACAGCCCATCATGCAACAAGCAATTCAAGCGGCAGCCACCTACGAGTTCACCCTGCAAGATGACCTCTGTCAGCCCCTTGTTGCTTAGGAGCAGCGAAGCGATGAGCCATGAGCTTGCGGCGATTGATGGCGAGGGCAAGCTTCTCTGTGGTGCCCCAGCTTAAAGTCATAAGTTTATTTTTTAGCTCTGTTCATTTTTTAATGAGCACTTACTCTTAAGAGCGTATACATTTGTTCGCCTCATCATCTACCAGTGAGGAAGACTACCTTAGAGGGATGACTCTTCTCAACAAATCTTTCGTCCGGACGATGTCTCAGCGCGAGCAGAATCTTGAACTGGTTTGCTTCATGCTAGAAGGATTAGGAAAACCTATCGATCGTGCGGCTGTTCTACTGGACTCTAACGCCGCTTAAAGCTTTAAAAATTGCCGAGATACATGCTCAAAGTTGTTCTAGTTCATCCACAAATCCCACCAAACACAGGCAATATCGCTCGTACGTGTGCCGCAACTAATACCGAACTGCACCTGGTTGGACCGCTTGGTTTCGAGCTTAGCGATCGTTACCTCAAACGTGCCGGTCTCGATTATTGGCCACATGTCAACTTGCGCTATCACGCATCGCTCGACATCTTTCAAGCGAGCCAGCAGTTGCAAGGCGGTCGCTGCATCGGCTTTAGCACTTCTGGACGCTGTAGCTATAGTAGATTTGCCTTTCAGCCTCTAGATTGGCTTCTCTTTGGTAGTGAAACGTTAGGTCTACCCGCTGACGTTCTTGCCGCCTGTGATGATACAGTTCACATTCCCATGGCAAGTCAGCATGTCCGGAGCCTCAACCTTTCAGTTAGTGCTGCTGTCGGCTTGTTTGAGGCACAGCGACAATTAGGGTATCTGTAAACGCTCACCCAGTAGTCGAAGGCATAGCGATCGCGCAACTTTTGAGTCCGCCTCGGCAGCACGATCACTAGCATGAGAGCGCCAGCAAACCCGCTCTTATACCTCATCGAACGGATTCAATCTCCATTGCTTGCCCAAGTCAAGGCAGCAGGCACACCGATCAACACCCTACCAAGGAATAAGCAACACTAAAGGCGTATATGAGCATTTAGTAATAGATTGAATCTCGATCGTTTGGCATCACACAAGCAAGAATGATGCAGGACGTTCACGGCATACGTACGGTGGTTTAGATAGCTTACTCCTGTACATTCACGCAATAAGAAATTTCTATCACTAAATAGGCATTTTCGTGGGCATCCTATACAGTCATTTTAGTTTGGTTGAGCACTAACAAATGCCATAGCTACAGCGCTTCTTGCAAGCTGCAGACACTACAGTTGTACTGATAGCTGATGAGAGCAGCAATAGCTAATTGTGATGAAGTACACAACTTTACGGTTGTTGGTTGGCTCAACTTCGACTTAATATGTCTACGAAACGATCGCGCTACGATCACCCAACCTCATTGCTTGAATAGCACTCTGATTCTCCACGCAAGCCTGTTTCATCACTGGCTCAAACGTGGAGCCTAGCCTGTACTAAGTCAGGTAATAAGTCAGGTAAGCATGATTTAATTCGGAAGCTATTTATTCTTTCTAAGGTTTACGTATCAGCCCTTGAAAGGCTAACAGGAGCGGCTTTACAAAACATGATCGATCGATCGCAGAGAGCAATCAAAGGTTTTTTCAACACTGATTGCAGATTTTTGGGTTGTGTTAACTTGTCTAAATTGAGAAAGCAGGGTAATCTTGCCTAAGTGTTTGCCGCCAGTGATCCAGATCGCTCTATTGTGTGATTTTTATCATTGACAGATGGCAGACTGATATGACTCAAGGACAGTTAAACGCTGGACATTTTAGGAGGTCGTTTTTTTGGAACGAACATTTCCGCAGAAGGTTAAGCCTGTTCCTTCCTGTGAAGCTGAAGAAGGTGTGATGGAGAGTCCAATCAGGCAGACTCCACTAGAGGTTAACCATCTGGTTCGTACTTCTGCCGCTATGATCGGCTTGGCAATCTCAGTAGGCGTACCGGGTCTGCTGTTGCCCAATCAGTCCGACGAAGCGATCGCAGCGGAACCAGTTGGTGAGGCAACCGCAAATGTGGTGCTTTCGGAATTTAGCGTTGCGGCTGTGTCCCGCGACACCGAGCTAACCGAGCAAACGCAAGGTTCTTCCTCCTTAGAGGTTCTTGAACACGTTGTGCAAGAAGGGCAGACACTCTGGCAGCTCGCCCAGCTTTACAGAGTTGACGCTAAGACAGTCGCTTTGGATAACGGCATTTCTACAGCCGCAGTGTTACACGTTGGTCAGGTGTTAAAAATTCCGACCGACAGCCAAGTTACGGCAACAGTGAAGGCGACAGCTTCCTCAACTAGCAATAGTCCTGAATACTATGGTTTGGTTGAAGGTGCAGGAGTTTCAAGCAGCAATCAGAAAGCTGTTTCGCAAGCTCAGTATGGTGATGCGCTAAATGCCCTGAAGCAAAAGCAAGAGTACCTCCGGCTGAGCCTTGCACAGCTTAAAGCTTCTCATCAAGGCAATACTTCCACCACTGCCGTACAAGTTGTACCTGAATCTACAACTAGCAGTAGTGTGACTGAAGCTGAAATGTCCTACCGGGTTGTGCGGGGAGATACATTAGAAGCGATCGCCAGAATTCACAATGTTTCTTTACGGCAGCTGACGATAGCAAACAGGCTGAGTAACCCGAATGTCTTGAGTGTCAATCAAGTGTTGGTGATTCCTCAAGCCAGTGCTGAACCATCGCTAGCAACCTCTGTCGAAGTGCCTGTAATGATTGCCTCAGCCGATCCTGGTCGAGTTAGTTTGCCAGCAGCCGCAGTCAAGTCTCGTAGCATTGCTGTTTTACCAAGCCAGCTAAGCCAAGAACCTGCTGATCAGGCACTGCCAACTGTTTCTCTGACTAAATCGTCGGTTGCTCCAATTGCGATCGGTGGTAGCACTGAAGTTGCGACTGCGTCTTTCGTAGGCAATCAGCCAGCTCAGACAGAGCAGATAAGTTCGAGTGCACGCTACAGTTACATCGAGAACCTTCGGCTTGAGATTGTTAAACTTCGGGAGAAGTATCAGGATCAAGCCAGCCAAGTTCAGCCAATGACGACACCCACTGCTAAGGTTGCCGCTATGCCGCTCAATGTAGCAGCACCAGTAAATAGTGCGCTATCTTCAGACACGGTTAGAAAAGAGCTTGAGCCAACCCGTTACACAAAAGCGTTACAGGCTCAAATCCGGCATCTACAGGCTAGCCGTCAGCAAGATAAACGGGCTGAAATGCAGTCAGCAGCAGCAGATTTGGCACCTGCACCAGCCCAAGTAAAACCGCAACTGGTCGCAACGGCATCGATCGGCTCTCAGAACTACGAGCCGCTAATCCCGTCCTCTGTAGGGAAAATGGTTTCTCCAGATCTGCCGCCGCTAGGCTCAGTTGATGCCTATTTACCAGGCAATGCGGGTAAGTTTAACGGCTATATCTGGCCCGCTAAAGGTGTTCTCACCTCAGGCTTTGGATGGCGCTGGGGACGGATGCATAAAGGTATCGACATTGCTGCTCCAGTGGGCACACCCGTATTTGCTGCTGCGACTGGCGTTGTCATTACCGCAGGCTGGAATTCTGGTGGTTATGGAAACATGGTCGAAATTCGGCATCCAGACGGTAGTGTGACGCTGTACGCCCACAATAGCCGGATCGTCGTTCGTGAAGGTCAAGAGGTTGTTCAGGGTCAGCAAATCGCTGATATGGGTAGCACCGGCTACAGCACTGGTCCTCACTCTCACTTTGAAGTGCATCTTCCTGGACAGGGAGCCGTCAACCCCATGGCTCATTTATCCGCAGGGCAGGCTTAGAGACCTTTAGCGATTAGGGCTTGTTGTTTCAGGGAGCGTTTTTAGCTCCCTTTTTTGTCTATTAGCTACAAAAAACACAGTCCAACATTATGACGTCGCCAGAATTGGCAGCTAGTTGAAAGCATATCTTCAGTGCTTTAGCATCCCCCCGATTACTTTGAAACATCGCCATCTAGCTTTGACATGCCACTCATAGTCCAGACCTTTATTACGTGAAGTTTCGCGTCAATGATTTACGTCAGGAGAAAGCAGATGTAGCTCTCAATCGTTTGATCGTGCTATCGTGTTAAAGCTATTTATAAGGCTCAGTAGCTCAGTTGGTTAGAGCAGGGGACTCATAAGCCCAAGGTCGCAGGTTCAAATCCCGCCTGAGCCATGTTTTCAGAAATTGAAACTCCAAAATGAAGCTCGATTCTGGAGTTTGCCTTTTTTCCCAAGGAATCGGGGTGCGACCCAAGGTCTCGGTCTGTGAGTCCTTAGTAGCTGCTTTTCTGGTCACGGGTGTAGAGATCGATTTGGATCTGGACCCGAAACCATTTCGATCTCTACATCGATCCTTAAATTTTGAACCCTATTCATAGCAGAGATTTCAGCAGGGTGTTTTTAGGCAGTTTTAGCCTGAAGAATGGTTCTAACTCTTGTGTAGCAGGAGACTTATAAGATTAGATCGATTTGGATCTGGATCCGAAACCATTTCGACCAAGGGTACAGTTTGAGAGTTCACTTAGAGATTGATGTACTTAGACTCGAATCTTTTCCTCAAAGAAGTAGAAAAACCAGAAGTTTTACAACAGCGATCGCAGCTTATCCAATAGGGTAGGTAATTTTTGCTTCAAGGCTTGGATTTGCTTTAGTTTCTTCCCCAGTAGGATTGCCCTGCGATATATCTCAACCTCTTTCTGACGAACGTAGCGCCGCTTATCTTTCCGCTTTGGATTGTCGCCTGCTTCATTAGGGTAGTAATTCCATCTCACCTTACCGTCCTTACGGTAAGAATGTAGTTCTCCAAACAAAACTTTGTCATTACTCGCTTCAACGTTTCTTTGCCAGCGTTCTGCCTGTATTAGAGCCTTTTGCAACTGAAGTATAAGTTCCTTTATCAGAACAGTTCCTTGCTCATCAAAGTTAGGCTGGGAGTCTCCCGATTCTAGGACTTGGTAAGAAGCTTCGAGACTTGAAGTTAGGGAAGTAATTTCTGAAGAAGATACCACTTCAGATGCCTGTTTTTCTCGTTGAGAAGCAGTCTCCACAAATTGTTTGTACTGCTTTACAGCTTGGACAACATATTCTGCAAACTGCTTCGCTTGAGGCAGTTGAACGGCATACCAAGGAAGACCGCTCCATGCTAGGAAAAGATCCAGTTCATGTTCATCTAGTCCGTCGGCTGTAATACCATCAAGAAACGCCTTAAATTCCTCCAACCTCCTTTGCCGACTTATTTCGGGCATGAACTGAACCTGGCTAGGTTGAATTAAACGAACTAACCGAACCTGCGGTAAGGAATTAGGCTGCTGCATCAATCTCTAAGCAATAACTTCTTCAAGTAAATTTGTGATAGCTATTTATGGAAGCTGTAAACTCTCAGCTCACCCATTATGAGCAAGAAACTACTGCTGTAGTCTATTGCTACCGTGCAATTAAATCATCTACAACTCATGCAATTGCCATTGACTTGTGGCATAGAGGTGTAAAACTGGCTGCCATAGAGCCAATTCACTGCTTGGGGTTGAACCAAATGCAAATCAATCTTTGGCTTCATCAAGCTCTCTCAAAACTAAGTCGTACCTATCGGCTCAATTTGAGGAAAGCGATTTACAGTTTTACTCTTGATCCCAGAGAGTGCCCCCTTCAACCTTGCTCACTCCCATCTTCCACCTCCTCCTTTTGGGAGCAGGGCTGATCTATTGAAAAAAGGAAAAAAGCGTCGGGATGTCATGGGCGAGCCGACGTAAGCCCTGGGTGATGGAGTCAAAGCCATGCTGCCGAAAGAGATTGAGCGCCATCGTGCGGACAAGGGCGAAATTCACTGGGGCATTGCCATCACACAAAGGCGCGAGATCCTCTTTCAAGACCACATCTTTGACCCAATGGAGGCGATTTTCAATGTGCCAATGTTGCCGCATGTGTTGAGCAAAGCCTGCGGCATCCAGCGTGAGCGAACTGATCTAGAACATCGTTTCGCTGAAGGGTTGGTTCGCTCTGGTGCCCACCCGTTCCATGCGAATGATTCGTTGCACACCGACCCACTGCGGCGCAAGGGTGCCAACACAGTCTAAGACCCTGACCGTGCGTTGCGTTTGTCGGTCACGCGTCTGTGCCATTTGCCTGTCGACACTGAGGGCTGGGACCTGCTCAAACTGAGCTTGCAACTGCTCAAAGAGCTTTGGTTGATTGCCTTTGACGGTAATCAGATAGTCATTGCCACTGTCAATAATTTGCGCCACTGTTTTTTTGGGTGTGCAAGGCATCGAGACTAAAGCACACACCCTTGAGTTGCAGCGTTTCGAGCAACACTTCAACCGTCTTAATCTCACTGGTCTGCTGGTGGCGCATCGTCTCTAAGCCCACCACGACTCCTTGAGCGACACTGAACGCCGACACCACACTGACAAAATCTTGATATGACTGGTCATAGTCGCGCACACTCGCTTTGATGCTTTTACCATCGGTTGCCAGTTGCTCGCCGGGTGTCGGCACAAACTGCTCGTACGCCCAAGCGTTAAACGCTTGCGTGAACGACTCAAAATTGACCCGCACCATGATGCGACGCAGGGTCGATAAGCTCGGCAGGCGGTGCTGCGGCAAGGACAATAGCGACAACAACTCCGTTTGATGGCGAGCCACAAAGTCGGCGAGAGGGCGGTAACCCGTGCAACCACTCATAGTGCCCATCACTACAAGCAGCAATACTACCCACAACGGGTACTCAGGTTGCGTCCGGAGATCCCGAATCGTTTGCAGGTGCTCAAGGAGGCTCATGCGACCACTGATGCTGAGAAACAACCTTTCTATTCTCTATTTTCTCCTGCTGATAGATCAGCCCTGCCTCCCTGGTAGAACCAGCAGAACAGGTCACTCCAAACTCACCTCCCACTTCAAAGAGTAACCAGGTAGGGCAGCGCAAAACAGTTGCAGACTACTTCTTGGCAATCCCAGCGGAGTATCTTCAATTGAGCCAAGCAGGTCCTAATGGCACACGCGATCGTCAGCAACTCCTGGAACAGTCGAAACAAGGACAGCAAAATAGCCTCTACGATCCTCAAAATGGTTATTTACGAATCGTTCAAGGGGGCGATACCTGTTCAACTCTGACCGTTGCTATTTTCTCGCGTCCCGCTGCCAGTCCCCTGGTTGCTTTAAGTTACGCCTGTGCCGGGGCTGATCAACTCAATATGCTTGACCCAGACCAGAACTGGCGGTCTGTGACAAGTACTGTTCTACCAACCAATCTCACCCCTGACCCAAACCTGGATCAACTTGAGATTGAACTACCCCGCTTTGGTCAAACGATCGAGATTCGTCGTGAACAGAATAAGCAAATCCGGGTGGAACGCTACCGCTTTAATGATCAGCGATTTATTACAGAGTAAATGGTCTAAGCTTTAGGGAGTTTTATGGAAATACCACCCGTTGGAGTTTGGTTGCTGACAGCAGCGACGGCAATCGACGATGAGGTTGATCTGGAGGGTTTGCCAGCGGCAGACCAGATCGATGAATGGCTGTATAGCACAGCTTATGACTTAATCGATGAGGCAGAACCAGTCTCAGGATTGAAGCTCACTATCCATGCTGATGGCACCTTTACCGAGGAAAAAACAGGGTTACTGAACCTGCCCTGGTACGATCGCGAGGGTGTTCTGGATGAAGCCGTTACCCCGTTTAGCGGTATTCTCAAAACAGAAGAAAATTTGATGTATCTGCACTTAGAGGAGCCAATCTCCTGGGCAACTCCAGAAGATACGATTCGAGAGGTTCGAGTGCGATACGACGATGGCGACACTATCATTTGTGACAGGATTGAGATCATTAGTAATCAGCTAGTACGAACGATGTCGGTTGTCACGGATGAGTTATATCTCAACAAGGTGCTTTTGATCTATCAGAAAACTTGACCTTATTTGATGGTTGTACAAAACCTGAATCAGAATTGTCATCGCGATCGCTCCTTCACCATCAGTAGTGCAGGACCATCGGGCGTGATGACCGCACCAATCTCGACAAAGCCAACTTGTCGATAGCAGCGAATCGCCCGATCGTTCTCTGGTGCAGGGTCAGTCTGTATCTTTGTTATGGTGGAGTCTTGAAACAGCCAATCCATAAAGGCTTGAATCATCGCCTTGCCCAATCCTTGACCCAACTGCTCTGCATTGGCTAGAAACTGGTCAATTCCTCGCGCCCCCGGATCGGTTTCCTGCTTCCACCAGCCATCCCCCGATCCCATGACAACATAGGACTGAATAAAGCCGATCGGTTCGTTTTCCAGTAAAGCGATATAGCCGCGTGTGGTTGATTCCTTCTTCGTCAGCGGTAAATAGTCCTGCTCTACCTGTTCGGGTGTTCCAGGATCGCCCCACCATTCTGAGACATGGGGACGGTGCAGCCACTCGTGCAGCGTTGCAAGATCAGATACAACTAAGGGTCTGAAAGAAATTGCGATCGGGGGTTGTGGCATCATCGCCTTTTACATCCAGTGATTAGTTGAGTGGCTTTGCTAGAGTGCCTGATAACGATCGTCATTTCCCAGGTTGCGAGGATTTAGAGAAGTTGTCAAAGTCCCCCAGAATTGGCGAATTTAAGGGGACTGGCAGTGTTGTGGTGAAAATCCTGGGGGTTGTCGATTTTGTGTTGCGCCATTCGACTAACGAAAGTAATCACATAATTTATAAGAGAGCAGCAAAATGCGTAACTGGAGTTCTCCAATGATCCCAACCATCACTGCCTTTGAACAGTCGCCCGATCGCGGGCAGGGATTGGCGCGTGACATGCCCGTGCGCTGGGCACTGGAGGAAGTGGGACAACCTTATCACGTTCGTCTTGTTTCATTCGGCGCGATGAAGGAAGCGACTCATCGTGCGCTTCAACCTTTTGGGCAAATACCAACCTATGAAGAAGGCGATCTCATCTTGTTCGAGTCGGGGGCGATCGTGTTTCATATCGCGGAGCACCATGCGGGACTGCTGCCGAATGATGCGATCAATCGGGCACGCGCGATTACCTGGATATTTGCTGCGCTCTCCACAGTCGAGCCTGTGATCGTTCAACGCGAAATCTCTATGTATTTGGAGCGCGACAAGGTCTGGCACGAGGAGCGCCTGTTGATCGTCGAGGAT
Organism: Tildeniella sp.; assembly: GCF_059505325.1. NCBI lineage: Bacteria > Bacillati > Cyanobacteriota > Cyanophyceae > Oculatellales > Oculatellaceae > Tildeniella > Tildeniella sp. Next base: position 126,684 of record NZ_JCACKI010000053.1, read on the forward strand.
CGCATCCGCAACCGCCTGGATGACCTCTCCGCTCGGCTTGGCGATCGCGAGTGGCTCAATGGAGTGTTCAGTGCTGGCGATCTGCTAATGGTGCAGGTGCTACGCAGGTTAGGCGGATCGGGTATTCTGGACGGCTATCCAAACCTCACAACCTATGTCGCTCGCGGCGAAGCACGACCAGCCTTTAAACGTGCTTTCGAGGCTCAGTTGGCAGTTTTCACTGGCAAGTAGTCATTACTTTGCGTCTAAAAACCACTCATAACCTAGCTGAAATCCTTACTCGTGACTCGATTGCAGACGAGTGATTGGCGAAACAGCCGCGATCGCAGTCGATGCTGGTGTGATATGGAAGATTGCGGCAATCGTGCCAAAGCGAATCGACACTATGACCGCAAACGTAAAACATAGCAGTTATCGCTACTGCCCTACTCTGATGCTTGTGCCACTGCTATAAAGAATCCATAACAAGAACTATCCTGAGTATCTGCGATGGCAAAACCCAAAATTTATGAAGGGGGCTGTTTATGTGGAAACATTCGCTTCGTGGCAACGGGTCCTGCGCTCAAACCCCATACTTGCTCCTGTCGGCAATGCCAGCGGCATTCGGGGTCGCTGACGCAAATGTGGGTTGAGTTTTCGCAAGATCAGGTTGAATGGACGGGAACAGGAGGCAAGCCCGCTACATGGCGATCGTCCGAATGGTCAAGTTAAAAGGCTCAGAAATGGCATTCGCCAACATCGGGACACATCGAGTCATGACCTGTGTTGGCATCATCCTGATCTCTGGGGACTTTTACCAGAAAAGACCGATCCGCTTCCTGTGGTTCCAGAGTGGTCAAAATTCCTTGAAGGGTGCATCCAGTATCGTCGCTCTTTGGATGAACAGGCGGCTAATTTGCCGCGCACGGACGAATCATACAATCAGTAGAGTGTTACTTTGATCTGACGCATTTAGCTTAGCAGCGACCTGCTGTGTTTGAATCAGGAACGTGTCCAAAAGAGGTTTGCCAAGCTGCATGAGCGATCGCACAGCTTCCTCCTCTGCTGTTTCTGGCGTGTCAGTCAATGATCATCACACCACAGATCGCTTGCGATACTGATTGGGTGGCTCCCCCATCTGACGCTTAAAGGCTTTGCTAAATGCCGTCTCAGATTCATATCCGACTCGTTCAGCAACCTCTCCCACCGTCAAATTGTGCGATCGCAACAACTCAACCGCCCGTACCATCCGCCAACGAGTGACATATTGCAGCGGTGCTTCTCCCATTAACCACTTGAAGCGGGCGGCAAATCCAGAACGGGACAGATTCACTCGTTTTGCCAGATTTTCGACCGTCCAGTTGGCTTCAGGTTGATGGTGGATCAGTGCCAGAGCAATGCTGATCTGTGGGTCAATCAATCCGCGTAACCAACTGCTATCATCCGGCTTTAAGCTACTGAGATAAGCTCGTATCGCCTGAATAAACACAATATTCGACAGATACGTAATCATCATTTCTGCCCCCGGACGGTTTGATGCCGTTTCGCAGGCGATGAATTGCAGTGTGGAATCTAGCCACTCTACTGCTCGTCCTGCTTCTCCTTTAATCAGCAAGAGTGGCGGCAGGGCAGCGAGTAAGGGATTGATCTCACGATTTTCAAAACTGGCTTTACCGCACAAAACCGTTGTTCCAGTTCCACCGCCACCGTAGTTGAGCGTCAATTGTCCCTGACAGGGGCGATGAGATAGTAGTTCTCCCAGGGTGACGACGGGGCGATCGGGGCGATCGCGCAACGCATGGGCAACGCCTGTTGGTAGTACCACCAGATCACCCTCCACCAGCGGAATCTGTTCGTCTACCCCTGCCACTTCCAGCCAGCAGTGACCGCGCATCACCACATGAAAGGAAGCATCTGCCATTGCCTCCATCTGCACCCCCCAGGGGGCAGAGAATTCGGAGCGACAATGAACGGTGCTGTGTAGTTTGACAGATTTAAGAATTTCGGTCAGAGCATCCATCTGCTTGAAAAGATTTGGACGATTGGATAGGAATACTGGCTTTTCTATTATTCTAAGTCTAGCTCAACCCATTTATAACAGAGGAAAGTTGAGTTTTTGGAGTTTTTGTATGACGATCGCTATTACTGGAGCGACTGGAAATACGGGTGGACGGATTGCCCAGCAGTTAGTTGAAGCTGGGGTAAACGTCACAGTGTTGGTCAGAAATCCTGAAAAACTACATCCTGTTATTCGTCAGAAGGCTATCGTCCGCCAGGGTTCACTGGAGGATACCCAGTTTGTCACGGATGCAACCCAAGGTGCAGATGCTCTGTACTGGGTTGTACCGTATAACTTTGGTGCTGCAAATTTTCGAGCCTATCAGCAGCATGTCGGCAATGTTGCAGCGGCGGCGATCGCAGCGAATCAAATTCCCTATGTGGTTAATCTTTCCAGTAACGGTGCTCATTTACCGCAGGGGATGGGTCCCATTTCTGGGTTGTATGAGGTTGAGCAACGGTTAAACGTTGTTGCACAAAACATTATCCACTTGCGACCGGGCTTTTTTATGGAAAACTATCTGATGCAACTGGAACCCATTCGCACGGCAAATAGCGTGTTTTTGCCGATTGCAGGCGATCGCCGTCTTGCCATGATTGCGACTCAGGATATTGCAACCGTGGCAGCAGAATTGCTACTGCAACACAATTGGAGTGGACAGTCTGTACTGGGATTGCATGGTCCAACCGATTTGAGCTTTGACGAAGCAGCAGCGATTTTGAGTCAGGAGTTGGGACAATCGATCGTCCATGTGCCGATTACCTCTGAGCAGTTTCGCGACAGTTTGCTGCAAATGGGGGCAAGTGAGAGTGTTGCAGCAGATTATGTCGAGATGTGGCAGGGTTTGAGCAATCCGGCATACACGCCTGCTGAACCGCGCACATCCCAAACGGCAACACCTACAACACTTGATCAATTTGTGCGGAAACAACTATTGCCCCAGTTGAACCAACTTACTCCGGCATAGGCAGATTGAAATTGAGTCGGAGCGATCGCGTTCCCGCACATCATCATTCCAGTGCGATCGCTCCCTTTACAGGCGTTAATTCGCCGCCAGATGAGAAAAAGCGATTGAGTGAACTCAAACGATGGATGCCAGAAACTTTACCCTGCCGTTGTGGGCGATCGCTACTGGAATCTACTGCTGGACTAAAGATGGGGGCTTTGCCTGGTCTAGTTTATAATGGGCGCAGTTGGAGTTACAGGATGAATCATGCAATCTGAACACAAGGAACCCAATCTTCAAACCTGGCGGAGTAAAGCAACTCAATTTTTATTGGGTTCACTCCTGGGATCTTTCTTAGTTCTGGTTCCTCTCTCCTATTTCATATATTTCACACCGGAAGCGGTTCATCTCATTCATTACATTGGTTCGGCTACCTTCATACTGCTGTGTGGGGCACTCTCCGCCGTGTTCGGTGATCGATTTCTGAAACTACTGTCTGCACTGTTTGAATCAATGCCTGGTAGTTGAAAAGATTGTAGTTGTGCTCCAGCTACTTAACGGGTACTGGAGTATTTGTGTCAATAGTAGTGGATTGATTAGACGCGATTACCCCGTAGGGGGAACTGCTTCGTAACGCTCACAGTGGTAGTTGCTCAACAGCATCCTTCGTTTCGACGAGGACTAACTCAACATTTGGATGATTGTTTATTGCGTCTACCAACCAGTCGAACACAGTTGATCCCTGTCTTCTCAGGGCTGCTCGTAGTGCCCAGGCGGTTTTAATCAGTGCAGTCGGAGGGCAATCCCGCAACTGTTTCAGCAATTGGCGAACAGTCTCGTCATAACCCAACGCTGCTCTCGCACAGTCTATTAGCTCACTGTCTTTGAGTAGTTGAGCCGCATTCGTCGCAGTCAGTGCTTTGATTTCCGCTTCTACCTTTGTTCCGATCGCCCGATACAAGTTATTCGCCAAAATTTTGGCTTTGAATGCACCGACATTTGAACGGTAGTAGGGCTGTGTGGAAAGATTGCGTTTTTCAATGCGATCGCGATCGATCACCTTGAGCTTACCAAAACCAGCACGGGCTAAGTTCTCAGCCAGATTTGCACCCAAAGCTCCTGCGCCACAAATGGTCACAGGGAATTCCTTGAGTTTGGTCACCACTGTATCCGTCCGGTAAAGCTGTTCATGAAAAAAGGTAGTCATAGTGCTGAGTGCTGAGATTTGAGTGCTGAGTTGCTGATTTTGCGTCTTTCGACTGAGGCTCGAAGTCCTCCGATGATTCGAGCGACTTCTTCTGCTTGAGTCAGTAATTGTGTGAACTCTGCTTGATTGAGATAATTTGCATCAAAAGCAACATACAGTTGTGAACGCAATTCTGCGCAAGATGCCTTTGCAATCGAGAGGAATTGATGAAACTCACCTTGGCGATTTCGCTCAAATCCCTCCGCAATATTGGACATAATGGAAACAGCAGCCCGTTGAATTTGCCCTGAAAGTCCGTAGTCTTTCGCAAAAGCTCCTTGTCGAGTTACTTGATAAATTTCCTTTGTCAGCAATCTAGCTTTTTGCCAAGCCACCAAATCTTCAAACCTGTCAATTCCACTACCCACTGTGATCTCCAAACTGTCGTATAACCCCAACTTCTTCAGTATTCCCTCTAAAATACTCAGCACTCAGCACCCAGCACTCAGTACTCTCGTCTTTCCATCACACCAACCAACGATTGCAGATCAAAATCGCGATCGCGTCCACTCAAGCAAATTCCAGTTCTAGTGCAGGTTGATCTGGCATAAGAGGTACGTGAAAGAGATGAGACAGCGCTAACTACAATACTCCAGACAGTTCTTAGAAAAAATGCTGAAACCCGGATTATATTAGCGATTAGCTTCGACAGAAATGCTGAAACCTGCATTATGCTGCATGCAGTGGTTTGACAGCAAGATTATCACTCGCTAGACACTCTGTTTTGCAAAAATACATCTTGACTTTTGCAGATTATTTACGCCGCGCTGCTGGTTTCATTTCTTCTAAGATTGCTTTATTGTTCTCTGACATTTGAATCTCTCCTTTGTTCAAGTGGATGTTTTAAAAGAGCGGTCTCTCTACATTGATCTGTGTCGTCGGTGTTACCACTCCATCTGCTTACTCCGCTCGGTATTGTTCTACTAACGTTGCCAAATAATCTTGTAGCGAGGTCGCTCCCCGGATGGGGACATCCGGATCGGGGAACTGCCCGTCTATTGTGGCGGCTGTCATGTTTGCGAACGACACTGCTGCCTTCTCCGAAAATCCCATGCGCTTAAACGCTTCAAGCCACTGTGATCTTGGAATCTCCGCTGCCCTCATGGGCTTGTTTAATACTGCGGCGAATGCGATCGCCACATCCTCGGAAGAATAGCGCTCAGTCCCTTCCACATGGTGAAGTTCCGTCGATTTTGCGGGTTCTGTCATGAAGCGAGCGGCTATCTGCCCGATGTCCGCAGGAGCCACCATCGGCAGCTTAAAATCAACGGGGAAGAATGTTTGTATGACACCGTTCGCGCACGCCGACTGCACCTGAATATCCCAGTTGCTCATGTAGTATGCGCCCCGGAGTATGGTTACTGGAACTGGGAGCGCGGTGAGGGATTGCTCCATCTCATAAAGGACTCCTAAATCGCCAATATCGTCGCCCGACTGAGCACCATAGGTCGATTCCGCCACGATCTTTTCAAGGTTTACACCATTAAGCGATTGGAGAATAGAATTTAGGCTCTGCCGCTCTTGAACGTCGATGTCGGTTGATGGATCGGCGGGAGGATTGAGGACAAATAGGCGTTTACCTTGCTGGATGACGCGACGAAGGAACTTCGTCGCATTTACATTAGCCGTTGCGAAATTGGCACCTTGTCGCTGAAGATCATGAGCTTTTGATGGAGTATGACCTACGACCGTGACTGCCTCGCCGCGCTCCAACAGAGCGCTGGCTAAGGATGAACCAATATGACCAGTACCACCAAGTATAATGTGCATGGAATAGTCTCCTTACCCTATGATCAGACCTCCAAAATCCCCGCACCTGTCACAAAAGCTGCTCGATCACTTGCCAAAACTTACCAAAGCAAGCTTCATTTAATCCCCTGCTGCGACATCGCTTTTTGCATTAATTCCACTGACCGTCTAGTTTGTTTGCGGATCAACTAGAACGTAATGCATACAGAAGGTGCGCTACGATTCGCTTTGCCATGATAAACCGCTTCGATATTGTTGCTATCAGGATCTAGAACAAAAGCGGCGTAGTAGTCCGGGTGATACCTGCGCTCTCTAGGTGCGCCGTTTTCCCTACCGCCGTGAGCCAAAGCGGCTTTGTAGAACGCATCCACCATGGCTCGGTCATGAGCCTGGAACGCTAAGTGATGATATCCGGTGAGTACCCCTTGAGCAGCTTCACTATCAGGTGTCGAGACGAACAACTCGTCTGCCCAAAAGAATCCATCTCCAGTGCCGCCTATTGGGATATTGAGGACATCGAAGATCGCTGTGTAGAAGGTCTGGCTGGCGAAAAGGTCTCGCACGACTAACTGGATGTGGTCGATCAAACGACCGCGATGTAATTCCTGCGTTTCCATGTCTTGCTCCTGTTGAGGGTAGCATGAATTTTAGCTTGCCTCTTTCAAGCTAGTGATACAGACGATCGCCTTCCACTATCTTTTGAAGGAGATTTCGTAACAACATATTACACAAGTCATTCTTGTGAACTTATTTCTGCAAAAGTAAACCGTAGGATTGCATGAGAGCGAACCTATGTCTAACTCAGTTCTCCCTAATTCTGAAGCGCTTTGTCTGGAGCGATCGCGCCATCCAACATGACCGTATCGACATGGTGATTCAGCTTGATGATCCGTCCATCCTTCAGAAACCAGATATGAGAAAACGGAACATCAACTGGTTTTCCGGTTACTTGAGAGCGACCTTGATAATGACCCAAAGCAATCACCATATCACCTGTGTCTAAAAGTTGATCAGGCATATCTTTCCAATTATCAAACTGTGCAGCTAATCTAGTCACCCATTTTTGCACGGCTTGTCGTCCATGATGGTGAATACCCAGGGAAAAGCTATCGGCAACATTCCAATCCACATCAGGATCGACAAGTTCTGAATTAAGCGTTTTGTAAAATTCTCGAACGATTTCCAGGTTCGTTTTCACAGTTAGTTCCTCCAGCATTGTTTAGGTGATTTGCTGTATCAGCCAGCAAAACTGTACTGGAGTTAGCTTTTTGCAGTTGGGCTAAGCAAGTTCTCTTCAATCAAACTACGATTGACGAAGCTGGCAGCGAGCATCCCACTGGCAGCCGCCCAAGAAATCTGCGAAAGAGGACTGGACGCATCGCCTACTGCATAAACTCCAGTAACAGAAGTTTGTTTGAAATCATTCACTTCTACGATGTCCTTGTTGTCTAATTTACAACCTAATTTTGCAGCGAGATGGCTGGACTGATGCGACTGAGGGTGTAACAGTAACCCACGACGAGACAGTACTTCATTGTTTGCAAACACAATTCCAGTGAGTTTGCCGTCTTGATGGTCGAGTCGAGCAATCTTCTCTTCGCGGATCTCAATTCCCCAATTGAACAACTGCTGCCGTTGCTCATCACTTAATTCCGCAGCACCATCTGAGCAGAGAACCAAATCGCGACTCCAACCTGTGAGCATGAATGCCTGTTCAAATGCCACTTCTCCTTTGCCATAAATCGCTAACGGTTGATCTCGTACTTCCCACCCGTGACAGTAGGGACAATGGAAAACGCTATTCCCCCAGAGTTCCACGAAACCTTCGATCGACGGCAGCGTGTCTTTCATTCCCGTTGCCAGGAGCAGTTTTCGACCGACAAACTGGTTACCGTCGTTGAGGATGACTTGAAAGCGTTCGCGAAGCGTGCCCGAAGGGTAATCGCCCAATTTTTCAGCATCAACCGCCTCGCCCTGCCGAATTTCAACATCGTAAGGTTGCAATTGCTCCCGTCCAATCTGTAACAGTTCTGCGGGTGCAATTCCGTCTCTGGAAAAGTAGTTGTGAGAAGCGTGAGCGACTTGATTACGTGGTTTACCAGAATCGCAGACTAATACCCGTTTACAGGCTCGTCCAAGCAGCAAGGCAGCACTCAAGCCCGCTACACCACCCCCGACGATGATTGCATCAAAAACGTTGGTTTGTAAGTCAGTATTCATAGTTTGGGTTGGTAGAGTTGATTGATGAATAGGGTGTGGGGTGTAAGCTGTAGGGTGTAGGGACTCGCACCACACAGCCGCCCTGAAGGAGCTGTGTTACTTCAGGGCGGCTGTTGCCTCAACCTCAACTAATGTTTCTGGAGAGGCAAGTGAGGCAACCCCGATGCCAGTAACAGCGGGACGCGATTCTGCTAGAAATTGCGCGAGAATGGGCGCGATCGCCTCCATACGTTCTCCAAGTTCACCTCGAACATAGATGCGAAGGTGAAGCAAGTTCTCTACGGAGCTTCCTGCTGCATCCAGGACGATGGTTAGGTTAGTCAGTGCGCTCCTGAGCTGCCCTTCAACGGTATGGGACGAGACTTGATAGTTCATGTCCCAGTCCACTTGACCAGAAATGTAAACAGTCCCCGATGCGGTATCGACAACAGCATGAGAAAGTCCGTGTGGTCTGCCATCATACAGTTGTGGCGGGTTGATTAGTTGTTTTCTCATGGTGTTTATTGTGTAGAAAAGGGCATTGTAATCGAATTCACACGATAAATTCGATGCCATACTTGGGTGCTGCTGCCAAAACTCGGTTGATCGCTTCAGGAGTAGCTGGGCGCGATGGAGATTCTGGATCGTCTACTGGAACGCCAACTTCAGCAAAGTATTTTTCAATTCCCGCAGGTATACACCAAACCAACATCTTGGCACGTTGGTTCGTGATGTTCTTGAAGTGATGCAGATGACCCTTCGGCGAATACAAGAAAGTTCCAGGGGTAGCAATTACAGTTCGATCGCCGAGATGAAACTCCAGTTCGCCCTCTTGGATATAGAACGCCTCATCTTCTCGATGGTGAATGTGGGGCGGCGGTCCAATTTCAGGATCAACTCGTAACTCGAAGAGCGTGTATTGTCCGTTGGTGTCTTCGCTCACTGCCTTGAAGGTCAGAATATCTCCGACAACGGAAAGGGACTACCCTTGAGATGGCTCAATCAATAGTTCACGAGAGGTAGTCATTGCATTTCTCCTAGTAGTTCAACAGTTATCAGTATTGAGTTCTTGCTGTTTGATGTCTCCAAAGTGTAGTGAGTTGAAGTACCTGACCTGATTGCCTGACAAAAGTCCTGAAAGGCTTACGGCTTCGCTGCTTACCCGCCCGTGATTAAAATCCGGGCTAATAGCCTGAAACCCGTTGAAACGGGTTGAAAGTCCCTTGCAGTCCTCTTTAGAGGACTTTCCCCCGTTAGCCCGCACTTTCAGTGCAGGGCGGGTCAGGCGATTGCAGAAAGATTTGTCAGGCAACCAGGTACCTGACTGCTATCAGATTCTTACAATGATTTGTCAGATGCTTGTGATGAACGTTCGCAGCTAGTCGCGCCCTGCGACAATAATCTTTTCGGCTAGACCGATAGGATTAGAAAATCACCTTAAATTAGCCCGCCATGAGTCCACCATCGATCGCGAAAGGTTGACCTGTAATGTAGCTGGCAGCATCCGAACATAAGAACACAACCGTTGCAGCAATTTCTTCAGGTTGACCCATTCGCCCCATTGGGACACTGGACGATGCCATCGACTCAAACTGCTCTGAGGTTATACCCATCTCTTGGAGGCTCTGAGGAGACACGATGTCTGTGCCGCGAAAATAGCCAGGATTGACAGCATTAATCCGAATCCCTTGCTTGGCATAATCGAGTGCAGCAGAACGAGTCAGACCCATCACCGCGTGTTTGCTTGCAGTATAACGACCAGAGCCAGGTCTGCCAATCAATCCCGCGACTGAAGAGGTGTTGATGATCACCCCTGCTCCTTGAGTCAGCATCTGTTGAATTTCATATTTCATACACAAGAACACACCCCTCAAGCTAATCGCCATCATGGTGTCAAAGTCTTCAGCAGACTGCTCATGGAGTGGTTTGGGAGGTTTACCAAACCCAGCGTTATTGAAGGCAAAATCTAACCTGCCGTAACTGGCGACTGTTTTCTCGATCAGTGCCTTTATATCCGTTTCACTCGATACATCCGATCGCACAAACAAACACTCTGCTCCCGTCTCTCGAATCAGAGCCGCAGTTTCTTCACCTTTTGCTTCCTGTCTGCCGGAGAACACTACTGTTGCACCCGCCGCACCGAACCCGATCGCAGTTGCTCGACCAATTCCCGCAGTTCCTCCCGTTATTAAGGCAACCTTATTTTCTAGCATCATGATCTTTACCTACTATGACTAGCACGATCGATTAGTGTATTTGAGGGCAAGTTCCGATCCATCAACTTACGCGCACTATCAACGCCCACAATGGGCAGTTTTTCAGCATCAAGCAAGCCGATTTGCACCAAAATACTCGCCTGATCCCAGTAGAGGTGTTCATGGGCTATCTTGCCATCACGAAACCGAATAATCGCGACCACTGGCACTTCAACCCGTTTCCCGGTCGGAGCAACACTGGGCAGCATCCAGTCCATCTGGATCGTATGAGTGAACTTCGCCACCATTTCATCGATGAGTTGATCCGTCCCGATCGTGCGCGAAATCGGAACTAGCTCGAAGTCTGGCGGAACCTGGGGAATGAAATATTTGGAATAAAACTCACCCACTGCTGCTTTCCCGACTCCCCCAGTCATCACTGGAATATCATTCACGTAAGCGTCTTCAACCATCGTGGCGAGCGCATCTTCAGTGCTGTGAGTACCAAACTCGTGCCCGATATGCTCTTCCCAAACCGCTTGTAAGGCTGCCTGAGCGGGTGTCAGGTTGGGGGTTGCCTGTACATTTTCTTGTTTGTCTACTGTTTGCTCTGTGACCATGTTGAATACTCCTAAGTTCTATCTAAACTGTATTGATTCCAATGCTTGATTTCTTTCAAATTCTTACGATGCCTTGTCAAATTCTTATCGGGTTAGCGAAACTGCTGTGGAACATGACGCGCACCTTTGATTAAATCCGCTGCCTTTTCGCCAATCACGATCGTGGGTGCATTTGTATTTCCGGTTGTAATGGTTGGCATAATCGAAGCATCAACGACTCGCAATCCTTCAACGCCCTGTACCCGTGGTAGCGAGAAGCAGTTTGGTCAACGCACAAAATTAGTCGTTGTTGAGGAACGAACCGCCAAAGCTTCCAGCCATTTCTGATTCGAGTTATGTATGAGGTTAGGCGCAAACAACTTGATTAGACGTGGAACAATTCCACGCAGAGTTTCTTCACTCAAAACGCGACAGCCGTTGGGGGTTGGCGTGATGAGCCAACTGTGATAGGCGTGCAGTCCCGTTGCTCTCCCATCCCAGGCAATCCGTTGATCTGGCACGAATTCTTTCACGGTAGATGCGCTCGTCACTCCGCCAGTTTTCCAAGTGAAAGTCACGTCCTGAGACAGTTTGCGGGAACCGTCCTGGATGCGAACATTCAATATAGCGGGCTGCCAGGTCTGCCAATCAGCAGCGGTAATGAGATGATCCCAAACCTCCGCAGGTGAGGCTGAAATTTCTATTGTGTTGACAACGTGAACTGGGCAGCGGCTCGGATCGTACTCTGCTGGAAAACGAATCGACTCTGTGTTCATCATGTCTCCTCCGGTTTTATGCCTGAATTCTTGGTATGGTCGCGTCTGCTTCATGTCACTTCAAAGAGTGGATTAACGGGTTGAACTTCCCTAGCGGTTACGATCGGTTTCAGCACGAAATCAAATTGAGCAGAGTAGAATGGCTTGTTTTGATTTTGCGCCTCAAGTTCGGGAAGTGATTTGTGCTTTTGCAGTTTGATAATGGTCGATCGCACCGTGAAGGTAGTGTCTGAATCAAGAAGAGGATCACTGTCTATGAAAATTTGAGTCGTCAGCGGCGTGTAGCCAGTCGCACTCAGCTTGAAGTGGATGTGAGCCGCCCGCCAGGTGTGTCGTCCCAACAGGCGCAACACCTCACCGCAGGGTCCATCGTTTGGTATGTTGTATCCACTGGGCACAACCGTTTCAAAGCTGTAGTTGCCGTTCTCGTCCGTATGGAGTTGCCCGCGAAAGTTTCCAGCAGGTTGAGACGGATCGATGATGTCGTACAATCCCTTTGAGTTGGGTTGCCAAACTTCGATCAATGCGTTGGCGATCGCGTGTCCATCCACATCTAACACGCGACCTGAAAGGAATAATGGCTCACCTTCTGCATCAATACCAATGCGATCGCCTAACTTGCGCTGAGGCGAATTGGGCACGTAGAGCGGTCCTTCCAAATTAGCTTCTGTTACATCGCCATTGGAGTCTTTCAGCAATTCCACCAGCATCGAAATGCCGAGCAAATCAGTGAGCATTTGAATCTCCCCATCTGGGATAACTTGCGTGTGGTGGCTACCTCGATTGAGAAAATCACGCCCCTGCTGCAATTCTGGCTCGGTTAAGTTGACTTCTCGAACAAAAGCATGGAGATGCTTCACCAAGCTTGTATAAATTTCGTACAGGCGCGGATGAGTTTTGCCACCGTCACCGTGATCGATTACAGCTTGCGTGATGGTGTCGATCGTAATAGTTTGCATGATTGAATTCCTTTTTCCAGTTGATGTGAATTGCAAATTAGTCACAAGAAGCGTGAACTACTGGCATCTCTCAAGCAATCCTGCCTCCACTGGAAGCCTTCAGCGTAGCCTTTGCGGTAATGCAGAAAAATGCTGAACAATCCATGCTGCAAGGCGGAGAGATGCTTCAGGGAACCCTGTTTCCAGCCGATGCAGTAGAGATTGTATAAAAATCCCATTCGTTGAACATACATGGCACAACTCCAATTGCTGATTTTAGACGTGTGTTGTTATTGAGCGCTCCAGATTAAGCCAGAATGTGTTTGAGGAGTTTATGGGTTACAAACTGCTCAAATGTTGTTGGTGTAATTACTTCAGGTGTTCGTGCAGTCGCATAGATACCATCTGGATCACCAAGGGCACGAAACAGATTCCCTAGCTCTTGTTGGACATCCAATGTCGCCCCATCCAAAGCAAGCTGCTGTTGAATCGATTCAACTGTGATTTGGATATAGTCAATTGAACGATGCAGGACTCGCGACAGAATGGCAGTGACTTCAGAGAGTGTTAGATTTTCTGGTCCCATGAGATTCCGAGTCCATTGTCCTGCCCAGCGATCGTCCAATAAATATCTGGCGGCTTCATCTCCAATATCATCGGTACTAATCCAGGGAATATCATGGTCATCCGCGTAGGGAAAATAGACGGTGTTGTCCTGCTGGATGACCTTGATTTCTCCTAGAAAATTCTCCATGAAATAACCAGGACGTAGATGCAGCACATTCGAGCCAGTTTGGTTGAAAATTGTTTCAACAGTTCCGGCAAACGTTACAGTGCCGAGATCTGTACCTGAGCCTGCACCCACACTAGAAATGTTAATCACTCGCTGAATGCGGTTTTCCTGCACAGCTCTAGCTGCAATCATCGCAGTCTGACGATACCAGTCGCGTAAGCTAGGGGCATCTAGTTTCGGTGGAGTCAGCCAGAACAAAGCATCTGCATTCTGTGTTGCCTCAATCAACCCTTGCGGATCATCACTGCTGACAGGTTGGACTGTAGCACCTTGAGCTGCTAAATCAGCTAACTTCTCTGGCTGTCGGGTTAGAAGAATCGTTTCGGCTCCAGACTGCACAACTTTCTCTGCGGTACGTCGTCCAATATTGCCAGAGGCAGCAGCGATCACAATCTTCATACTGTTTCGTTTCCTTGCGCTACATTTTAGCGAGAGCCTAGAGCCAATCTTAGGTGTTTGCCCATCGCTCACTCACAATCCTTGGGTTCCAATATTCTCGGTAATGAACGATAAGACCATTCCTTGTTTCCAGTCGCATCACATACTCTTGTTGATAGGGAATACCTGTGGCGGCGATGACCGCTTCCCCCTGAACCTCAGCCCATAGAATATTTGAGTCTGTTGTTGGATAGACCCGAATATTGGTAAACCTCAAGTCTTGCAACTTCGCTACTGCATTTTTGAGGTAGTTGTATATCACTTCTTTACCTTCTAATCGTTTGGGTGTATCGAAAGCGTATGGATATTCAACGACTGCATCTTCGGTATACAGGTTCATCAAGGCTTGAACATCTTTAACGATCAGCGATAAAAAAGAGGTAAAGACCTGAGTAACTGTCTGTTTTGCTTGATCTGATACGGGTTGCATAAAATTCTCCTTGTTGTATCTCATTTGAGTTTAGTGAGTTTTATTGCTTCACTTCTTTCAGATTCTTACAACGCTTCATCAGATTCTGATGAGATTAACGAACTTACTTGGGTATTATTTCCCGTCAAAACCATCTGTACCCCCCTAGATGGAGTAAACGTTACCCCGCGACGCTGGGGATATTCAGGAGATTGATCGATCAGTGCGAATCGATAATGGGAAAGCAGAGTTGCAACGACTAATTTCATCTCAAATTGGGCTAATGCTTCCCCAATGCAACGGCGCGCACCACCGCCAAAGGGCAAGAATTCGTAAGCAGAAAACTGCCGTTCTAAAAAGCGCTCTGGCTTAAACAATTTAGGGTCTGGATACAGATCGGGGCGATGATGAGTCAGATAAACACAACCATACACTCTCGTTCCAGGTTCAAGTTGATACCCCATCAGCTCTACAGGCTCTTTAACCTCCCTGGGAAAGGTGAGCGTCGCAACAGGGAAAAGACGCAGAGATTCATTACAAACAGCAGTGAGATAAGGCAATTGCGCTACAGTGACTGGATCTGGAGCCTTACCGAGCTGATTCAGTTCTTCATATAGCTTTTCGTTCACTTGAGGATGGCGATGAATCCAGTACAGTGCCCAGGCGATCGCCGTTGCAGTGGTTTCATAACCCGCTAATAGAAGGGTCAGTAACTCATCATGCAATTCCACATCACTCATGGGTTGATCCATTTCATCACGGGCTGACATCAACAAACTCAAAATGTCTGAACCCATCTGATGCTGATGATGACGAGCAGAAATTTCAGCATAAATGATTTCCCCAATCTGTCGTTTCAGATGCTGCAAGTACCCCCAGGGACTGCGGGTTCCCCAATCCTTTTGCAAGGATGGAAAGAACAGTAAACCACCAATCAAAGGAGATTGCAGTGAATCTGTGAACCGAACAATCAGTGACTTGAGACGATGGAATCGTTCCTCTTGATCAATGCCAAAAACGACCTTGAGGATCACGGCTAAAGAGATTTCCTGCGCCAACTGACGAGCAGAAAACTGCGTATTGATTGATCGCGAACTCATCGCTTTGTCAACCAATTCACAAATCAAGTCTCCATAGCTTCGCATTCGTTCTCCGTGAAAGGTCGGCATCAACAACCGCCGTTCCCGACGATGACGGACACCTTCGAGCGCAAAAAGGGAGTGATCTCCAGTCAGTGGTTGAAGCAGTGAATTTGGCGGCGTAATCAATTGCCTGGTGTCATTCGAGAAAATGAACTGGAGCACCTGGGGATTGCTGACGAATACCACAACCGGGTGGTTGCCAATCACAGGGGCATTAAAAATTTCTCCGCACTGTTGGGCAGCCGCCTCCATGTAGGCGATCGCATCTCGTGTGTACAGGATTTTTTGCAGCCAGCGAGGTGCTTGTGAACCAGCAGGAACGTTAGTTTTTGGAATCATAGGTCTAAGTCGGCTGGTGAAAATTATTGTTAATGAGACAAAAGTGACTGTGAGTTCAAGCGATCAATCTTTTGCTCCAGTACTGTAATCTTTTGCTCTAGCTTTTGATAGTTTTCTGTATTGATCTGAGCAATGTAAATGGCTGTTCCGGCTTGACTGGCAAATCGTTTGAACATCCAAAGCTCATTTAAAGAATACTCTCGCCCCTTCTGCATTGGTCCTAATGCCAGCACTCCCATGAATTTTGGCTCTTTGGTTTGTCGCAGTATGAGCGGAACCAGCAGCGGAAAGACGTGATTATCGGGTTGCTTGACCACCATACCTTGACGCACTTGATTGAATGCTGGTGCATCACAGGCAAACGACTCAATCATTTCTGGTTCTACATCGCCCACACTAATAAAGTGTGATGGTTGGTTTTCGTTACATAGAAAGATGACTCCATAGCTGATGTCAAACAATTCCAAAATTCGACTGATCAAGATTTCCTCTAATTCTGACGAACTGACTGTGGCGCGTGCTTCCGGTAAAATCTCCACAAAATCTCGACTAAGATTCACCTTGTTGGGATAGAAGTAGGTATTGACAAAGGTTTCCAGATATTTACGGGTTGCACCAAACGCTAAGCCTACGACTAAGACGGCAAAACCCGTTGCAATCGGAGTTGCACTGGAACCTAGAAACTCAGCAAACAATCCTTCCAACAGTTTGGCAAGGGTTGCCCAAATTGCCGCCAGAACAGTTGTCAATAGCCCATAAATCACAGTTTGATTAATGATGAAATCAATTTCCCACAAGCCAAAGTGCAGAATTGAAAATCCGATCGACAGCGGTATCAGCAATTGCGACACGATAAAGAACGGGTGATGCAATAGTAAAATCAACCAATCCGGACCAGGTTGTAGCGATGGAAAGAAATACCAGGCAATGTGGGTAACAAAGTCACCGAGAACGGCAATGGTTAAACCAAAGACAACCCATTTTGTTTGTTGCCGCTGGGTAGGTTCAGTCAAACGAAAATAGCGATAGAGTTGAGCAACAACGGCTGTAGATAGCCAGCCAGCCAGAACTACAAACGGGAATGGATGAGGCAACTGATAAGGATCTAACTGGTAGAAAAAGGGACAGAGCAGTGACCATGCTACCAGAGCGATCGCACCGATTCGAGTCCAGCCCAGGGCAAACCGACCATCGGGAAAGACGTAGAAAAAGATGATGAATGATGCCAGACCGACTGACCGTAGCAGCTTCAGGGGTAGATCTAGCGCACCTTGCTGCGCCACTAATGCATGCAGTGGTGGGGGAACGCTGACTCCAAATAGCATCAATGCGATCGCCGCCAAAATCGTCATCCAGGTGGCAGAACCACGCAGGGCAATCATTCCACCCGTCACGGCAAATGCCAGCGCTAATAGGCTTTCCAGCAGCAGAAAGTATAGGATGTAGAAGTTGTCCGAAAGACCTGCTTTGACCAGGTAAGGATGATAATAGGTATCTGCCATGTACTGGAGTTGCTCAAAGCGGATCGTGATCGTTGCTATCCCGGAAATTAAACTAATCCCCAGAATAAAGAAGGCAACCCACCGCATGGGCAGGCGAATCATTAAGTAGTTATGTGGTTGGGTTTCAGGACTATTCATCTCTTCTTCCTTTCTCTACCTGAAGTTGCAGCGGACTGAAGGAACTCTGGTTGTCTTGGATGAGAAACGGCAGAGGGGATGCAATTTTTGACGAGATTGTTGGTACAATAGCAGACAGATTAAACATCGATCGCCGAGTATTCCGAGAGAATTTGCTGGTACTTTGCACTCACTTTCGGCAAATCGTAGGTGGGAGCAATGGTCTCCACTCTCAGCGCCTTAAGTTGCCCCATACATTCACTGGTTGTAGTCAATCGCTCAGCCGTTTGTAGTCTTGAAGTCACCGTCACACCTGCGGAGCATATCGCTGCAAGCATATAGACTGGCTTCCAGTTCTTAGCATTGCCGATCGTTCCTGCCATCCCTGCCAGGAGCGTGGACAACCCAGCGAGAATAATGTTTGCATTTGTGTACCGAGCGTTTTTGCGTTTGAGTCTTTTCTTTTGTGCTTGTGCTTTTTCAAAGCTGCTAGAAATCTGCGATCGCATGACATCAAATTGTGTCTCTGTAACAGATGAGTGTGTATCCATTGGTCTTTCCCCAAGAACAGATTCAGAAGTGTAGTTGTTTGTTTTGTACCAATTGAGTTTGCTTATGCAGCAACATTGGGTAAAGCTCCAGGCGGTCCCAAAATCTCGTCGCCGATCTCGTTGGAAATACGTTCAGCGAGAGCCATATCGGGTACTCCATTCGCATCCTGTGTTCCTACCGCTGCAATCAGTCGCGCAAAGCTACTCGGAGAAGTGACCATTAATCCACGAGCAGGTTTTTCACCCACTACACCCACAACGTGAACTGTCCCAGCAGGAATCAGAAAACTTTCACCTGCGTTCAGCACAACCTTGTTTTCATCCGCCCAAACTGTGAATTCTCCTTCAGTCACGTAGAGTTGTTCAGAATAGCGGGTGTGGCGATGGAGAGGCGTTTGGGTATTCGGGGGAAAGTAGCCTTCGATCAGATCGTATTTGCCTTCAGTTGCCGTGTGATCTGCAAGGATCGTGAGGCGAGAGCCAAATAGCCAGAAAGAATTGGACATGAAAATACTCCGATTGATCAATGAGTTGTGTCATTACTGGTTAATCACGCCAGCGATAAGTCTACAAGCATCAGAGAAGTTGCTTTAGAAGCATTCCTCAGATGCTTAACCACTCTGTTTGGTAATCCACAGTAGACGGCATCACTGGGTCATAGACATGGAACGGGTCACCATTTGCGGCGATCGTGGTCTTGTCATGTGCTACATGTCCGTAGAAGAGCGGTTTGGAACTGAGGCAGGTATCCGGCTCTAAATCTAGCCGCAGCACTTCTCCCTGTCCAGCCACAAAGCCTTTGTTGGAAATGTAAATGTCCCTGTCAGCACCAATTTCCAAGCCCGTGGGATTAATTAACTCATCCGCTACGATCGCCGTGCGAGTTTGACCATCAGGAGACACATAGATCAATGCTCCTGCATCACCTTCATTCAAAAGTCCATTTGCATCATATTCCAGCACATACAGACCGCCAGCAGCGTCAAAGGCGATATCTGTAATATTCGTAAAACCGTCTGCATAGACTTCTGGTTGACCTACTTCATTGATGCGATACACCTGTGCCGCTCCTGCTTGAAACGGAAACCCAGTCAATTCACTCACGTAGAGCGCACCATCCGGTCCAACGGCAACTGAGGTAGGAACAGACTGCTGTAGTACTGCTTCACCCGTGAGCCGATTCGTTGCATCACGAACTGGAAAGACGGCTTCTAGAATCGGTTTACCGCTGAAGGCACGCTGACTGAGCAAATCATTTGCACCTGCATCAACCACATAGGCTGTATTATCGTTAATCAGCAGATCATAGAGGTTGGTATCGACATTTTGCCCGTCGGGATTGTTCGCTTGCTCATATGCGCCAAAATCGCTCAACCTTGTCCAGGAACCACCGTTTTCAAAACTATCGATCGCAATCAACTGGCTAAAATCAGGCATTTTTAATATGCCATCTCGATTAGATGGATTGCTGGCGAGACCCACAATCACATAGGCGTTTCCATCCGCATCAAATTCAATGTCACTAACACCTGCTGCATCTGAGCCATCGGCTAATGCCAGTGAGGGTAATCCAGTAACGACTCGTTCTGCTACCCCGTCTTGAATGCGAGTAATTGCCCCCGTTGCCCCATAGAACACTGATGCGCCCGGTACACTGGGAGACGGAATACTAGCCCCGATTCCGCCCCGTCCGGCTTCAGCAACATAGAGCGCCCCATCCGATCCAAAGCTGAGTTTGCGGGGACTATCTAAACCTGATGCCAAGACCTCAACGTTCGATACTTGCAGTGTTCTTACGAGTTCAGACATTTCTTTCTCCTTTGAATTGATTTAGGAATTGATTTGGAGTTTTGGCGCGTTAATTAGGTGTCATTCTTATTAATCACGCCAGCGATAATCTACTGGTATCCAGGTATAACCTTGACCCTCTGCCCGGATGTGCCCTACTCCTGGAAAAGGTAGATGTGCTGCTGCAACTAAGCGACGTGATTGTTCTGCACGGGCAAATTGGTTTACTCGTTGCACTGATGCAGCATTAGAATCGACATCGTAGATCACGGTGATTCTGGGATTCGGAAATTGAATCGAGCCAAAGTGAAGAATATCGCCCCAAAATTCAATGCTCTCGCCCTTACTTTCAACAACATAGAAATTGTGTCCCGGTGTGTGCCCAGGCGTAGGACGCGCTGTGATTCCGGGTAAGATAGCGGTTTCTCCAGACAACAATTTCAGCTTGCCTGCATCCCGGTAAGGTTTGATGGTTTTGGCGGCTTCGTCGAAAAATCTGCGCTCAAGGTGCGATCGTTCTGCATTCGCAGGATTGAGCCATAAATCGACATCAGGCTTACCCGCATAAACTGTGGCGGTCGGAAACATGAGTCGCCCATTTTCGACCAAACCACCACTGTGATCCGTATGAACGTGAGTAATGAGAATCAAGTCAATGTCATCGGGTGCATAGCCTGCTGTCTTCAACGAGCCTTGCAGTTTGCCGCCTAGCCCTGGACCAAACAGTTGTCCTGCCCCAGTATCCACCAACACCTGTTTCTCTCCGGTATCGACCAGAAATGCATTAATGGAGGCTTCAACAGGATTTGCAAGAAAGCTGCGATCGAGGAGTTGCTTGATCTCTGCCGAGTTTGTGTTCGTTAGAATCTTGTGGAGATCTTGCGGTACTGTACCATCGCTCAATGCTGTAATCGTGAATTCGCCTAACCTAAACGAGTAGACACCGGAGACTTGAGCTTTTGTCGTTTTATCTGTAGCAATCCCTGAAGAAGTACACGAGGTTGCAACAATCAATACTGTGGTTATAGCAGCCAAAATTGCTTTGAAGAACATGTGAATGTATTTTGGAATTTGTAGTTCATTGAAACAGACTCTTCACTGCTGCATCTATGCCGCCGCCCGTTGCTTGCACGGGTTCGATATACAAACGTGCCCACTTAATTTGATCTGCTTCTATGCCTAAAATGGATACCCCACGCATATCAAGCGGTACACCATTGTGACGGGTACCAAAATAACGCCATTCGCTCCAGGCAGTATCACCCACAACTGCCGAGCGGAGCACCTCTGTGCAAAAGTCCGGGACATCCTGGAAGATGACAGACCAATTCTTAAGCACCTGCTCAGATCCCTGGAAGGCTCGATCGGGATGGAGGGGTTGCTCACCCTGAAAGTCGGGTGTAAAACAGGTTGAAAGCGCTTCCAGATCATGAGCGTTTAGTGCTTGTTGCAGTCGCTCCGTAACAATGCTTTGACTAGATTTCATGATGACTCCTTTATTTAGTGCAAGAGATTTGATCAAATGAAACGTACTCGGTCTTGGTGTCCATAGCGATCACAAAAAGATATCAATCCTGATACAGGTTGCATGGAACTCTCCTTATTGCATCTAAGTTGATGTTAGTGAGTTCAATGCTTTACTTCTTTCAGATTCTTACGACAATAGATGGACCGTTGTGATGAGCAAGCTTGTTCTTTAAGACAGTTCAACAGCAAAAGAATGATAAAAGTATTTACTTCGACTTCAATTTCTCCCAAGCTCGAATGACCTGCTGGAGCGCTCTAGGAAGATTTTTCTTCTCTAAATCAATGTACTGAACCGTCGCTCCAGTTGTTTGCAGCGTTGTGGTTGGATAGTCGGCAGATGCTGTACTTGTGAGGTATCTCAAACCGTTCAAATTTTGAAATCGCTGTCTTTCGAGCAACTGTTGGAACTGTTTGACCTCTGCCTGAGAAAGACGCTTCACCACAATTGGACGCGATCGAATATTGGGAGCGATGATGAACTGAGTGATTGCACCATCACTCGTCAACGTCATCTGAGTTTCTTTGCCAGACAAATCGCCACTGACGACTGACCGGAACACAATTTCGGACTCGATCGGCGGTTTGTTCTGCTCTGGAACAAACGAAGGGATTAATCCACCTCGACTCCTGCTTGCAGTGGGATTTTGCACAATGCGATTTCCATCTCGATCGAGGTGATACACCCAACTGCCATTTCTGCCCGTCACGATCGTCTGCCAGCCAGAAATAGCAATTTGGGTGCAAGCAGTTCCTGGGGTGAAGATCCCCAAACATCCATCCCAAACGGCTGGTCTAACTGCTGCAATTTTTAGTTCCGTTGCTGGAATCCTCACATCCTCAGAAACCTTGTTCAGGAGTCGCTGGTCTACTTCTTTTGGCAAAGTTGTCTCATCCGATTCAGGTTCTAATCGGATTGAGGTTCCAGTTACATTTGTACGATAAAACCAGCTTTGTTGCTGATTCGTCACTTCAACACGCCAACCCGGAACGACTACTTGAAGACAGGATTCGGCTGAACCACCCAACCCAAAACAGCTATCTCTCCAGGTTTGCCGAGTGAAGCGAGCGATCGTCAAGCTTTGAATTGGAACATTGGGACGCTGCGAGAGATCCCGCCGCACGGCTTGTCTCACCGATGCTGGTAAGCGCGGTGTTCTGTTGATCTCCGTTGGAGCAGATGGGGTTGGAATGGATTGTGCGACCGCAGATTCTACAGCAACTCCACTTGTTAGTAACAGCAACCCTACCAATCCTGCTGTTTGAGAGCCGTTGAACATCCATTTAAGTTGTGCCATTGTAATCACCATAACTTGTGTCCTTATGTGCAAGACAAAAAATCAACGTAAACTGTTCTAACAGGAATTCTGATAAAGCTTCGATGACAGCGATCGTTTACAGATTGTTCATGCAAGTTTTCTCCAAATTCTGGTTAGAAAACAGCTTCTTTAGCTAACAACTGAGTGATTGTGATGCCTGGTTGCAGTTTTCCAGCAAACACAGTGCCAACTTTGCCTTCATGGAAGTGATTTAACGCCAGTTGATATCCCTGAGAAGGCAAGGGAATATAACCTGTTTGCTTCACATGGCGATCGGCATTCTTGAGATACGCCTCCACAAATGCCTTAACCTGGGGCTTCTTCTGGGCAGAATTGAGATTGACATAGATGAACAAGGGGCGAGAAAGCGGCTGATACTTGGCAGACTGTACCGTTTTAACAGAAGGCAGAACTGCGCCCTGACCGCTATTGATCGCAAGTGGTTTGAGTTGCTTGGCATCGGCTTGATAATAACCAAACCCAAAGTAAGCGATCGCATTTGGATCACGGATGACATTCTGAGCTAAATCATTCGCCTCTTTACTAGCGCTGTAGTCTTTGCGACTAGCACCACCTGAGCCGTTCACGATTTGAGTAAAGTAATCAAATGTGCCGGAGTTTTGACCAGGAGCATAAAGGGCAATGGGGCGATCGGGGTAGGAACTGCGAATCTGCCGCCAATTGGTAATTTTTTCTTCAGCATCAGGTTCCCACAGCTTTCTGAGTTCTGCGCTCGTCATATCTTTTGCCCAGGTATTTTGAGGATTGACGACAACGGTGATCGCATCGAAAGCAATGGGAATCTCCAAATAAGCAACCTTTGTTTGTTTGCAAGCATCCATCTCTTGAATGAGAATTGGACGAGAAGCATTGTTAATGTCAGTCTCACCTGAACAGAACTTCTTGAATCCGCCGCCAGTTCCAGAAGTATTGATGCTGACCTCTGTTTGTTTTGAATGGCTAGCTTTGAACTCATCCGCAGCTAATTGAGTAATCGGTGCAACCGTGCTAGAGCCATCAACTCTGATCGGATCGGTTTTCTGAGTCACCATTTGAGAATTCGCGGCACAGCTTGTGACCAAAGCTGAAGCGACCAGCGTTGAGGCTGGT
Source organism: Tildeniella sp. (assembly GCF_059505325.1). Classification (NCBI taxonomy): domain Bacteria; kingdom Bacillati; phylum Cyanobacteriota; class Cyanophyceae; order Oculatellales; family Oculatellaceae; genus Tildeniella; species Tildeniella sp. The sequence continues at coordinate 150,402 of NZ_JCACKI010000053.1, forward strand.
TTAAGTAACGTTGCTTTCATTGTTGTAAATTCCTTGAATGAATTGATCAGATGCGTCTCAATCTAGCGATCGCATTGCTTATCCACATTGGATCACGATCAACTCGTTGAGACAGCAGTGGGTTTGATATTCTGGTTGAGATGGAACAGATTGGTCGGGTCATACTGGTTCTTAAGTGCGACCAGCCTTGCATAGGTATCAGGCGGGTAAGCCTCACGAATCCGTTGTTCTCCCTCATTCGCCAGAAAGCTCGCATAGACTCCGTTGGCGTAGGGAGAGAGCGCCTGAAAGACATGCTGGGTGCGGGCAGCGAGACTATTGGCATCAACCGATAGCGGCGCGAAATGCGTGACCAACACCACGCCCTGTTTATCGCGGTGAGCAAAGGCAGTCGCATCGGGTGCAACTCGGCTCATCGCGCCACCGAGAACCCGCAGTGACACCACTGTTTCAGGCGACAGAATGGATTGAGTTGCTTGCACCAATGTCTGCAACATTTCATCTGAGAACGTCTCGAAGAACTGCGATCGCCCATGATGCTGCAATCCAGGTACTTCACCGACTGCGGTGAGCGCAAAGATATCTGAATAGGGCATTGGCGCAATCAGGTCAGCGATCGGAGTCGCCAACTGACGCAGGGGAGCCACTACCCGCTCACCCTCGCTAAGGTCGCCTGTGTAGCAAACTAGAATGCCGACGATCGGGGTTCCCTGTTTGTCGGGTGGGATAAAGGGAGCAGGGGGAGCAAGCGCAAGCATCGCCTCGGTCGAGAGTTGATCTGGGGCTGCCGCTGCTACACGGGCATACTCTTTCAGGATGCGCTCCGCCTCCGTTGCTTCGTAAAAGACAGCACCGCCCAGAATCGTCCCGCCGGGGTGTAGGTTGACCTCAAAGGCAGTCGCAACACCAAAGTTGCCCCCACCCCCGCGCAGTCCCCAAAATAGTTCCGGATTTTCCTCAGCACTGGCTCGCCGAAGTTGTCCATCTGCCGTCACCAGTTCCACCGATCGCAGATTGTCGATCGTCAGACCGTAGGCACGTACCATCCAACCAATGCCGCCGCCGAGGAGCAAACCCCCAACGCCCACGCTGGCAACATCGCCCGCAGTCATTGCCAGTCCAAAAGGCTGGAGGGCGTTCGCGACCTCACCCCAGGTAAGTCCGGGTTCTAAACGAGCCGTGCGACGGCTTGGGTCTACTGTAATCGTTTTCATGCTGGAGAGGTCGATAACTAAACCACCGTCATTCGTGCCATGTCCCGGTATACTATGTCCTCCACTCCGCACCGAGAGCGTCATCCTATGCTCACGAGCAAAATTGACCGCAGTTTTGACATCTTCGACATCCATACAGCACCCGATCGCAGCTGGATAGTGATTAAATGCACCGTTCCAAACTTTTCGTTCAGCCTCATAAGCGGGATCTCCTGGCAGGATCAGTTCACCGCGCAGGGTCAAGAACAGTTTCTCAACGGGTGGCTTCTCTGGTGAAGCTACTGTTTGAGATTGTTGATTTTGATCGGACTGAGCAGTCTCTTGATAGTGTTGTGACATGAGTTGTTTCCTTGATTTTTCGAGACGAGGTTAACGAGCTTGTTTCGGTGTCATACCAGTGAACCGCTTAAACTGCTGCGTTAAATGGCTTTGACTGGAGAAGCCAACTTGTAGAGCAATATCTGCGATCGCCCAATTTGTTTTTGACAGCATCACTTCTGCCCGTTTCACTCGCTGTTGAATTACATACTGATGTGGAGAAGTTCCGGTAGCATGTTTGAACAAACTGGCAAAATAAGTCGGGCTAATATGGACAACTAAGGCAATTTGTTCCAGGGACAGATCTCGTTCGCGTAGCGTCGGCTCTGCCGAATCGAGGTGAGTGTGAATATAATCGAGTGCTTGCTGCAACTGCGTGTGAGTTAAGCTTCGTTGTTTCAATGTAATGGTTGACATGGTTGAAATCTCAGCAAGGGTAGACAACAAAACAGGCAAAAGTTAGCCATCCTGTTAGATAGCTTGCTCGTCGTAAAAAAAGAAGTAAAAAACTTAGTGGCTTATAGCGACAATCGCTTCCATCAACTGCGCCTTGTTCCAGCGTTCGGTATAGCGAACTCCATTGATAAACAGTGCTGGAGCAGATGTTACGCCACTGTTTAATCCACTTTTGATATCTTCATTGATGCGATCGACGTGCCTTTGCTTAGATAGGTCTTGCAGCAATGAGGAGATATCGAGTTCTAACCGATCGGCATACTCCACCAGACAACCGTTATCTAGCGCGTGTTGATGGGTGAATAGCATCTTGTGCATCTGCCAAAATTGACCTTGCACTGCTGCGGCTTCTGCCACTTCTGCTGCCTTTCGTGCTTGGGGATAGATTGAATTCTCGATAAAATGACGGAACACGACACATAGCCAATTTTCCTGATGAAATACAGAATCGAAATGGTGTTGAATTGCCTGAATCAAACGATACACTTCCCCACACTGAGGAGATTGATAATTCCCATATTCCACAAGGACGACTGGAGCACTGAGTAATCCCTGGTAGTGGTCGCGTTCTGAGGGGGGAACAAAGAGTTGATTGGCATTGCTATCTTGATTCATCGGACTATTTAGCAAAAAGGATTTCTCATGGCATCAAGGGATCGCCATGACTCAGATTTGTGACTTCTTCTGACTGAAAGGATTGAACCTCACCCTGTTATTGGTATGAATTCATCCTACGAAGTTAGTGCCGCATTGTCGCCAACTCAGAGTTGAGCGTTTGCTGGGATGAAACGGCAATTGCGACCTATCTCTACCGCGAGTCAGCCACCGAACTTAAGTTCAGTTCATAACTCGGTGAGTCCTCGCTTCAACGCTTTAACAACGGCTTGAGTGCGATCACTCACGCCCAATTTGCTCAGAATTCGGTTGATGTGGAATTTGACCGTACTTTCAGTAATATGCAAAGCTGCCCCAATATCCTGATTACCCAAACCGTCTGCCATCAGATGAACGATCTCTTGCTCTCGCTGGGTCAACTCTGGATTCTTCATGCGCTGTACCAGTTTGGCAGCAACTTCAGGCGGAATATATTGTTGCCCGCTGTGAACGATATGAATGGCATTCAGGAGTTCATCTGGTTCAGCATCCTTGAGCAAATAACCTTTGGCTCCGGCGTGTAATCCCCGATAAATATCTTCGTCACCATCGTAGGTCGTTAGCATAATAATGCGGGCATGGGCAAATTCAGCACAGATTGCCACAGTCGCATCAACACCACTCATTTGCGGCATCCGTAAATCCATCAGGGTAACATCGGGCTGGTGTTGTCGATATTGCTCGATCGCGTCCTGCCCGTTACCTGCCTGACCCACCACCGTCATGTCTGGCTCATTTTCAATCATCGCAGCCAGTCCCTGGCGGACAATGGAGTGATCATCAACAATCAAAACGCGGATTGCTACAGACTGGCTCATACGGTTGCCTCCCGCTGCACAGATACGCTTACTTCTGTTCCCTGCCCTGGCTGGCTGTCAATTGAGAGTTGTGCTCCAATATGTTCCGCTCGTTCGCTCATTCCTAGTAAGCCAAATCCCTGGCTTAGAGTTGTGCGGTTGACTTCAAAGCCTTGTCCATTGTCTCTAACTCGCAAGTAGCATTGGGTCGGTTTATAGACTAACTCAATCCGGATCTCGTTCGCCTGGGCATATTTAACCGCGTTCGTAAATGCCTCCTGTCCAATTCTCAGCAGGTTATTCTCAGTGTCAGGAGGTAACGCATAGGGCGCACCACTAATCTCACAAATCAAGCGGGTTTCAGTTGAAGATTGCAGACTGGATACAAATTGCTTCAGTGCCGTCCATAGGTTGCCATCTTCTAGTAACTGGGGACGCAGTGCCGCAACCGATCGTCGAGCTTCTGTTAGCCCGCTCCGAGCCAGATCGCGCACGGTCTGAATATGCGATTGTATGGCGTCTGGGTTCGTTTTTGCTAATCGAGAAATGGCTCCCATGTGAACCAGGACACCTGTAAAGGCTTGTGCAAGAGTGTCGTGAATTTCGCGCGCCATGCGGTTGCGCTCCTCTAAAATTGAGGCGGCTTCTGCTTGCTTAAGAGCCGTAATATCTCGTGACAGCCAAATGACTCGCTCGTGCCGAATCGGGGCAATACGTGCCGAAAACCAGGTTTCTCGTCCATCTATCTGTAGGCTATATTCCACTGTGAGTACTTGTTGGGTTCTCAGCGCTTGCTGAATGTAATGCATGAATGCATCGGCTTGTTCTGCTTCAAAGATCTGATGCAGTGTTTTACCAACCTTCTCCTCAACTGGGCTATACAACTGCCTCGGATTCCCTTCGATTGTTTCGATCACTCGTCCTTCAGCCGTGACAACACACAGCGGATCGGGAATGGCTGAAAAGAGCGCCCGTAGTTCTGCTTCAGAGGCTTGCAACGCTACTTCTGCCTGCTTGCGATCGCTAATGTCCGAAATCACGCCTTCCATACATTCATCGGCAACATTCGGACGAGCAGAGTAAAGTGCCCAAAACAATGTGCCATCTCGTTTTCGCAACTGCACTTCAAAGTTTTGTAGTGTACCATCACGGTTAAGTAATTCGATCGCTCGCTGGCGATCACTGGAATTGACATAACAGTCAACACCATGTAGAAGCCCAATCACCTGATCGGGCGAATCGAAGCCAAATAGATTCGCAAAGCGTTGATTCGCATCGAGAATCAATCCATCCGAGAGGCGAGCGCGGAAGATGCCGACCTGTGAGTTCTCAAAGATGTTGCGAAACTTGGCTTCACTACGCTGTAGGGCTGCCTCCGCCTGTTTGCGCTGGGTGATGTCAGTGCCAACGGATAAAATTTCTACTAACTGCCCCTGTTCATCCAAGATGGCTTGATTTGACCAGGCAACCCAAACTCGTCTACCGTCTCGGCACAGGTTTTCTTTCTCGGTTTGCAGGTAAGATGCAGGATTGTGAAATAATTCGTGGATGAATTGTTCGACACTGCGTTCAGAAGTTTCACTTTCTGGACGGATCGTTTCTAACAGGGTACGCCCTAAAATCTGATGTTCCTCGTAGCCAAAAAATCTCAGCCCGTAATCATTCAAGAATCGAATTCGTCCTTGCGTATCAAAGCGAATAATAATCGAATTTGCTGTCTGTACTAAGTTGCGATAGTTTGCTTCACTTTTTCGTAAAGCTGCTTCTGCCTGCTTGCGTTCGCTAACATCTCGCTGTACTCCAAACTGACCGATGAGCCTGCCCTGGCTGTCATACAGACAGATGTAATACCCCTCAACCCACATTGCAGTCCCATCTAATCTGCGCTCATCCGTTTCGATATGGAGCTTTCCGGCATCAAAGAGATGTCGCCATATCTCTTTTCTATAAGCTAGATCATGAGCAAATGCTTCTTTTGGGGTGATGCCAACAAATTGCTCTCGACTTGCCCGATACTGAGCCAGCATCGCATCGTTGATTTTTGTAATCCGCAGGTGTTCAAAGATGTAATCCAAAACCTGATCTTTATCAACGCTGCTATCCCATTGCACAGGTTGATCCAGCATCATAATGAAAAAACCGTCAAGGGATTGGGCGAAAAACAGATTCAGAAGTTGCTCGCTTTCAAGCAAGGCATCCTCTGTGCGTTTGCGATCGCTAATCTCCTGTTGCAGGGCTTGGGTTCGCTCTTCTACTCTCCTTTCCAGTGTTTCGGCATGGTTTTCTAACTGCTGATACAACCGAGCATTTTCCAGTGAAATTGCTGCCTGAGCAATCAACAGTTTGAGGACTTGCAAGCGATCGCTGGTAAACGCTCCGGTACTAAGATTGTTCTCCAGATAAAAGATGCCGATCATCTGACGTTGCTTGAGAATTGGCATACAGAGGAGCGATCGCGTCTGCTGGTTTTGAATATACGGATCAGTTAAATAAGACGGCTCACTGACTGCATCATCGAACACCAGCGTTTCTTGAGTGCGTTCTACCAGGTGAATGACGGAGATAGGAATCGTTGCACAGTCAGCAACAGCAATCTTGTCCAGGTCGCACTGGTTACTGCCGCCGCATTGAGCCACCACAGTGAGCCGATCGTCTTCTAGAAGCATCAAAGCGCCTGTTTCGGCTCCGGCATTTTCGATTACCACCTGCATCAACGTGGCAATTAATCGGTCGAGATAGATTATTTCTGAGAGCGCTTGAGCCGCTTTCATCACCGCCGCCAAATCGATCGCCTCAGTCGGATGACAGATCGTTTCATCAGTCACGATCGGATTCGATTGCTGAACCAGATTGGAATTGAGGAGTTGTGGATAGCGTTTTTCTAAATCTTCAACCTTAGCGGCTGCGCCCCAGCGATCGTAGCAATAATGCGCCTCTCTCATGTAGGTTTGGGCAATTTTTGACCGACCTCGCGCCAGATAATGGTTAGCCGCTAATTCATAGGCTAATGCTTCTTCTTGAAGATAGTCATTCTCTTTGGCACCTTGAATAGCTCGTTCATAAAACTCCTCAGCCTCAAGAAATTGCCCCAAGACTCGCGCTTTCTCTGCTTCGACTAGATGAAATTTGTGCAGATAATTCATTGGGGCATGAGCTGCCCATTTTTGCAGCTTTTCTTGGTTGGTGCTAACACAACTTAGCCAAGCTACTTTTTCAGAACTTGAAGCCTCAACCCATAGGCTCAAAAGCACCAGAGAATCGTAGAAATAGAATAAAGTTACAACCGTTGTTGCTGTTATCTTTTCTAAATACTGCCTGGCTAAAATAGCAGTTTGTGTAGCTTGATGATATTCTCCGAATAGATAGCACAGTATAACTTTGAATAAATAAAAGTAGTGAATTTCATTTCCGTCTTTAACTGCAATAGCGTGCGCTAACGCTTGCTCTTCATCATACACACTACCCATTAACAGGCTGGGATTCTCAGACCTACCTAACAGATTCAGGATTGTCTGCCACAACATTGCAATCCAATTAGAGGGGTTTTCCCGTCTGATTTGTCTGATTGCTTTGCTGTAGGTTGCCGTTTTTTGTTCCAGTTGGGTGAGTGACTCACCGACAAAAAACGAGTGACAACATACATGATATGCAGCATAGCCAGCGAATTCAAAGTCTCCAGTTTCCACTCCGGTTTGATAAGCCTCAACCAGCATTGGTATTGTTTTTCTAAAATGCACCTTCCACTGCAGGATATGGGCACTCAATACCATTAACGCTTTAGCATTCCCTTTTTTGGTATTCAATTGTTCTACCAAGTTGAGTGCCAATTGACCAAATTTATAACAGAGTTCAATATTTTGAACAACTCTACATAGAACCAGTCCGTAGGTAGCATAACTCAGCGGTGACCAGGTAGCATTGCCGTAGTTGATTGATAAACTGACCATTTTGCACGTAATTAGTATCATCAGTGCTGGTGATACCATCAATGCAGCAGTCCTGATATTCGTCAGGATGTACATCGCTGCCAGTGGTTCTGGTGCGGTCATCTTTGGTAGGTTAATTAAGTCTTCGATTTCTCGTCCAGCTAATAGCGCAGCCGTTGACTCTAATTCTCTTTGAATATCTATCTGACTGGGAGTTGCGATCAAGCTCACTCCTAGAAGATCCAACACTTCTAATCCAGTTTTGATTGCTTCTTGCAGGTTGCCCTGTGACAAATATCCTTGAATTTTGCTGTCGTAAGCCTGCACTTTGTTAACCACTGTCTTCGCATGGTTAAGTACTGCTTCTACGAATTGTTCCATCTCATCAAAGCGACCGTGAAGATACGCCGCTTCCGCTGCTTCTGAGTACAGCGCTAAAGTTAGGTCATACTCACTCTGCCAATCTGGATTGAGGAGTTTAAGCCCTGTCTTGAAATACTGAAGCGCTGCTTCATAAGCCGTTGCTGCCTTGGCTTTCTGACCTGCCATTAAATTCAATCTGGCAAGTTCCGTTCGTTCGGGTTGAGCGGTGACAAGCTCAATTCCCTGGTTGAGATGATCTACGATTTCAAACAGCCGCTCTGACAATTGCTCTGGCGACATTTTTCCCAGTAGATTGCGCCCGATCTGCAAACGAACTACTTCTTTCTGCGACTCATCAATTAAGGCATAAGCCGCTTGTTGGACGCGATCGTGCAAAAACTTATAATCTTGAATCAGCAAATTCTCATCTAGCTCAGAGATCGGTAAGATTAACCCTGTTTGAATCGCGATCGCTAGCTCTAAAAAAAGTTGACGAACGGGTTTTTCACAAATCATTGAGAGCGTATCCAGGTCAAACTCATTGCCAACACAAGCTGCTAACTGTAGTATTTGCTGAACTGATTCTGGTAGTTTGCTTAACTTATTCGTCATCAGCACAACGACATTATCGGTAATATCCATTGTCTGAATTTGTTCGATGTTCCATTGCCAATTGCGGCGATTGATATCAAACGTCAAACAATTCTCTGTGTATAGGTTTTTCAGGAACTCGTTGACAAAGAATGGATTCCCCTCTGTTTTACACAACGCTAGCTCTGCTAGAGAGCGAACAGTATCCATGTTGTGATGCAGCGTTTCAGCAATCAACTGACTCAACGGCTCTAGCGTTAAGGGGGCTAGAACAATCTCCTGAATCACTGCTTCTTGTTTTCGTAGACTCTCCAATGTTAATGACAGCGGATGCGTTGAACTCAGTTCATTCTCGCGATAGGCTCCAATCAAAAATAGAGAGTGAGTTTGTTCGTCTAGCAGCATCAACTCAATTAACTTCAGCGTGGCAGAGTCGATCCACTGCAAATCATCCAAAAACAGCACCAGCGGATGTTCCTTGGAGCAGAACACCCGGATGAACTGCTGAAAAACTCGATTAAAGCGGTTTTGTGCTTCTGTTGCTCCAACTTCCGCTACAGCAGGCTGCTTACCGATGATTAATTCCACCTCCGGGATTACATCAATGATCAGTTGTCCATTACTTCCCACTGCCGCAAGCAGGCGCGATCGCCACTGCTGCACCTGCTCATCAGGCTCACCCAGCAACTGCTGAACTAACTCTCTCAGAGCATCCACGATCGCGCTGTAGGGAATATTGCGTCCAAATTGGTCAAACTTACCAGAAATAAAATAGCCCTGCTTTGCTGTGATCGGTTTGTAGAGTTCCCGCACCAATACTGATTTACCAACGCCTGCATAGCCAGAGACTAGCATCATCTCCACATTGAATTGAGCATTCTCCCTTTCAGCGAGTCGATCAAATGTCTCTAGTAATGCCTCAATCTCCGTTTCTCGTCCATACAGTTTTTGAGGAATGTGGAACTGCTCGGAAATATCTTGCAGACCCAGTTGAATGTTAACAATTTCATCACCTTGAACAAATTGTTGAGCGCAATGCTCTAAATCTGCCTTGATACCCCAAGCGCTCTGATAGCGATCCTCTGCATTTTTTGCCATTAGTTTCAGAATCAGGTCTGAAACAGGTTTGGGAATCGCTGGATTTAACTTATGTGGCGGTACGGGTTGCTTTGCAATATGGCAGTGAACTAGCTCCAGAATGTCTGTCGTTGGGAATGGTAACTGTTCAGTCAGCAATTCGTAGAACGTTATGCCAAGCGAATAAAAATCGGTGCGGTAATCGAGCAAACGGTTCATTCGCCCTGTTTGCTCTGGAGAAAGATAGGCGAGAGTCCCTTCTAACTGATGCGGACTCCTGAAAACGGGGTTCGTGCGGTTAAATCGAGTGGCAATCCCAAAGTCGATGATTTTGACAATACCAGTCTCTAGATTAAGGACAATATTACTAGGGTTAATATCTCTATGAATGAGATTAGCAGCATGGATTTTGCCGAGAGTATCAGTAAGCTTAATTGCTAGTTGAAGGAAATTAGATAGAGGCATTGGGCAGAATGCTTCTGGACACTGCTGCATCCATCTCTCGATCGATTCTCCGCCAAAATCTTCTAAGAGAATTGCGAGTGTGCGTTGATAGTCTTGTTGACTATATGCCTTCACAACCCCTTCTAAATCGAGCGATCGCGTAATCTCATACTCCTGTCGATACCGGGTTAATTCTTGAGGAGAAGGATAGTCTTGCTTCAGCAGTTTGACGACGATGGGGCAATTATCTTGCGCTCTGATTCCCCGATACACCAGAGAGGCTGCACTCTCGTAGATTGGGCTTTGGATCGTCACTCCAGGCAGGGCAACCATTAAACTCTCCCCTCATAGCGTCATCAGCCATTCGGCAAACTATATCAATCCAACGAGATTCTGAAAAGCAAGAGTAGCATTTGCCCTTGTACAAGCAATCATCACACAGGAGTAGTTTCAGGGTGTGAAGTGTTGGAGTTGCTGGAATACACTAGTGCTGTGTCACAGCTCACGCACGCTCATACTCGTAATCGACTCGTTTGGGGTGTTTGGCTGTTGCCGCAATGGGGGTGCGAACCTCCCCTTGCAACTGCACAGGCTGTTCGTCCATGCAAATTACCAGAAAGTTTGGATTGTAAGGTTGAGCATAAATATCCAGCACCTCCTCCATGTGTGCAACGAACTCTCCATCATCAGCCGAGGGAATCGTCCGATACTGAATCTTACGATTGATCATCCCATTTTTTAAGTGTGCGTCGGACTGTCTCATGGCTGATGCTAGCGGTGATGCCCAAGTCAGCAACTTTGCGTGATAATAGCCGCAATGACCAGTTCGCGTACCCTTTTGGGGGTGGCCCCAACCGCAAAGCAATGATCCGAGATTCCTGTTCTCCATCAAGCAGTTCTTCAGGTGGAGACCTCAGGCGAGGGGCACCATTGAGTGTTTCCTCAAAGGACTTCTCAACCAATCGTTGCCGAATATTCTCCACTGTTCTCGTGTGACAACCGAAGGCTTCGGCAATCGCTCATCTATCCAGTTCGCTCCTTTGCCATCTGCTTTGAGCAGGATCTGAGCAAGTCTGACCTTCTGGTTACTGACCTTGAGTTTTTTAATCACTTCTCGTAGCTCACACCGTTCGTCTTCACTTGATCGGATAATGTATTTCCTTTTACATAAAGCACCCCCGCGCTCGATACACCTTTTGATCGGGACTTATCTGACCCTCCTAGTTCTAGTGTACTCTTGCTCGAGCGTCCACTGAACCGGATCAATCTCAACTTCACTTGTCAACGCTAGTTCAACAATTCTTATCACTCATTGCTCAGCACGGCGGCGTGAGAGCCGATCAAGCTTGGCAGGTCTTGTGCCAAACAGGAGCTTTTGCAAGCGTTGACAAAACGCTATTTATCCAACTGCTGCGTTGTTTAGGAACCCATGATCTGATCCAGTAAAGCCAGGATGGATTGCTTTTACTGGGCTTGAAGGGTGAGCAGTTGGTAAATCACTACAGCTTTTACACTGCTTTCCAAACCCCTGAAGAGTACCGAATTGTCACCAAAGGGCGAACATTGGGAACATTACCTGCCGACTATCCATTAACAAAAGGAATGTTCTTGATTTTTGCTGGGCACCGCTGGTGTGTTTTGTCGGTAGATCAGCAGCATAAAGTAGTCGATGTAGCCAAAGCAGCCGCAGGGAGAGTTCCCAAATTCAGTGGAAACGGCGACTTGATCCACGACCATATCAGGCAAGAGATGTATCGGCTCTATACCTCAGATGACGTTCCCTTTTTCCTGGATGCAACCGCCCACGATTTGCTGAGCGAAGCCAGGGCTAACTTTGCCCGATATAGTCTTGACAAGACTCCTGTTCTGGCGATGGTCGGCAAACGCTTCTGTTTTGCTGGATGGGAGATGTGGTGATGAACACGCTTCTGGTGCAACTACAGGCACGAGGTTTGGTCATTGGTCGGGATGCGATCGCCCTGACTGTTGAGGGACTTAGCCCAGAAGAGGTGATGGAGCATTTACAAGAGATTGCCGCTGCACCTCCGGTTAATGCGGTTGACCTAGCTAGCACCGTGCAAAACACAGTCATCGAAAAGCACGATCGTTTTTTGAGCGCCGAACTCCTTGCTTAGAACTACGCCTCCAGCCACTTGAATGTTCAAGATGCATGGAATACTATCCATCAGGCTCTTTCGAGGAGAGCGATACAGATGGATACACTTGGATACAGTTAGAAGAGACACATAAAGATACAGATGGATACAGAATAAATTTTATTTATAAAAGTATTTTTCTGCAATTGCTTTTAGGTATGCTCTTCAGACGATCCGAAACCATTTCGATCCTAAATTTTTCTTGTCGTGAGAAATTTCCTGATACAGCAAGACAAATGCTCGAAAACGCTGTCTGCTCTAAATTGCATGTAAGCTTTCCTACTACAGGGTCTTTGCCGAAGATGGATACACTGAGGATATAGAATCGATGGAACTGTCTAGGCGGTAATTGCTTAAAATTTCCTGCTGGCAAAGCTTACAGGAAACTTGACCGATTATTAGATCGAAATGGTTTGAGAGGTCAATCCAAATCGATCTCTACATGCGGGATTGAGAAAACTAGATCGAAATGGTTTGATATGCCAAACCATTTCGATCCTGGAGTGATTCAAAAATCTATTTCATTAACAAATGAACTAATCTGCTGACTGAAGAGGTTAGATCCTCATAGGGTAGGATTAATTCAATGTGACAGTAGAAAATGTAGGATGCCAGCAGCTTTGTTGTCCTAGCTATATCGTGCCTGTCACATTAGTTGAAGCTCTGGCAAGTCGAAGACTCCCCCGTGTGCCAAGCGTGGAAATGGTGTCCCTCTGGGTCATCCTGTTGCTCGTGGTGTTGAGTGCCTCAGTAGTTGCACTGGCTACCAATCCTTAGAAGAGGTTGTCCAACGGCATGATCAAGCTCTGGTCGATCGTTTATAGCTACCGTTCAAACGCTTATCTTCGAATAGCACCGTGCGACGCGCTCATGGGCGTAGACTTCGCCAATTGGCAAAAAGCCTTTATGGAGTGGACGATCGTACTCTGTTTGAACGTTTTCAACTGCAAAGGCTGTTGCAGGAATGCCCTGTTCAAAAATTTCGACTTGATAGGTCCTGGCAACTGGGTTCTGGTTTGGCTCCAGCAGTAGTTCAGTTCCGTCTGGTTCCTCTGGAGAAACGACAGTTAACCACCGATAGTCCCCGGTTAAGAGATCTACCTTCTTCACAAAACCCAGGATCTCCGTGTAAAACTTCACAGCTTTTTCCTGGTCATCGACAAAAACACTATTGAGTCTAATCTTCATCTTTCTATCTCCCAAGGTGTCCCTCTCCACTCCCTGCCTGTAGTTGCAGATTTCGGGGAGATTGGGGAGTTACATTCGCCCCCGTTGGAGAAACCGCAACGGTTGCCGCAAAGCGATTGCGCTCACGAATGCCAGCATTCATCACAATGCCGCTACCCATCGAGTGCCCAGCAATGCCAGACGACTTGGGTCAACCTGGGGCTGTTCCAGGAGAACTTGCGCCACATCCAGATTTTGTTGTAGCTCATACCGCTGTAAGCGAGTCCCATTTGCACCATGCCCGTCAAAATCCCAGAGTATGACTGCATAACCCGCATGAGCCAGGACGTGCCCATAGCCCAGCATCAACTGTTTAGAACCCGCAAACCCATACCCCCAGACGTGTAATTTAGGACTCCAGTAAGGCTTATAGATGACGCTCAAGAAGTTGCTCTCGACGGTATAGAAAGAACGGTAGAGAACAGCACAGCCCGACTCCAAACGTTAAACCGATATACAAAATGATCCAGCGACGAGAGGCATTCAATCGCTTAAGTTCACTCCAGGCAAAGCAAAAGAAGACGACGGCTGAGATTAGCAAATCTGTTGCCCATGTGCTTGCGATCGCATTGGCAAAGGTCTGTTGAAAAAATAGAGTAGGGGATAGTAACGCAGGTAGATCTTGCAAGAGCCAGAACCAGGGCGCAATTGTACCCACGATCGCAAACAGCAAATACAGTGATTTCATCGAGCCGAATGGAGCAGTTGTTGAGATTTGAGTTGATTTCAGCATGGTTTCTTGTTGTAAGTGAGTTGAATTTTGTAATGAGGACAAGGTTTATGCACCTTGAATAAAGGTCAACAGATCGCGATTGAGTTGTTCTTTGTGAGTAATGAACAAACCATGTGCGGCTCCTTCATACACTTTGAGTTGGCTACCGGGAATTGCATCTGCGGTTTTCTGCCCCGTGAGTGCAATCGGTGCACCCATATCGTGATCGCCATGAATGATCAGGGTCGGTACGGTGAAAGCAGACATATCGCCTCGAAAGTCCGTTTCAGACTGCACCTGCATCATTTGGATTGCTGCCCAGGGAGAAGCTTGGAGAGCCAAATTCACCAACCATTGGGTCATTTTTGGGGAAACGGAACTATTGGATAATCCATCACCAAAGAAACTGGATGCCATCGCCGTGAAATAGTGAGGGCGATCCTGTTGTAAGAGGGCGATCGTTTGCTCAAAACTACTGGGGTCGAACCCGTTAGGGTTATCGGCTGTCTTACACAAAAAAGGGGTGATCGTAGCAATGAGAACGGTTCGCGCGATTCGGCTAGTTCCATAACGCAACAGGTAACGAGCAATTTCGCCACCACCCATCGAGTGGGCAACCAGGGTGACATCCTGGAGGTCAAGCTGCTCAATCAGGGTTGCGAGATCGTCTGCTAAGGTATCAAAATCACAACCATCACCGGGTTGGCTGGAACGCGCACACCCACGTTTGTCACAGGCAATATAACGAAGTCCCTGGCTAGATAAGGCAGTCATTTGGTACTCCCACATCTCAGCCCCTAATACACATCCGTGGATCAAGACAACGGGTTTACCTGTGCTCCAATCCTTGAAGAATAAGGTAGTTCCGTCTCGCATTTCAATGAATGAGCGATCGAACAACTGGTTTGCAGAAAGTGTTATGGGACGCTGAACTGTTTTCAACATCATTCTTACCCTCGATCGGTATGCTTCTATGATGGGGAAAGGAGATAACTGAAGCAATTACCTCTCAGGTAATCAAAGCGATCGTTTTTGAACGTCTTACGATGCAGCAACGGACTTCTACCTCAGAGCAACAACTTGACTCCTTTGGACTGCTGCTCAAGCAATGGCGCAGTCAACGCGGTTATAGCCAGCTTGATTTAGCGGTAACCAGTCAAGTCTCTCAACGGCACATTAGCTTTCTTGAATCGGGGCGTGCTAAACCCAGTCGAGACATGGTGTTGCAACTGGCAACGGTTTTGGAAATTCCCCTCAGACAGCAAAACTTGATGTTGACGGCAGCCGGATTTGCTCCCATTCATACGCAGACTGATCTGTCGGCTCCTGAAATGGATTCGGTTCGCAAAGCACTCAATTTCATGCTGCAAAATCAAGAGCCATACCCAGCGTTTGTGATCGATCGCTACTGGAATCTGATTTTGACTAATAATGCAGCAACTCGCCTGCTAATTGCGTTTATTGATCCAGGCAAATTGCAAGTCCGCTTCAATATAGATGGCAAAATCAATTTGATGCACGTTCTATTTCATTCTCAAGGACTGCGTCCGTTTATCGTCAATTGGGAGAACCTAGCGGGACGGTTGCTGCAACGAGTACAGCGGGAAGCCATGACAGAAGATGAGCAGTCTACAAGGTTGCTCAAGGAATTGATTGGCTATCCGGGTGTCGCCGAGCTTATAAATTCCTCAAAGCAATTGACCCAAGATGCCTTGCTTCTGACATCTCATTTCAAGCGAGACGATCTGGAGTGGAAGTTTTTCTCGACGATCGCCACCTTGGGCACACCGTATGACATCACGCTTCAAGAACTACGGATTGAATGTTTGTTTCCCGCCGATGAAGCCACTGAAAAAGATTGGGAACACTATGGAAATGAGCGATGAATCTACCGATGAAATTTAGGAATTATCGCAAAACTCTTGCATGACTTGAGCTTTAACCTGGTTGAGCGGGAAACTTTTGGGATAAGTCGAATACATCAGCATAATACCCTGGAGTGTGGAAGAGAAGTAAAGCGATCGCATTCTCGGATTTTCGACTCCCAAGGCTTTGAACAGCTCTGTTTGCACTTCAAACTGTCGAGCTTGCTCATTCATCAGCTTTTGCGTGTATTTGGCAACCACTGGATCAAGTCTCGGTTGAGTGAACAGGTTGAGGTAAAACCGAAACACTTCTGGCTGTCGTCGTACATCTTCTAGAGCACCCTCTGCAATGTACCGAATTTGTTTGGCAGGTGTTGACTTTGTTGTAGCCGCATTCATCACTATCAGCACATCATTGATGCGAATTTCTACTAACGCCGCTAACACCTCTGCTTTACTTTTGAAGTAGTGATACAGCAATCCTTTCGAGATTTCTGCTTGCTTCGCAATGTCTTCGATCGAGGTGGAATAATAGCCCTTCTCACAGAATAAACTCAGGGCTGTGCTGAGAAGCTGTTCAGTGGTAGCACGACGGATGCGATCGTTTTCTTCTGGAGTGCGTGGCATTCTGGTTAAATCTGCATTGTATTCTATCCAATGACTGACTGAACAGTCATCTAAAAAATGAAGCCTCAATATATCTTCGCCGATGCGTACTTGGTGACAGTGCTTAACTGGGCGAAACCGTGCAACATCAATCTGGCAGAATGGAGTGCCGTTCACAACTACTACCAGCAGTTGCGGCATCGGGAGAGCATCGCGCAAGCGATTCGCGAAGAATTGGCGCTTTCCCAGGAAGAGCAAGCAAGGTACGCGATGACTGAATAACCCACGCTTCAGCCCTGAGATCATGGAACCGCTCAGCGATCGAGGGCTGCTTTCAATGTCGGACTGTGAACGGTGGGTAAATCCGTATGCAGCAGTCCAGCCCATCGATAGGTCGGCATAGCACATCCGATTTGTCTATTGATGACATGAGGTTGTTTACCCCAATGTTGCAGGAGTTCCAGATCGGCGATCGTAGCAATGCTATGTCATCACCAACTGAGACTGCAAGGTTGAGGACTGCGCTTGACGCAGCATTGGGGCATTGATCACCTGATCAATCAAGCCATACTCTAGTGCTTCCTGTGCTGACATATAGAAATCTCGCTCGGTATCTGCTTCAATTCGCTCTAGTGACTGTCCGGTATAGTTCGCCATGCGCTGATTGATCTGCTGTTTGGCGTAGAGAATTTCCTTCGCCTGAATCTCGATATCCGCCGCTTGTCCCTGTGTCCCTCCCAATGGTTGATGAATCATAATCCGCGAACTGGGCAAACTACTGCGCTTGCCTTTCACACCTGCACCCAGCAGAAATGCACTCATACTTGCCGCAAAGCCATAACAAATTGTGCAAACATCCGGGCGAATGTGGTTCATCGTGTCATAGATGCCCATCCCATCGTTCACGGAGCCACCGGGAGAATTAATGTAGAGATAGATATCTTTATGGGGATCTTCGGCTTCGAGAAATAATAGTTGCGCTACAATCCGATTCGCCATTTCGGGCATCACGGGTTCTGCGAGAAAAATAATCCGTTCTCGCAGCAGTCGAGAGTAGAGGTCAAAGGCACGATCGCCTCGACCCGATTGTTCAATGACAGTCGGAATCATAATTCAGAGTTCCTTTGTGAAGTAGATAGTGAAAGGATCTGTTTCGGGTTCAAGCAACCCATACGAGCATTGGTTCAAATTCCAGTAGGCGCTTGAGGTCGGATAGACACATTGTCCATCGGTGGTGGTGGCTGAGATAGCTTTGAGCCGATAGTTGGTCGTGGATTACGGTCAGCTTGACTTGATATTCAGATGGCTCCAGCAAGAAGCGGACACGCGAGGGCTGTGTATGATCGAGAAACTGAAACGTATAAGCAAGCTGATGCGGTGGTTCAGACTGCAATACTTCGCCAATAGTTTGCGTTCCATGTTCTGGGTCTAGTTGCTCCACAGGCGAACCGACTTGCCAATCCGACTGGAGCAGTTGATCGCCCCAATAGTTCTGAGTGAAGGATTCGCTGGTGATGGCTTCCCAGAGTTGCTCGATCGTTGTGGCAATGTAGGTTACATAAACAAAGGTCGGTTTACTCATGGTCAGTCTCCTGGGAAGTTCCTTCGAGGGTGCGCTTGAGTTGGCTCAAAGCAGTGAGTTGATGGCAATTGTACTTACCGAGCCAGCGATCGTAGATCTCTTGAATCGGGATAGGATTAAGGTAATGCAGTTTTTCCCGCCCGTGCCAGACGGTGACGACAAGATTGGCAGTTTCTAACACCGCGAGATGTTTACTGACTGCCTGCCGCGTCATGGCAAGATGTTCGCAAAGTTCTCCTAGCGTTTGTCCATTGTGGGTGTACAACTGGTCGAGCAATTCTCTCCGACTGGGATCAGAGAGGGCTTTAAACACGGCATCCATTTCTCTATTATGCAACCATTTGGTTGCGTGTCAAGCGATCGCTGGAATTTAGCGCAGGGAAATGCTGAATCAGGTCGCAAATGCCAGTGCCGCAACCGTCCGAATATGATTCCAGGCTGTCCATTGGCTCCAATATTTCGTCCGAAGTGTTGTCCCTTCAGGGCTATCGGGTGAACACTCGCTAGAGCATCATTTAGCGGCACATTGCACGCGATCGAGTTCCTCCTCCCAATACCAATCATCATTCGGGTCTGAGTCAATCACATGGGGTTGTTCGTCCCAATGTTGCAGGAGTTTCAGGTCAGCGATCGTAGCAGTGCGTAAGGTGATCATGATTTTAGTTAAAGCAATCCCAGCGCTTGGAAACTGCGGCGAGTCAGTTCTAACCGATCGCCAGCATCTTTGATTGTTGCCATATCAATGTTGGTGGCATAGAAATAGACATTATTGTTCTGTTCTAGATATCCCACAATCCAGCCGATATTCGGAGTCACACTGGTGATCCAACCCGTTTTGCCGCGCAGGGTAGCGGTCTCCGTCCCGTTCAAATGGCAGCAATCGGGTGCTGCCTATTTGCTAGTCGGTAGCTTGCTCTACCTCATTGGCACGATCGGTGTAACGATCGCCTGCAATGTGACACTCAATGATGCGCTGGCAATTGTTAAGCCAGACAGCCCTGAAGGTGCTACCCTCTGGGCAAAATACTTAACCGATTGGACGTTCTGGAACCATATCCGGACGATTGCTGCGATCGCGGTAGCAACATTGTTTATATTCTCTATAATGAAAACCCCGTGAACACAGCTATCAGTAGAGTTTGCGGACTTTACCACCTTTGCGCCTGTTCATTTTTACGTCCAAAGTTAGATGTGGTTTAACGATTGAAAGAGATGCTTGCGATTTTACGAAATCAAGCCTGTTGGAGGTGTGTGAGTCAATAGCTTTACGATTTTGCGTTTTCAGCCAGAGGATAATTTCGTGAAATTCATGTTCCTGAAATCTTACATTGGGCAGAGGATATCTTCGGAGTTGCGCTTCGCGCTAATCGCTACAGGTCTGCTCCTGAGTCTTGCCGCTTGTAATCTATCTCGACCAGCAAGTCCACCGACTGCAAGTACTCCAACCAAGACCATCCCTTCTCAAAATCTATCTAGAAGCAATCTAATTGGTCTGCTGTTTGTCAAAAAAGACAATCGAAACAATGAGTTTCGAGGTGAGATTTACCCAATCGCATTATTGTTGAACGATCGCTATTTAGAAGTCAGCAATGATGTGACTCAAGCTATCAGAAATGGTGGGTCGCGCGATCGCATTCTTCAAATCAACGATCAAAGAATTGTGACCAATGCAATCAAAGATTTTACGATCGTTAGCAATCATCAAAAGCTGGGCGAATTTCAGGTTAAAAAACCAGTTGTCAGCCAGTTTACTTGTTCTGCTGTGATTACAGGTCAAGGCAATCTCCAAAGTCAATCTTCCTTGCCAACCATTTTCGAGCAGCTTTCGCCAGCCGGTGGGTTCACAGGATCGATCGGTCAACAGACGTTTGATGAAACGTGGCGGAGTACGATCGCGATCAGTCAGGCTCCTACACTCGCTAAACTGTCCGCTCCTTCTGAAGCCGATCTCGCTCGGTATCGACAAGCCGCATTGACCTTTGGGAAAGCTGCGATCGCGAAAGTTGCAAATGCAGGAAAAGTCAATGGGGAAGCTTCGGTTGAATCCATTCAAGTGGTTGACCTCGATCAAGATGGATCACCAGAGATTTTTAGCAAAGTCAAACAAGGCAGTCCTGCGAACGCAACCCAATCGCTTAATCCTATTTGCTTTGCAGCAGTTTGGTTCTCTTACCGAGCAGGTCAGCCCCAACTGCTGGAAATCACTCAAGCATCGGTAAGTTTGTCTGGCTCACAGCGGTTCCCCTATGATCTGCTGGAGACGATCGATATCAATCACGATGGCATTCAAGAAGCGATCGTCAAACGTACAGGCTATGAAAGCACGAGCTTTGAGATCTATGAGTACAAGAACAATCAACTCGATCGAGTCTTTCAAGGTGCAGGCTACGGGTGTTAGGGCGGTGTTGCTAAACGATCTAGGTTAACGCGCATAACAATACCGATTCCCATAACAACCTGTGACCTCAAAGAACTGATCGCGGTTTCAGCGACTCCCCGAACAGTGAGCAAGACTACCACACCAAGAGACAACGGTAGATTTTCGACCAAGTTGGATCGAACCAATCGTTGGGTTTGGGCATTCCCATCATGGACTCCTTCAAAATCCGTCGAAATCTCTTGACATTTAAGTGAATGCTTAAGTATTCTAGAGATAGTTTAAGCATTTACTTAAATATTGTGACATGAGCCGACCCAGTGCCAGTGCTGATATCTTTTATGCGATCGCAGACCCCACTCGTCGTGCCCTGCTCGATCAATTACAACAGGGCGAACAGTCGGTGACGCAATTGGCTCAACCCTTTGCCATGTCACTTCCTGCTATCTCGCAGCACTTACAGGTGTTGTGCGAGGTGCAATTGGTCACTCAATCCCGCAGTGGGCGACAGCGCATCTATCGCTTAAATCCTCAACCGCTTCAACAGGTCTCTGATTGGATCAGTCAGTATGAGCAATTTTGGACTCGCAAACTCGGTGCCTTGGGCGATTACTTGGAGGAACATTCATGAACCAGACTGTCACCTTAGAAGTCTTTTACCCGCACTGCCAGGAGCGAGTTTGGCAAGCCCTCACCGATCGTCGTGCGTTGGCGGCTTGGATGATGGACAACAATTTTGAGCCACGATTAGGGCACAAATTTCACTTCCGGCAGAGGGATGGGTTTGGACTCGATCGCTGCATTCATTGCGAGGTGATTGAACTAGAACCGCCAAACCGTCTTGCTTATCGCTGGCAAGAGGCTCAAACAGAGGATTCAACGATCGTCATCTGGACACTCACCCCTGTTTCTGGTGGAACTACACTGCAACTGCGGCATCATCAACCCGTGCAGACGACCGCGATTACTCCTTCAGTCTTATTGCAACGATTTGGGCAAAGCGCAGCACAGACTCAACCGAGGGCAATGTTTGACTCCATTCCATACGGAAAAGCGGATGATTCTCCGACAAGCGTCATCATTGGAGAATCATGGAATGACTGTTCACGAATGCAACCTTCAGGCTCTATCTCCCTGGTTGCGGAACCCAATCTGGAACTACAGGCACACTGGCATCACCGTCTGATCAGGCTTGAACAGACGCTCAGTTCTGACACTGTGAGCGATTCCGCACATAGTCGCCTCTGAAGCAACCGCATCACAGAATCGCAAACAATAAGAATAAACGGAAGAATCATCATGTTAAAGCTTGAGATATTACTCAAAAACTCGAATCTGATGTTAGCAGTACATCGCAAATCAGAAGTCGATGCCAATCTGCTATTTGAGCAAATTTTAGCGACGATCGCGGGCGAGAAACTGCAACTGTTGCAACTGACGTGCGATCGTCATCCTAAAACTAAGATCGCTGTCTTGAACCAACACGTTGCAGCGGTCAGCCTCACAGACGGTTAGAACCCTATTCAAGCAAGCTAGATTGCAGGGAGAAACACTCCATGTACCTGTTCAATAATGCTTCAAACACTGAAGGCGATCGTTACCATTACCCCTTTGGGGAATTGTGGAACAACCGTTGGCTCCGGTCGCGCACAGTGTTCCTACGGCAACCGATCACTGATGAGATTGCCAATGGATTGATTGCTCAGCTTGTGTATTTGGATGGAGAAGACTCCGATATCATTCAACTTTATATTTACACCGAGGCAGGCTCCGTTGCGGCTGGACTGGCAATTTACGACACGATTAAAAGTTTGCGGTCTCCTGTTCATACTCTGTGTACGGGCAGTGCAGATGGGATTGGATCATTACTTTTAGCAAGCGGCACTTTCGGTAAACGATTGGCACAGCCTCATGCTCGAATTCGATTGGCGCAGCCTGAAGCAAGGTTCACTGGAGGCACCGCGAACGAGATTGAAACGGCGGCAAGAGCAGTTTTTCGGCAACGGCACATTCTACATGAACTGTATGCTGAAGCGACGGGACAGCCCATTGAGAGAATTGCCGTAGATAGCGATCGACGGGCATTTATGTCGGCGACTGAAGCACAAGCCTACGGACTCATTGATCACATCATGCAAGCTAATTAACCAGAATGAAGATTTTAACAGGCACAATCGCAGAAATTAGCAACGATGTCACCATGCAGATGAAAGAGACGACGATCGAAACGCTTGAAGAACACTTGCGCCAAGCCATGCTCAACAGTGATATCTCTACACTGGATGAGTTGATTGTTGATTGCCATTTCCTTTTACTCGGAGGAGTCCGGGCGCATTTTGGTCAATGTGCATCAGTTTGTGCGTGACTTGGCTGGAGCCGTTCTTGCCGATGAGCATGTAGGTCATCGGTTCACCCTTGAACACGGCTTGATTCAAGCGATGGAAGTCTATCCACTGCCATCGTCCACTCCAGAGTCCTAGCCCGTTCAAACTTCTCTGCCATAACTGATGTTTGAATCAACATTGAATTATTCCGCCAGTGCCATAATTTTACGAACAGTCCGCCAGTTTCGAGCCGTGACAGCCACTCCAAGCGTTTTCTCAACTTTCGTTGCCAGTTTAGACCGACCGATTCCTTCAGGTGCATAAAGATAAAATAGCTTGTCAATCAGCCTAAACTGCTCACTATCCTTCTTGACAGTTTCGAGTGCTTTCAAATTCGGCTGCTCTGGCAACGATAATAGGAAAAAGCAGTGTAGTGTGTTTGGTTCCGTCTCAGCTTCTGGAAAAGGGTTTGATGCGATCGCGTTCCTTAACTCGTTGACATCGAGAATCAAGACTTGCGCTACAAAACCACGACGTTTCTCGATCGCAGCACTTATCTTCTGTGAGAGTTCTATGCTATTTATCTTTTTGCTTTGAAAAACAGCGTTGCCACTTTGAATGTAAGTTTTGATATTGCTTAACTCTAGCTCCTCAAGCACTGTTACCAACTCAAGCATAGGCAGTGCGTTGTTACCACCCACGTTGACACCTCTAAACAATGCAATATACGTTTCCATATCACTCTTAAAGATTCGTTGGTCTAACCAGTTGGTGTTGTTGGACATCTCGTGCTTTGATTGCCTTGATGGTTTCCTCTTCTATAGAGGTAGCTTCGTCGGCGCGATCGACAATCTGTTGAAACGAAAAGTGGCGCTCTTCCTGCGCGTCTACGGCGTTCTGTCACTTTTCATCTTCGGTTCGCTCTTTTGGGGCTTTCTGTTTCAAACTCCTGTTCTGGCGGAGGGAGGACGATTAAATTGGGCGATCTGGAATGGTATCCGATGTAGCGGTGAATCGTGCCATGTGCCCCCGATGTTGTTCATCATCTATCTCGTGTGGGGAGTCTTTCTCTTGCTTGCCGCTCGCAAGCCGCTGTCATACCTGTCGTTTCTCAACTTCACCATGTGGGCTAATCTCTTCCACGGTATTCTGATGGGAGCGCAAGCGTTGATGATGGTGGATCACTACTGGAGCAAGTGGTTTACCGATATTCCGTTTGTCCTAATCCTTGCTCTTGGGATCTACCTCTGGCTACCCAAGAGCGCGATCGAGAATAACGCTATTCTCTAATCAAGCAGTTTCAAGTTGGAGTTTGTATGTTGAGGTTCTACTACAATCCAGTTTCTGGCAATGCCCGTCGAGTTTGGATTGCCTTGCTAGAAAAACAGATCCCGTTTGAACCGATTTTGGTCAAGCTGGATGGCGATCAGTTTGACTATGACTTTACGGTTGTCAATCCGCTCCAGCGTGTTCCCGTTATTGCGGACAATAGCTTGCGGGTGATTGAATCGTTGGCGATTTTAGATTACCTAGAAGCAAAATATCCATCTCCTGCTTTGATGCCCAGTCAACCTGAAGATATTGCTACGGTTCGGATGGTAGAGATGTTGGTCGTTAATGAGCTTCAGCCAGCCGTGATGGTGCTAACTCGACCTTTGATGGGACTGGAGGTTGAGAATCAGAAGCTTGACGTTGCAAGAGAGCGTATTACCCTTGTGATGCAGTTTTATGAGAAGCTTCTGGACAATCGATCGTACTTTGTTGGTGCAGAGATCACGCTGGCAGACATTGTGGCTGGAATTTCAGTGTCATTCTTAGATCGGGTTGGTTTTTCTTTAGAAACCTATCCTCGTCTTCAAGCTTGGTTGGAACAGCTAGCGATGCGCGAAAGTTGGCAGCAAACAACGCCACCACCTGAGGTTATAGAAGCAGCTTTGCCCAATCTGAGAAAAATCATAGAGCGGCGGTTGTAGCGATCGCAGATCCGACGATAATCCTCTTCCAAATTCAAATTGGACGGCAGCATTTTGATCAGAACCCGTCGTTCGCGTTCAATATAGCCATACTTCATGCAGCAGTTATTCCTGAGATTTCAGGACAGGCGGATTGGGTTCATCTGTCCAATAATCTGTGCTCTCGAATTTACCAACTTTGCCGATCGAACGTAATAGCCATTTATCCGAATCGGGATAGTAACAAGCCTCATGCGACAGGTTCTCACCCATCATCAAAATATCTACGGGTACATCGGTGTGATTGTAGAACTGATGAGCGATTCGCTCGTTGCGTGGGAATGAAATTGCATCCCCTTCGGTTACTTCAATCGTTCTGTCACCATACCGAAGCGTCGCTTTGCCTTTGAGAATCAGGCAAAACTCGTCTTCGTGAACATGGTAATGAAAAGGGCAAGAGAGCGATTTAGGGCGCAGTCGCTCAACTCTCACGCCGATGTGACCTTGTTTGCGATCCATTGCCGGGGAAGATAACCGCTTTGACCAACCTGTGTAATGTTCTGAGTAATGCTCTTCCTGCCAGTCCAGATCGTTCATGTTGATGATGTTGGGAATGTCGGACATACAAGCTCCTGTTTAATTGGGGATTGATGGTTCGATCGACAGCAGATTAACATTAGTGACTGATCACCAACGACTCTTTTGCCTTGTCCTTTAGTGCTGTTGTGCTAAAAAGTCTGCTTCCCGCTTCACTAATTCCTGGGTAGCGATATACCAGTGATTTCCAACCGGATCTTTTACAGCAGCACCACGCTCTCCGTAATCCATATCGGTTGGTTCTTGCAGTGAGGTTGCGCCTGCTTGAAGGGAGCGCTCATAAACCGCATCCGTGTCGCTCACATACAGATGAATTGCTCCGGGCATCGGTGTCCATTCTCTTCTTGCCTCAGCCAGTTCCACCATCGAGTCACCAATCCTTACAGCGGCATGTCTGATCGTGCCATCGGGTTGCTTGATGCAAAGAACTTCCTCAGCATCAAATGCCGCTTTGACAAACTCAAGCAGTTGATTTGCTCCTTGGACGGTCAGATAAGGCGTGACAGTATGAAACCCATCTGGAATGAAGTTGTTTACCATTGGTAATTCCTCTTTTACAGAATGATATAAACTCGTGGATCGTTCAGCTTATTCAGACCTGCTTTGATTCAGTGTTTGTTCAAGCTGTTCATCCCAAAAAGCAGCTTCTACTTTGTGTCCGTCTGGATCACGAACAAAGCAACCGTAGTATGGCTCACTGTAGTCGAGTCTGCCACCCGGCGCACCTTCGTCTTTGCCCCCTGCTGCTAGTGCGGCTTCGTAGAAGGCATGGACGGCTTCTTTCGTGGGAGCAATAAAGCCGATGTGCGTGCCATTGCCCACCGTTGCAGGCTGTCCATTGAAGGGGGTTCCTACCCAAAATTCGGGGTACTGTTTGCCATACGCGATCCCATATGGATGTTCTCTCAGTCGCTTGCAGCCTAATGTAGGTAAGACCTGATCGTAGAACGCGATCGCGCGTTTAAAATCGTTGGTGCCGATCGAAACATGCGAAAGAATGCTGGGATTGTCGTCCATATCTGAATTCTCCTTCATTGGAAACTGAGTCGATCAGAGGTTTGGAGCGGTACTGTGATGCGTCTGCTGAAAGTCTGATGAAACGATTGTATTCTAGCAGTGCAATTGTACTAAGCTAGCCTGGTTTCTTTTGCTTTTTGTTAAGTTGCAACTTTGTCACTGTCAGAAAATGTATTCCATTTCTTGTTCTACGGCATCCGGTTTGGCAGGAAAGATAGCCGTATTTCCGGTGCCATTAAAACGGCAATGACGATAGAACTGAGCAGCATTCACGTTTTCACGGTTTACCCACAACCGTACCTTGGAGGCATGAGCCTGCTTTGCCCAAAGAATGACATGCTCAACTAAGGCTTTTCCTAATCCTTGGAATCTCGCTTCAGGCGCAACCCACATCGCACAAAGATTGACAATATCTTGCTTTGTCTTGTCGCCGTCGCGCACACTCTAATGCCAAAACATTCGTGGAATCTGAGCAAACCTCGCTGTTGCGAATCGTAGTTACAGTCTGATTCTGATCTAGGGGAGCGACGATCGAGGTTGTGCCAAACGGACAAACCGGAGACAGTTCTACGGGTTCAAACGAGGGCGGCAATACCGAGTAAGCCAACTGGTCAAATTCCAGCAGTTGTCTAGGACTAATGGCAGCAGGCTGTACCAGGCGATTTTGTTCGTATTGCTGAAGCAAATGTTGAGGTGTTAGCGATCGCACTCTGGCTCGGTAGATTTCTAGCAACAGAGATTGTAAGTCCGACTGATTTAGTCGTTCACTAAGGACTTCTAACAATTCAGGGACTTGTGCCTGATTTAAGATGCGTTTAATCAGTTTCTCGTTGATCATCTCTAATTTCCATGCGCTTGATTAAACCATGCTCGAATGGCACTGACGTAACGCACCGAGCCGCCCCCCAACTCCCAAATCTGGGGGAGCTAGAATTTCAAAGTCCCCCAGATTTAGGGGATTTAGGGTCCGAATTTCCTTATGTCAGTGCCATTCAACTATGCTCGATCGCATACAGATGTTGAACTATTTGATTCACAATCACATTGCCGTCCAAATCACGCACCACTTGATGAAGATTCATCACCGTTTGTCCGGTCTCATTGATTGTGAAGCATTGTGGTTCAACGTGCGGATCAATTAAACACCACTGGCGGCTCCAGTAATCGCGGACTTCATTATGCCCATGCACATACCCACCTTCCATGCCATTTGACCAGGCAACATCCGGATGCAGAATAGCTAGAACAGCGTCAATATCACGCGCATTAAAAGCTTGATATGCCTTGCGAAGCAAAGCTTCATTCATCACAGCCTACCTCTTGCGTCACTCGCTGAGAATCTGGCTCTCTTTTGATTGATCCATTTTAGGATTGCACCCCTTGACCGACATCGGATGTTGTTAAACGTTACGACGATCGTTTTCCAGCAGGGCTTGCAATGGATTGAGAAATTTCTTCAGTTCGTCCCATCGTGACTCTAATGCTTGACGGTTCAGCACTACCAGTACTTTCGGCGATGCACTCATTCCACCTTTGGGTGTTCCTGCGGCATGGATTACGGAAGAAGTTGCTCCCATTCCTAAAAACACTTATGGTGTGACAAAGACAGCAGCAGAAAACCTATGCGAACTCTTCTACCGAAATCAGGGTTTGCCGTGCTTGATCTTGCGAACCTCGCGCTTCTTTCCAGAAGCAGATGATCATCAAGAGACCTGCGAGGCTTACGAAGATGGCAACATTAAGGCAAATGAATTACTCTATCGCCGTGTGGATATTGAAGATGTCGTGAGTGCCCATCTCCTTGCCCTTGAGAAGGCTCCTCTAATCGGCTGCGATCGCTACATCATCAGTGCGACTACCCCTTTTACACCCGACGATTTGTTTAACTTGCGAATGAATGCCCCGCTTGTCGTAAAACGAAAGTTTCCGGACTATGAGGAAGTCTATGCCCGTCAAGGTTGGAAGATGTTTCCTAGCATTGAAAGAGTTTATGTCAACCAACGAGCGAGAACTGCACTTGGCTGGGGCTTTGTTGCATGATTGAACAACGGGCAGATTAGTCTTGAAGCAGGCTTGATATTAGGCTTCAACCTCATAGCTATCGGGCTTGGCGATCTGAATCATGCGGTTGAGCGCAGCACATTTGATGAACAACTCTACCGCTTGATTGTCAAATTGACGTGCACTCAGATTGCCACCAAAAATTGTTTTGAAACGAAACATCGTCGTTTCCGCAATCGAACGACGATGATAGCCAGAATCCTGCTTCCAGCGCTTGCGTCCCTGCTTGCGGATCGAGCGCAAATTTTCATCACGCGGATGTAGCTTGCCTTTGCGATTGCCATGCTGCCAAATCACCGCATCCTTGCGTGGGGGAATCACCGCTTTGGCTCCTTTGGCTGCAATCTCGTCATAGCAATGACAATGGTCGTATGCCCCATCGGTCGAGACTTGTTCTAGCGACTCATCAATGGCTTCAAGCATATCGGTTAATACTTCTCCATCATGGAAATCGTTGGTTGTCGCCACTGCTGCTAAGATTTCGCCCGTCGCCTCATCGACTCCCAAATGCAGCTTGCGCCATGTTCGTCGCTTGCTGACTCCGTGCTGACGGGTTTTCCACTCCCCTTCTCCATACACTTTCACCCCCGTCGAATCCACCACGACATGACGAGCACCCTGCTTCGGCGAAACGGGTAGTTCAATGGACAGTTGCCCCAATCGCCGAGACAGGGTGCTGTGGTCTGGTACAGGTAGCTCAATGCCCATCCACTCGAAAAGCGATTCGAGACAGCTTTGACACTGCCGTCCCGCTAGACGCTAGACGGCTTTGAGTGTCGCCATTGTTTGCATGGCGAGGTCACTGTAGAGGACAGACGCACCGGGTTTGCCGCTCAACTCCTCGACGACCCACTGTTCCAGGATGGATTCTGCGAACCAGAAGGTGAGGCTTCCTCTTTGCTTGAGTCCAGCGTTATACTCGAACCAGTTGCGGATGCGGTATTGAGGTTTCATGGCACGTTGTGGTGTGGTAACTACAACCTACCATCCCTCCTCCCGCCGCAACCCCTCTTCATGCAACAACGCCAATTGCTATAAGAGGCTGTTTGAAAAGTCAAAATTTTTGCCCGAACCGCCCCCCAGCCCCCACTTTGGGGGGTTCTGAGATTTAAAGTCCCCCAAATTGGGGGATTGAGGGGGCAAATGCAGCGTATTTGATACTTTTAAAACAGCCTCTAAAGTTTGTCTGCTAGAACCTGGGTAGCTATCAGGTTGAGGTCTGGAAACGTAGGGGACTGAATCAAGTCTGCCCCACGGAATTCAGTTGAATCGTAGAGTTGATGCTCTAGGACGCAAAGGGTGATCTTCTCTTCTATCGGGTCAACGATCCAATATTCGGAAATTTCTAGCAACCCGTATTCAGCCCGTTTAGAACGGTAATCGTCAGTTTTAGTGGAGGGACTAACGACCTCAACCACCAAAATAGGGGGTGGCTCATTGAAATTGATAATGGCTTCCCGGTTACTCATCGCTTCCCACTGAGCAAGGGGTAAGACCGTGACATCGGGAATGCGGGAAGTGTCCCAGTTGCGTCCTCGTGGAGAGCGAACACCAACCAGCGCAGGCAACGGAACCCAGGGTTGTCCTGATTGTGCCAGTGCATCTTCAAATTGGCGCACTAGAAAACGGATAATTGCCCCATGTTTGCCAGTTCCCAAACTCATGGGTACCAATTCTCCATCGACTAATTCATAGCGAGTATCCGTACCATCGTTGTAAGCAAGGTACTCTTCAAACGTCAGCTTTTGGGTGGCGATCGTCATAGAACTGGCTCGCGGTGGAGATCCACGATTCAGGAAGGTGCTTCTAGTATAAACTACGCCTCTAAACCAGGAATTGTTGGTGCTTCAGTCCCACCTTTGGTGGTTTTGCCTTTGAATTTTTGCCCTTTGCCTTTCTTCCCAGCTAACTTGCCCCCCAGTAGTTCTTCTTCGTAGCGTTTCTGGTTCAAGTCGAGCAGGCGTGCTAGCACTTCGTCGTGGGTGGCTTCGTTCCAGCGGTAGCGGTAGGGCTTTTTGCGCTGACGCTTAGCAGAGGTTTCGTCATCATCATCATCTTCGTCTTCGTAGTCGAGCAGGAATTCACATTGAGGTTGAATGTCATTCCAGCCATAGGCAGCAAGAACGGCACGATCCATTTCATCATGCAGTTGACGCAGTTTGAGGATGTCGGGATGGAATTCGTTGGGGTCGTGGAAGCGGTTGTATGTCTGGGTCAAGCCTTCGTTGTTGCGAACCATCAACTTGGCGCGGAATTCGTAGTAGCGTTTGCCGATCGCCTCTAAAGTGGAATGAGTTTCCCAGTTTGCGGGGAAGGTTTCAAAGCATTCGGAAGGTGTGTACTGCAAATCGTCCTTCAAAGTAGAACTAAAAAAGCGTGTCCAGATTTCGTGAATCCGGGACTGAAGGGCTTAGTGGTGCAGAAAAGTCTTGAAAAGTTTGCTAGAGCAGGAATCTCAACTGAGACAGGGAGGGTTTGAAGGGGGCGTTCCATGAGACGCTTAAGTTCCCCAACTCAAAGCAACATTCATGGCAATCCCCCTCTTGTATCGTCAACTGCAAGACCAACTGCGTCAATGGGTGCAGCCGAAAGACCAACGGCTCCTCCAAGGCTTTGCTGAAATGCTGGCGGCGATTCTGCAATCGAGCAGTGCGTGCCTGGGGAAGTGGATTCCCTACCTGAGTCATCGCGACTGTCAAGCCAGGGCGCACTTGGAATGGTTAAGCTACTTCCTACACAATCAGCAGATTAGTGCCGAGCGGTTCTATGAGCCGATGCTACGTCATGTGTTGGCAGCCTTTGCTGGGGAGTCTGTGCTACTGACCCTGGATACCAGCATCTTGTGGGATCAATTTTGTCTGATTGCCGTGTGCTTCGTCTGGGGCGGGCGTTCCTTCACCCTAGCCCAAGTGGTGCTCGAACATGGCAGTGCCACTGTTGGGTTTGAGCAGTATCAGAGAGTGCTGAAGCGTGCCCAACAGGTCTTGCCGCCCCAGTGTCAGATGACTTTATTGGCAGACCGAGGGTTTGAGCATGGAAACTTGATGCATTGGTTGCGCCAACAGCATTGGTCATGGGCGATCCGAGTCAAGTCGGACTTGAAGGTGACACTTGCCGATGGCTGTAGCCAGTCAGTCGAGCAACTCTTACCACCCCCAGAGCAGGCATATCTGTTTGAAAACGTGCAGGTTTTGGATGGCACTGCTTGCCATCTGGTCACGGCAAAAGTGCCAGAGACCAAAGACGCTTGGGCAGTCTTGTCTGACCAGGCACCCTCCCTGCAAACCTTGGCGCTCGATGGCAAGCGTTTCGGCGGCATTGAACCTCACTTTAAGGATGACAAGTCTGCGGCCTTCGGGGTATGGCAATCCGGCTTACGCACGCCCCAAACGCTGACTTGCTTATTCATGCTGCTGGATTGTGCTTCCCTCCTTGCCCTCCTGCTGGGCATGATGCTCGTGCAAGCGGGAGCACGTGCCAGACTCGACTGGCATGGTGAGCGTGGCTTGAGTTTTCTGCAACTCGGTCTACGAGAACTGTCGCGGCTCTGCTACAAGCGCTTGTCTTTGCCCAAACTCCTGGCACTCCCGAAGCAGAATCCACCGCCCGCTTGCGCTTCTCTTCGTAAACGTGAGGCTTTAGACTGCCGGATTGAATTTTCTAAAGTGGTTAAATTCTCATGATGAGACCGTCCTGAGTTTTCTGCACCACCAA
Organism: Tildeniella sp.; assembly: GCF_059505325.1. Classification (NCBI taxonomy): domain Bacteria; kingdom Bacillati; phylum Cyanobacteriota; class Cyanophyceae; order Oculatellales; family Oculatellaceae; genus Tildeniella; species Tildeniella sp. The sequence continues at coordinate 182,432 of NZ_JCACKI010000053.1, forward strand.
GGGCAAAGGACTCAAGCACAAGTCTGGGTTGTTGAATCGGCTGAACAATACCAACCCCTATCTCTTGAAATATCCTTGAAGAGGTTATTTATACACACTTTGGAGAAACTCTTCAATGCTTACACCAGGTGGCTCTTCACCAATAGCTTTGAAATATGCCTGATGAGCTGGAGACAAAATTACAGAAAGATCCCGCCGCTGTCATTCCTGCCCTAACAAACCAAACACAGGTTGAGCGTTGAAGGTAGTTTTGAGCCGTTGCAAACTTAGGTTGGAGATATTTGAAAGCTTTTCCCAGTGTTTGATAATGGCAACAATTTCGACATAATTCAATCGGTGCCCGTAAGTTCGCTCATCATAGGAAATAAGTAATGGAGATTGACTTGTAAGGTTTAAGCGGTGCTTGTTCTGTGATCTCAATTGAATATAGGATTCAACTGCTTCTTGATTACTTCTACTTAAAAGGACTTCTCTCGAAAGCCAGTCCTTAGCATTTTGGCGCAAAGTAAGGTACGCCTATTGTCTTCATTATTCAAACCTTGAACGTTGGCGTTTTGAATTTCTTGAGCAGTCAAGCCACATCCTATACAGGTTAAGAGTGCAACATCTCTAGCAATGACCAATTCGTTAGCATCTTGAGTCAAAATAGCATCTCAAAGCTGGGATATCTCTTTAGGCTGTAGTGCAGAATTTGATATCAGTAATTTTTTTAACTCAATAAAGGTAGTCGGGTTTTGGTCAATCATTGCTGGATAATTAGATTCAAGCCAATCAAAAAATAGTTTGAATGCTGAAATCATCAAATCTAGATGAAATTTGCTACCATGCTTCAGTCTCTCCGTCAACGAGCGGTTGGCGGCGGGCGCAAAGCCCGCTTACGCAATCCCCAAGACAAATTGTTCTACATCCTGTTCTACTTCAAATGTTACCCGACCTTTGATTTGGCAGGGCTTTTATTCGACCTTGACCGTGCCCAAGCTCATTATTGGATGCATCGCTTACAGCCGCTTTTAGAAGCGGCTTTGGGTGAGAAGATGGCGCTGCCAGAGCGCAAACTTGCCAGCATTGAGTCCTTTATGGCACGGTTTCCAGGCGTGGAGCGCGTCATGATTGATGGCACCGAACGCCCGATCCAACGCCCTCAAGATCCAGAGCAACAAAAGCTCAATTATTCCGGTAAGAAGCGGCGGCATACGCGTAAGCACTTGGCAGCGGTAGACCAGCGCAAACGAGTGTTGGTGTTGAGCAAGGCACGAGAAGGCAAACTGCATGATAAAAAGTTCCACGATGAGGACGATATTGCAGGTTCTGTGCCGGACGAAATTCCCATTGAACTGGATTTGGGGTTTCTCGGTGTCCACAAGCAGTATGACAACATCCGCATCCCGCATAAGAAACCGAGAGGTGGGAAACTGAGCGCGGAGCAGAAGGCTGAGAATCGAGCGTTGAGCCAATCACGGGTGATCTGTGAGCATGCCTTCGCTGGAGTGAAGCGCTATGGCGCAGTCAGTAGCATTTATCGGAATCGGATTGAGGCGTTTGATGATCACTTGATGCTGACTGCGGCTGGCTTATGGAACTTCTACTTGATGGCTGCCTGAGAAAGACATTCCAAACCAGGAAGGTCAGAATCTCAACCTAACCTGTAATTATTTCCCAACAGCTCTCATTTAATCGCTAAGGGTCAATTCCCCGCCGCTCTGCGGCGTAGAATGCAGAGATGAGTGAGTACATCCACAAAAGCCATAACGTAACCGTATTGCTTTACCATTTGGTGTTTCCGGCGAAGTACCGACGGGCTGTGTTCGATGAGCAGGTCGATGAAGTGTTGCGCGAAGTTTGCTTGGAGATCGAGAAACGGTACGAAATCAAGTTTGTGGAAATTGGTGTAGACAAAGACCACGTGCCTTTTTTGGTGCAGTCTGTGCCGACCTACAGTGTGACGAAATTGGTGACGATGCTCAAGAGCTTGACGGCACGGGAGGTGTTTAAGCGCTGTCCTCAAGTGAAACAGAAGTTATGGGGCGGGGAGTTTTGGAGCGATGGGTACTTTGCTAGTACAGTCGGCAAACACGGCGATGAAGGCATGATTGCGAAATACGTCAAGAATCAGGGCAATGACTATCTCAAGTTACATAGAGATGAACAACTGGCTCTTTTTTGATTCTGATACCCCGTCCGCTTGCGGCGGGGTAGTTCATTAAGAACATATTTCCCTAAGTAAAAGCTTCAACTGAATAGCGCTCCGAAATTGTAATGACGCTAGAGGGAACTGCTTCAACAGTTCCCTCTTCAGGATTTGCTCAAAGACAGGTCTGACAACAGTTTATACACGATGGTTTGCTGGTTGAAAGGAAGTAAAGTATGAGACAGCTTAGCTGGCTACCAATTGGATCCAACCGCCATCTACCACCAATTCTTCACCCAGCACAAACGAGGCATCATCGCTGGCGAGAAATAGTACTGCTTTGGCGATTTCTTCCGCTTCTCCAAATCGTTTCATCGGAATCACTTGTTGAAGTTTCCCAGCAAATTGCTCAACGAGTGCATCCCACCTTTGCAATGAGCATAAATGCTTAGGCTTAATGGTGTGAATCAGCGCTAGACTTTGGGTCGATGACCTCTGCCTAAGGAGCCTTATGGACGCTGCCAAGAAAGCCGAAATTCAAGCCCACGTTCAAGCCATTGCAGCCTTGTTGTACGAAGAAACCGACCCGGAACAAGTGCAAACATTAGCAGGCATTGAGGAAGCCGTTCGAGGGCACCTGCTTGAGCATGTCAGTCCAGAGATTGGGAATTTTTTATTGCAACAAGTAGCGGCACAACGAGCGGACGAAAACGGAGCATCGACAGTATTGTTGGACGATTGAATGTAAGTGAGAAACAAGCTGCAAAACTGGAGGTCAAAGCCTACACGCAATGGAGTCCCTATCTGGAAAGGTGTTGCTTATTGTTGAGCGCGAATGAGTCCTATGAGCGAGCGGCTGAAGCTATTCAAGTTTTGACTGGGGTGGCAGTGTCTCACAGTACGCAGCAGCGGTTAGTGCATCGTCAAACCTTTGATTTACCGCAAGTGGCTCAAGCCGTTGAAGAGATGAGTGTAGACGGCGGTAAAGTGCGACTGCGAACCCCAAAGGAGAACCAAGTGAATGGCGAGATTACAAAGGGGTGAAGCTGCATGAACACTGTGTGAGTGCGTTTTTCCAAGACAATGCCCGTTTGGTGAGTTGGGTGAATGCCCAACCATTGTCTGACCCGTTAACCTGTCTGGGAGATGGGCATGATGGCATTTGGAATCTCTACGCTGAAATTAGCACGCCCTCTCAAAGACGCGAGCTTTTGGACTGGTATCACTTGATCGAAAATTTGGGCAAGGTGGGTGGCTCAAAGCAGCGCTTAGATGGAGTTGAAGCCTTTTTGTGGCAAGGAGATATTGATAGCGCCATTGCCCAGTTCAACGATTGGCACCACGAGCGAGTGAGCACCTTCATTGCTTATCTCAACAAACATCGACACCGGATTGTCAACTATCGCTACTATCAAGCAGAAGGGAGCTCAATTGGTTCAGGTGCGATTGAATCAACGGTTAAACAAATCGGACGGCGCATCAAACTTTCAGGGGCACAATGGGAGAAAGACAATGTTCCCCAAGTGCTCAAGCATCGCTCTGCCTATCTCAATGGACAGTTCTCAAAATGAGTCTTGCAAGACTGGGATGCACTCAAATTACTTTTAGTCCAAACGGGATTCTCCTTGCATCTTCTAGTCCTTCCGATGATGATCCCACTATCAATATCTGGACTATGAATGGACTGAAGTCTGAACTTGTGAACCAACTTTCTAGTAAACACGATAAACAAAATGATTTAAATGCTACACCACCTAATTTAGAAATTCATGCAATTAGCTTTAGTCCAGACAGTCAAACTCTTGCTTCTGCTAGCGAAGATCATACCATCAGACTTTGGCAAGTATCTAATGGTAGAAGGCGAGTTTTGAGGGGGCATAAAAAAGGTGTTAAATCTATCGCTTTTAGTCCAGATGGTCAAACTCTAGCTTCAGCTAGTGATGATAAAACAATCAAACTCTGGCATGTATCTGATGGTAAAGAAATCTGGTCTCAATTAGGAGGCACACATGAAGTAAGTAGTGTTAATTTTAGTCCTGATGGAAAGACTCTAGTTTCTGGCGATGTAAAAGGAACACTCAGTCTCTGGGATGTGAAAGATAAAGTTTTTCTGTATAAATTGCAAGGACATCAAAGGACAGTCAGGAGTGTCCGTTTTAGTCCTGATGGTCAAATGCTGATTAGTGGTAGCGAGGATGAAAGCATCAGACTTTGGGATCTGAATTTAGACAGCTTAGCTCGACTTTATCCATTTTGAAGAGGAGCCATTCTTGGCGGTGTCTGGATCGCAGACAGAGCCGCAGACTTTTTCGGATGTCTAGTGGTTTAACCGATATCAAGAAAAGTCTAGAGAAAATCCGACATGCTATAACTACTGGTGCCTGGGGGTTTCAGAAAATGGATAAAGTCGAGCTAAGGAAACACAGAATTAACTCTCACACAATCAAATGATTGCTTAATCATGTACTATCTCGTTGAATGATAGTTCGCTCAAAAACGAACATAGTTTTGTTCAGAACCATGAGCCAATCCTCCCTGCCCAAACCACGCGAAAACGTCACGATTTGCATGAACCCTGACTTAAAGGAGCAATTACAGATCAAAGCGATTAAAGAACGGTGTCACCTCTCCGACCTTATTGAACAAGCTGCTCTTCTCTACCTTGAGCAACAAAAGCCTGCATAGGAAAAATGCCCCATCTACAGCCAGCAGCGGGGCATCTACTTGTACTTATCTGCATCATGACAAATTCAGCTCCGCATTCTGAAGCATCAGGGATACAAAAGCCTCCCCAGTTCGTGCAGATTCCCAAAGAGCTGATTCGGTATGCCCGAACTTTAAAGCTGACGGGAACTCAATACGACCTCTGGCTTTACCTCTGGGAACTTGACCCCTATGGCGATCGCTGGGTAGACATTCCCCCACCTGTCGAAATTGCCGCTCTGCTGTCCGTAGACCCTCGCACCGTGCAAAGAGCCGCCCGCCGATTAGAAGACTGCGACCTGTTTGACTTCTAGATTGAAAGCATTGCTTGCAGCCTCGGAGTCAGAGACACAAACCTGGCTCGATTAGTCTTCACCTCCTTGCGCTGCCCCTGGCTCATACTCTCCCCAATCCACATCACCGAGCAGTCATGGTTGAGATGTTCCCACTGAGACCGATGGCAAAGCCTGTGCAATCGCACGTATCGCCTCACCCGTTCGACACCCTGTTGAGAGCAAGAATTCCACGTAGTCCAAATAGTAAGCGTAGTGGCGATCGGCTTTGAACCCAGCCAAAATCTTCCCCATCTCCTCCCTGGTGAACGGCTTCGGCTTTTGTTGAGGTGGTACTCTCACCGTTTTCAAAACATCTACCCAAGGGTTCACCTCCGTTAGCCCCTGCTTTGCTTCCCAAATCCAGCAGGCTCTCATCAACTCGATCTGCTCTCGTAACGTGACAGGCGCTAGCCGCTCTGCTAACCACTCCTTGAATTGTTCGGCATCACCCTCATTCAAGCTGCTAGCGACCTTCCCTCTAAAAAATTGACCGATGTAGCCCAGCAGCGCTCTGTACTTCTCCAACGTCCGCTTATAGACCCGTTTCGCCTTGTGCTGCATAAACTTTTCAAACAAGTCAACCGCTTTTAAAGCACTACTGACACGCTGGTGTGGCTTGTATTTAGACAATGTGCGATCGAAGTTCCCCGTCGCCATGTCGCCTTCAATCTGTTTCGCCTTGCCCTCTGCCACAATCCGGTTCGTCTTACCCTCTGGCAGTTCCAGGTAAAGAAAGTACCGCTGACGCTGAAAACTCCAGCACAACCTCAGCCGCCCCTTGAACACTTGCCCCGAGACTGTCCCTTTTGGCGACTTCTTCCGCTTCTTCAATTGAGATACAGTCGGCGGTAACGCTAGCGATACACTCATACCCATCAAACCTCCCTGAAGGCGGCTCTGCGTATATTTCAGTATCGCAATCCTATCTCAATCAGCGCGTCAAACCGTGTCAGGTTGAGATACCTTGTTGAAAATGATGGTTCTAGACTCAGTTTTCTTTAAAATAGCGAAACCCGCTACTAGAGCGGGTTTCAAACAATGGACACATCCCGACTCGAACGGGAGACCCCCACGATGTCAACGTGGTGCTCTAACCAACTGAGCTATGCGTCCAGGTATGGTTCATGAGTATAGCAGATCGGCTGTGTCGGTTAAAGTGTTTGTGCGATCGATTTGGTCTGAGGAAGCATGGAAGAAAACTAGCTCAAATGGTTAAGCTTACAGGACTGTGCGCGATCGTGATTGGAAGAGACGCGCCAAAAGAGACGTACAAGAAACTTCACGCTTCGCAATCGTTCTACCAGTCAACCGTTAATCTTCGTTGCAAAGTTGGAGGCAAAAAAAGCCTGCATGTTACGTTCGTAACGTTGGTTTCCGAATCCAGAGTTGAGAAGGAGAACGCCTTGAATTCGCCGTTAAATCAGTCTTCAAACGTAGCAAGCCGGGAAGATTTCAGCGAGTATGTTGCTCATCTTCAGCTTCATATGGCGCTCCAAGCACGTAATTTAGTGCCGACCTTGACCAAAGCTGGTGATAGCCGTGAACAAATGCTGCATCAGACTCAGGCGACTTTTGAAAAATTAGTGTCTCGTCAGGCTCTCTAGCTGTTTACGCTTGTTTGCCTGAACCCAATGGCTCAGAAGCCACGACGTGATCAGAGCCACTGTTAAGGCTCTGATTTTTTGTGCTATGCGTTTTTTGTGTCAAATTTTATACCTATAGGACTGATACTATTTCACTAAACTGTGGCTACACAGGCAAGCTTCGGCTGGCGGTCAGCGGTCAGCAGCAAAAACGAATCTGTAGGGCGATTTTGTAGAATTGGTATAAGAGCTCTTTAAAAAATGACTGCACACTTTCAAAGCAGCTATCAGCTATCAGCTATCAGCTTTAAATCATGGCTGACGGCTGACCGCTGACTGCTACAGTCCATGACATTCATTTTTTACAGACCCTAAGGCGATCGCCACGTAGCCAGATTGTGAAGAACTCTTCATCATAAGAGGGAGGGGTTCGTTCTGCGTTTGAATGCCGCTCTAGTTGGTGCAGTGCTTGCGGGGGTGGCTATGTCGGCTGCGTCACGGCTGTGAACGACAACGCCCACAAAGAGCACGAGTCGTTTGGTAAGGAAGGCGTTCTTGAAAATCTTTAACACTCTAGAACCAGCGGTACGGCAAAATCTGTTGGTTTTATTTGGAGTTGGGTTGCTGTTTTGGTCGAGTCTTGCTGCGTTGCTGCCTACACTACCGCTCTACATTCGCGATGTGGGCGGGACAAAATATCAGGTTGGTGTTGTCATTGGTGCTTTTGCAGTAGGGCTGCTGCTGTTTCGTCCGTGGTTGGGGCAGTTAGCCGATCGCCGGGGTCGCAAGATTGTCCTGTTGATTGGGTTGGCAGCAGTAGCGATCGCGCCTCTAGGCTACCTGATGACCCAATCGATGCCGCTATTGATCGCTATTCGGGCGTTCCACGGGCTAAGCATTGCTGCCTTTACGACTGCCTACAGTACGCTGGTTGTTGATCTATCACCACCGTCTAATCGGGGCGAGGTGATTGGCTACATGAGTTTGGTCAACCCGATCGGCGTTGCGATTGGACCAGCGATCGGGGGGTTTTTGCAAGCGTGGGCAGGCTATACACCCCTGTTTCTGATGTCAGCCGGGTTAGGGTTTGCTGGGCTGCTAAGCGCACTCTGGGTTCAAGCGCCGCAGCTTGTGGCGCAGCCAGCAGTCGATACCACGGGCACCTTTTGGCGCTTGTTGTTTAGCCCACGGCTGCGAACCCCAACGCTGACGCTACTCCTGGTGGGGATGGCATTTGGTGTTTTGAGTACGTTTGTGCCGCTGTTTATGCAAGAAGCAGGGGTAGACTTAAATGCTGGCTTGTTTTACACGGCGGCGGCAGTGGCAGGGTTTAGCGTGCGGCTGTTGACTGGGCGTGCCTCTGATCGCTATGGGCGCGGACGACTGATCACTTTGGGGCTGCTGCTCTATGCCTTGACGATGCTCCTTTTGTGGTTTGCTCACAGTGCCAGTATGTTTCTGCTAGCGGGGCTGCTGGAAGGGGCTGGCACCGGAATCTTTTTGCCGCTGATGGTGGCGCTGGTTGCCGATCGCTCCGAGGCGTATGAACGGGGACGCGTCTTTTCGCTGTGCGTGGGCGGCTTTGATCTGGGGATTGCGATCGCGGGTCCAGCGTTAGGCTTTTTTGCTGAATACGTCGGCTATCGGGGTATCTTTGGTCTTGCCAGCGGTTTAGCCTTTTTGTCGGTGCTTGTTTTTGTGACCCAATGCAGCAAGACGTTGCCCCACTCACTCAGCTTCGCCCTCGGTGACGGCAGAGATCTGTATGCTTTGCCGCGCCGCTAGGATCTAAAGAAACGTAGAACGATCTGTTTCTGATGAACCGTCGATTGATAGAGCATCGTCAACGATCGCGTTACTTTCTGTGCCAGTACTTTCTGTGCCAGTATTTTCTGTATCTGTGTCACGAACCGCTGTATCAGCAACAGTGAAGTCGTGCAGTGTCTCGACGACTTCCAGGCGATGAATTTGGATTTGGTGCAGGCGGGGACCTTCAGCGGAAATAATGGTGAACTCAGAATCGCCATAGCGAGAGCTTTCCCCCAGCTGAGGGATTTTTTGGAGCTGAAAAAGGAGAAACCCACCTAGCGTTTGATAATCATCAGACAGGGGCAGATCCAGGTTGAGCAACTCGTTAACTTCCTCCAGGTCGATCTGCGCCTGCACTAAAAACGTTTGCTCATCCAGGACTTGAATGCTCGTTGCCTCATCATTGGCAGGTTCAGCGGCAACGCCCAAAATCTCAGCGATTAAATCTTCGATCGTCACCAAACCTGCTGTGCCGCCATATTCATCGACCACCATCATCATCGGCTGGCGCGATCGCTGCATCAGAGGCAACAGTTCGCTCAACAGCATATATTCCGGCACGAAACGAGCAGGGCGCAGCCACGCTTGAATTGAATGTTCTAGATCAAACGCTTCTTGTGCTAGTGGCTCTGCCAATTCTTGAAAGTAAATGAGACCACGTACGTCGTCCAGTGACTCACCAATGACTGGGTAGCGCAAGTGACCTGACTGCGCGGCTTCCTGCAGCAGTAACTTGAAGGTTGCATCATAGGGGACGGCATCAATGTTCGTGCGCGTCACCATGACCTCACCTGCTGACACATCACCAAACTCAAACACGTTTCTGAGCAACTGCCGTTCTTCTGCTTCTAGCCCACTAGACTCGCTCGACATGGCAATGATGAGCTGGAGTTCTTCGGGTGTCACCTGGCTAGACCATGCTTGTCCCGTATATTGAATGCCGCCTAAACGTAGTAATAGCCGGGTTGATTGGTTCAAAACCCAGATAAACGGATGGAAGAACCGAGCGATCGCCAGACTGGGAGCAGCAAGAAACCGTGCCATCTGTTCTGAATACAACAGCGCTACTGCTTTGGGACATAACTCGCCCAGCACAATTTGGAAATAGGCAAGCAGTAAAAAAGTCGCTGGAATCGCCACTGAGTGGGCGAGGGCTTGCCTGTAGCCGTCTGGCAGCGGCAGTTGGCGTAACCAGTGGGCAACCAAAACAGCCAACGCGCTCTCCCCAATCCAGCCCAGCGCCAAACTAGAGAGTGTAATGCCTAGCTGGGTCGTAGATAGCAAACGCTCGGTGCTCTGCTGCAACGCTTGTACGGTTCGCGCCTGCACATCCCCTGCATCCACCAACTGGCTAATCCGCGATCGCCGCACCGCAACCATGGAAAACTCTGCTGCTACAAAAAAGGCATTAATGGCAATGAGCAACAGCACCAGTAGTATGCGCACCCAGATCGCCGACCAGGTGAGTTCACTCATGGACGGGTCGATCAGCCCCATACTACCTACAAAGCCAAGTGCCAGGAAGCCTATCATGTGCAGCACGATCGAAGGGGTTTTCCTGTAGAAGCATGAAGCGAGAATCCTCTACCGGATGAGGGGAATATTTGACAACTGTAGCTGAAGTCGCTTATTTGGATAATCGGTCAGCGAAAGAGACACGTTTTGAACCCCATCCAGCAAGCTAGCAGGAATACTGACTGTACCAGGAAAGGTGCTGCTTGAGGCTGGTAGCTCTACAGGTAATCCTTCAGTATTTGCCTTGAGCGTCCGCCCTTGTTCGTCAGTCACCGTGAGCGCATCGTAAACGAAGCGGATCGGTTGCTTACTGTTATTACGAAGACTGACAGCTAAAACCAGTGTTTCTCCTTGCTGCCGCACCGATTTTACCTCCAGCACCACGTCCTGGCTGGTAGTTGTCATTGGTAGCTGATTCTTTGCCGAATCGGTGGTGGTCGACACTTTGGCGATCGGGGCAGGGCTTGCTTTCACGTCTTTAGCGATGCCACCGTTCATGCGGACTTTGACATTGGTGATAATGTCGCTTTCTGGCAAAACGGCGAGTTCTTCACGTCGCGCACTGCCTGCCTGAGTGCTTGCCTTGTTGTTGGCTGGGCGAGTGTCCGGTTGTGTAATGCCTTTCAGCGCCTCCCGCCCCAGCGACGAACCCCAGGAGGCACTGACCAATCCAGCGACAACCATCGATACCAGGAGAACCAGAGTCAGTGCTACGGTCGAATTCAGCTTCATGGGAGTAGGCAGTTGGAGTCGGGGGGACAAGTGGTGTCATAAGCGCACAAGCAATTGGCGCGATCGCTCCAATTGTAGACATAGACAGGCACGATACAGAGTAAACATTCTCAATCGCTAGAATGTTGATGCAATAATTTTCCCCAAACGCCTCCACTCACTCACCACCCGCTTGATTGGAGTAGAAAATAAGTCAAAAAATCGGGATACAATAATGGCACCCAGGGTTGGCCGAGCGGTTTAGGCAGCGAACTCATAATTCGCCCCAGGCAGGTTCGACCCCTGCACCCTGGACTATCTTTTAGAACTATGGTTTAACCCCATAGCTCTCGCAGTGAGCGTCAATCCTGCCCTACCAGAGTGCTGGTACTCGTGGTGCTGTCCGCAGTGGTGTAGTGGTTATTGGTGGTGTGGATTCAATCGGTGGGAAGCTGGACGTTAGCGGACGGGCTGCTTCGACGGGAATGTCACGAATAGATTGGTTGAACGGAGTCGGTAGGTCAGGTGTGCGAATGACTGAGCGGCTTGACATCTGACGTGACAGCAAATCTTGGTAGAACTGGTAGATGGCTTTGCCGTCGCGCGCAACTTCGTTCTCAGGAAAGGAGTTGCGAATGAGGATGCCAGGACCAAACATATAACTAACTTGTCTGGGAAGCGAACGATTGCGAAAAAAGTCGCGATCGTTGGAGAAATATACCTGATCAAACTGGTCAGGGATGTTGTTGACGACCCCAGTGGTTGGATTGGTAAAGCTTTCTTGAGCACTTGCTGCTGAAGCTGCGACAGTAGACAATGCAATGATTGCTAATCCAATAACGGTGCCCTTGTAGCCGATACCCATAAAATCACTCCTCAATGTTTTACTCTGTGAATGCTTGTGTTTAGAACTAAGGTCAAGGCTGGATGAACGTTTTCTAGCTTGTGGCTTCAAACCCTTAAGTCCATAAAAATCACGAGCAATGATTAGACTACTTGCTTGGAGTCTACCCAAATTTGCTTTCCAGTCTGCATCAATTCTACTGAGTTTGCGCGAATCTATGACCAAAAATAATCGATCGCTAACGGATTTATCGCAGTCGATTGCTACCGTCGATTTAATTACCTTGCGTCAGCAACTTTTGGATCTATTCTGTCAGGTTGCTTATCAAGAAGGAGACTTTCTGCTGACATCGGGGCAGCGGGCTTCTTATTACATCAATGGCAAGCAGGTCACGCTCCATCCCCAAGGGGGCTTGGCAGTCGGTCGGCTGGTACTGCCGCTGTTACCCGCAGGTACGCAAGCCGTCGCTGGCTTGACGCTAGGAGCCGATCCGATTGTGACGGCGGTCAGCGTTGTGGCTGCCTACGAAGGGCGATCGCTGCCTGCGTTAATCATTCGCAAAGAAGCCAAAGGGCATGGCACTCGTGCTTACATTGAAGGTCCCAATTTGCCCGAAGGTAGTGCTGTCACCGTTTTAGAGGACGTTGTCACGACGGGGCAATCAGCGCTCAAGGCGGTTGAACGTTTGCAGCAGGCAGGGTATCAAGTCAACGGGATCATTTCACTGGTCGATCGCCTGCAAGGTGGAGCCGCCCTCTACGAACAGGTTGGCTTACCCTTTCAAGCTGTTTTTGCCATTACGGAGATTCAGCAGCGATCGGCGGAGTTGGGGAAGGGTGAGGGGGTGAGGGGGTGAGGGGGTGAGGGGGTGAGGGGGTGAGGGGGTGAGGGGTGAGGGGGTGAGGGGTGAGGAGAAAATCCGACTGCTGACCGCTGACCGCTAACTGCTGACCGCTGCCCTTTCTTTACTTAACGCATCCTTTACCCAATGCCGCTAATGTGATGTGGGTAACTGTAAGGACGATATAGCGTGAAACGTGGTGTAGTGCTGGCTTTTGGTTTCTTGCTGCTCACAGCGTGTAGCAAAACGCTGGATCACGATCGCATTGCTCAATCAATTCAGCAAGATGTGATCAAGCAGGGTGGTCTCTCGCTGAAGACGGTGACATGCCCTAATAGCATTAAGCCCGAAGTCGGACAGACCTTTGAGTGCATTGGCGAAACGGATACAGGCTATACGTTTACCATTCCAGTGAAGCAGCAGGATGAGCAGGGCAATCTGCTTTGGGATGTACCAAATGCGAAGGGTCTGCTGAATGTGGCGAAGTTTGAAACGATCGTGCAGGAAGCGGTGCAAAGCGAAATTGGCTCTCGTCCTCTCATTCGCTGTGGTGGCACTTACAAGGCGGTTCAGCCAGGGCAAACGTTTGAATGCGCGATCGATGTCAAGCAGCCAACGCCAAAAGCCAACGCAGGCTCAAAAACAACGGCGGTCAAGACCGTTTCAGTTAAACCCGCTAAGTCTGATACGATTCTGGTCAGAATTGACCCAGAAAGAAACGTAAGCTGGCAGCGAGTGATACCAGGAGCCGTAAAGCCAACGACAGCTAAGTCGCCTACCGCTAAAGCAAAGCAACCGACTGCAACCTCGGCGCAAACACCTGCAAATGCAGCAAAACCTGCACCACCTGCCAAGCGCAATGCCGAAGATTTTCTGAACCAACCGGGTGCTGCCGATCAGTTTTAGGCGTTGCCTTTATAGCGGTTCTCGTTTGGGTGCAATACAAGGCTTGGGGTTTAAGACAGAAGGCAGGAGGCAGAAGGCAGGAGGCAGAAGGCAGAAGAAAAGCCACGCCCCTCTGCTTTCTGCCTCTTTGCGACTGTACTCCACGTGATTAGGAACCGCTATAGGCATCGCTATGGTGTCCGTACCAGGCTTGGAGGGCAAGTTGATGCACCGTTCGCCAGGGAAGATTGTGCTGTTTAGCGATGCGAGCACAATCTTCATATTCAGGCTGCACGTTGGTTGATTCTGGTTGGCTGCGATCGAGCCATGCCACCTTGATTTGAACAGCACCATATTTTGTTTGCACCGACTGCATTTCCCGATGTAGCGCAGTGCGCTCCTGAGTTGATCGCCGAATACCTAGCGTTGTTGTCTCCCGAAAGATGACCGCTTCGCAAGCCGATACGTCTTCTGGCTGGCAAACGACCGCTAATAAAATGCCCGGTCGTGATTTTTTCATGCCGATCGCCTGTGTAAAGACATCCAGCGCACCGACTGCGAATAACGCCTCATAGACATAGCCGATCGCCTGTGGGTTGAGGTCGTCGATTTGAGTTTCCAAAAGGGCGATCGTTTGGAGGTGAGAAGTGAGGGGTGAGGGGAGATTCTGGCTGCTGATGGCTGACTGCTGACCGCTAACCGCTGACCGCTGACCGCTGACCGCTAATTGCTGACCGCTGACCGCTGACCGCTGACCGCTAATCGCCCCTTCTTCTCCAATCCACAACCGTAAAATATTCGGCAGGGGTAACGTGATCGAGCCTGCACCGAGTCCGACGCGAAGGAGCGTCATTGTCGGTGGTGAGCCAAACTGAGCGGCTAATGTAGTGACGATCGCGGCTCCGGTTGGTGTGACCATCTCGCGCTCAATGCCGTTGCTGTAGATGGGTACCTGGCGCAGCTCAAACAGCTTTAATACAGCAGGCGCAGGCACAGGCAAACGACCGTGCGCGGCTCGAATGGTGCCGCCGCCTGTAGGTAACGGCGAACAGTAAAGTTGATCGATACCCAGCCAATCCAGTCCCAAGCAGGTGCCAACGATATCAACGATCGCATCCGTTGCCCCAACTTCATGAAAATGGACTTGCTCTGGAGGCACCCCGTGGATGGCACCTTCTGCCTCTGCCAATTTACGAAAGACGGCTAAACTCCACGCTTCGGCTCGTGCGGGCAGTCCAGCCGCTAGAATCAAGCGCTCAACTTCGGGCAAGTGACGGACTGAGCCAGGATGGTGAGTGCCGATGATAGAAGCATGACTATGGCTATGGCTATGCGAGTGAGCGTGAATCGTTTTGGTTTCAGTCGCAGCAGACGGTTCTGTGGCAGAGTGGGTGTGGTAGCTAGCGTGATGCTCTGTCTTGGTAGAGGCGCGATCGTGAGTCTCATCGTGCACAGGGTCATCAATGCTTAAATCCACATGGACTTTGGTTGCCTGCTGTCCGTTACGCTGCACTCGTTCTGCCCACAAATAATATTCCTTCTCAATGCCGAGCTGACCCAGCATTTTGATCAAATAATCCAGTGGCACTCCCGCATGTACAAGCGCACCAAGGCACATATCACCCGCAATGCCAGTGGGGCAGTCTAGATAAGCAATCTTCGTCATTGATTAGAAGGTGAGTTACTTAGTGGTCAGCGGTCAGCGGTCAGCGGTCAGCGGTCAGCGGTCAGCGGTCAGCGGTCAGCAGCAGTCAGAATTTCCCTTTACCCCTCACTCCTCTCTCCTCACCCCTCTCTCTTCTCTCCTCACCCTCTCACCCCTCTCTCCTTACCCTTCATGTCTACCCTCTTTACGCTTCATCCTGATAATCCACAGACGCGAGTGGTTGATCAAATTGTCGCCGCTCTACGGGATGGCGCTGTCATGCTGTATCCCACTGATACTGTCTACGCGATCGGCTGCGATCTCAATTCTAAGAGTGCCATTCAACGAGTGCGGCAAATCAAGCAGTTCTCAAACGACAAACCACTGACCTTTCTTTGCCCATCGCTTTCTGACATTGCTCAATATGCCACGGTAAGCGATCCGGCATATCGTCTGATGCGACGGCTCATTCCAGGACCTTACACATTTTTGTTACCGACGACCAAGCTTGTACCCCGACTGGTTATGAACCCAAAGCGTAAAGCAACGGGCATTCGGGTGCCTGACCATACGCTTTGCCTTGCGTTGATGAATGCGTTGGGCAACCCCATTATCTCGACCTCTGCTCACCTGCTTGCGGATGATGCAACGCCCAACAAGAGCCAAAAAAACGGCAGCAAAAAAGCAGAACAGCCTAGTTCACGCTTTGAGCTGTTTGACTGCCTGGAAAAACTGGTCGATGTCACGGTTGATAGCGGCACCGAACCGGGCGATCGAGTTTCAACGATTGTGGATTTAACGAGTGAGGAACCGATCATTGTCCGGCGTGGTCTAGGATGGGAAGCGGCGGCAGCATGGACGGTGGAAGCAGGTTAAACCAATTGGTCAAACTGTCCACTCCAGATGGCAAACAATTATGACGTTTCTAAGTGGACGATCGCGCGTATCGAACCATTACCTGCTGATGGGTGTAGGCTAAATCAAGCAACGTTGATGGTATGTTGCTCACGGCACAAAATCCGAGCCTCTGGCTAACCACCCGAGAAAGTGACATACCTCGACCCGCCCTAAACCGTAGCGGCTCGTTTTCTATGCGTAGATGGAAGTGCTGGTTAAGAAGTTATAAGTGATGAATGATGAGGTTTGAGTGAGTCAATTCACAAAAATCAAAACTCAAATCGTTTAACTTCTGCTTCGCCCGATCTAACGTTCTCGTCCCTGTGCACTACCAGAGCCATGAACTTCGACTCAACCCCTTCCCGCCCCCAAGCGGCAGCTCCGACAAATGTAGCCCCCACTGATGCTGTAGCTGCAACCGCTCAAGCCCATCCTGACCTTCGGGATGGGCCAGATCACGATGCTGCACCGACAAAAGCTAGAAGCGCCGCCGACTTCTTAGACATCCCGGCGCTGGCACAAGTTTTAGCGCGAGAGCTTCGCGCTGAGATCAGTACGCCCGGTGGCAACATTGAGCGACTCGCCAACCGTATTGCGATCGAAGTCGATCGCATCTGTCATAAAAGTGGACGCATTCAGACCTCTGGACGTGTGCGCTCGTGGCAACTCTCACTAGCCCGCCATCGCCTGCAAAAGTGCCTGAATTACTATCAGCTTGGCTCTCGACGCGGACGGGTGGAACTGCACAGCACCCTCGGCTCCATGGTTTATCGTCATATTGCCCCTAGCCGAATGCAGCTTGGGTTTCAGGCGCGCTACAGCCTGGTTGAAGATTTTTTACAGGGGTTTTATACCGAGTCGCTGAAGGCGTTTCGCCGTGAGAACGAACTGCCAGAAGACTACCAGCCTCGCACACGGCTAGAGTTAGCTGAATATATGGCGTTTACAGAGCAATATGCGAAGCGCCGAATTTCCTTGCCGAACGGACATAGCCAGCAGTTAGTCGTGCTGCGTGCCCAGCGTTTTGGGCAACGTCAACCGCTGGAAGTGTCGATCGACATTGAGCAAGCTCTAGAGTCACCCAAAGGCGAGGAATCTGAATCGTACAATCGATCGCCGCTGGCACATCAGCTACGCGAACGCATGGTGGCTGATGCGGTTGATGCACCCTCTGAGGCAGTGCTGCGCGATCGTGTCGTCGTCGAACTCATCCAATATTTAGAAGCACAGGGACAAACCGACTGCGTTAACTACCTCACACTTAAGCTGCAAGACCTTTCGGCTCCTGAAATTGACGATGTGTTGGGGCTTTCTGCCCGTGAACGCGACTATTTGCAGCAGCGTTTCAAATATCACGTTGAGAAATTTACCCTTTCCCAAAATTGGAAGCTCGTGCATCAGTGGCTGGGTGCTGATATTGATCAAAATTTGGGGCTATCGACTCAGCACTGGCAACTTTTCCTCAGCCAACTGTCACCCGAACAGCAGCAACTGTTGACGCTCAAGCAAGCGCAAACAACCGATCAAGATCTGCTCAAAGCGCTCAAGTGTACGCCCAAACAACTGCAAAAACGCTGGGGACAACTCTTAGAATTGGCGCGACAGACACGAAATCAGAACTAGAGTGGGGAGTGATGGGTGGGCAGGAAGGCGGCTGAGGGCGGAGTCAGGAGTCAGAAGGTGAAAGGTAACATTCCAAGCTCCACTCTCCGATTCCCAAGCGCGATTTTCCAGGTCTTGAGCACCACCTTCTGACCTCTAAGCTGGCGTTGCAGAATACATGTATGAATTGCCCTCATCCCCAACCCTTCTCCCCAAGGAGAAGGGAGCAGAGACGCTTGTCCCCTCGCCCTTTGGGAGAGGGCTAGGGTGAGGGCAACCCAAGCGCTTCATACCCAGATCCAGCAACGCCCTAAGCTTGACCTTTCGAGTTTCAAGCTCGACCTTTCGAGTTCCAGGCTCGACCTTTCGAGTTCCAGGCTCGACCTTTCGAGTTTCAAGCTCGACCTTTCGAGCTTAAACCTCAAGCTTCCGACCTCTAAGCTCGACCTTTCGAGTTCCAAGCTCGACCTTTCGAGTTCCAAGCTTGACCTTCCGAGTTCCAGGCTCGACCTTTCGAGTTCCAAGCTCGACCTTTTGAGTTCCAGGCTCGACCTTTCGAGTTTCAAGCTCGACCTTTCGAGCTTAAACCTCAAGCTTCCGACCTCTAAGCTCGACCTTCCGAGTGCAAAACTTAAAACCACAACTCACAACTTCTCAGCGCTTAGTGCCCATAATACGGGTGTTGACCATTGAGTTCAGCACACTCCCATGCATAACGAAAGCGCTCAGTCTCAAAGTCGCGGACTGACAGTCTCACAACGCCGATCGCTCAAGGTGCTGCCCCTGAAGCTCGCAGGCGCTTACTTTATAGTCGCTGTTTTGTGGATTATCTCGTCTGATTTTTTGCTCGCTACATTAGCTCCTCACCCAGCAGCGCTGAACCGCCTACAAAGCATCAAAGGATTGCTCTTTGTTAGCGTCACTGCCTGGGCGCTTTATTGGCTGGCGCGTCGATCGCTCCGTACTCTACAGCAAACGGAAACAACGCTGCGAGAGAGCGAAGAGCGGTTGCGTCTCGTTCTGCAAAATATGCCTGTGATGCTCAATGCCTTCGACGAGCAGGGCAATATCATCGTCTGGAATCAGGAGTGTGCGCGGGTCACTGGATATAGCACTGAGGAAATCATTGGCAATCCGCAGGCGATGACATGGCTGTACCCGGATGTCACCTACCGTCAGCAAATGGTGGCTGACTGGACAGAACGGGGCAACGATTACCGTGACTGGGAGTGGGATCTGGTGTGCAAGGATGGTAGCCATCGAACGGTTGCCTGGTCGACGATCTCCGATCGCTTTCCCATTCCTGGCTGGATATCGTGGGGTATTGGTGTAGATGTGACCGATCGCAAACGAACCGAAGCCAACCTGCAAACACGCAACCGAGAATTGCTGACGCTCCACAGAATTTCGGAAATTACGCTCAATCAGCAATCGCTCAAAGCTGCCTTTCAAGACATTGTGAAAGAAATTAGTGTAGCGACGGCGTTTCCCATCATTGCGATCGAGCTTTACGATGCGACTCGTCAAGTGATGGTTTTTGAGGGCACAGAGGGCATTTCCCTGCCGCCTGATGGCAAACCGATTGAAGTACCTGTCACGCAAACATCGTCGGGAAACGTAGTGCAAACAGGGCAGATGTTGGTCAAGACCTATGACTCGCGTGAACCGAAAAAGTGTGACTCCAATGAATCGCTCCGCAAATTAGGCATTAAAACCTTCATTTGCGTGCCCATGACGGTCAACCAAACCACTATTGGGGTCTTAAGTCTGGCGCATCCTGAAGTGGTGCCAACCGAAGAGGGCTTTTTGCATTGGTTGACTAGCCTGGCAAACTACCTGGCATTACTCACCGATCGCAAACGCTCTGAAGTGGCTTTGCTGGAGAGCGAATTGCAGTTTCGCTCCTTGAGTGCTTGTTCGCCTGTGGGCATTTATTTGGCAAGCCCAGAAGGCTACGGCACTTATACCAATCCGCGTTGTCAAGAAATTTTTGGCTGCACGCTGGAGGAGTCAATCGGTGGCGGTTGGGCAGAGCGAGTGCATCCTGACGATCGCGAGTGGGTTTTTCAGGAATGGACGGCTGCTGCCACTGCTGGCAAAGCGTATAGGGCAGAATATCGAGTGCAACCGCGTGAAGGCGTGGTGCGATGGGTGCAAACCCGTTCAGCCGCCATGTATTCTGATGCGGGCAGGCTCACTGGTCATGTTGGCACGATCGAAGACATTACCGATCGCAAGCAAGCGGAAGCGCAAATCCGACAGCTCAACCAAACCCTGGAGCAACAAAACCTCGAACTGGAGGCACTTGTTGAGCAGCGTACCGCTGAACTCATGACCTTTATCAACACGTTGCCCGACTACATTTTCGTGGTCGAGCGCGATACCATGCGGACGCTCTTCTCCAATGATCGGAATGCCTGGTTGGGTGACTGTAAGAGCCATGATCAAATGGTCGGTAAGACCATTTTTGAGTGTTACGCATCCGATCTGGCGGCTACGTTTGCCGAGCAAAATCGGCAGGTCTTTGAATCTGGTGAAACACTGCATTTTCAAGAAAACTACACCACGACTCTCGGCACCTTCCATTTTGATACCTACAAAATTCCGCTGAAGAAGCCGAATGGCGAAGTATACGCACTGATCGGCAGTTCCCGCAACGTTACAGATTTGGTAGCAGCTCGTCAGGCATTGAGCGATCGCACCGCTCAGCTTGAAATTGTTAATCGAGAGCTAGAGTCCTTCTCTTACTCAGTTTCCCACGATCTCCGTGCGCCCCTGCGACACATTGGTGGGTTCGTGACAGCGCTGACCGATCGGTTACAACAAGACGGGTATCTGAACGATCCAACAACGGCGCGCTATCTGCAAATTATTCAGAACAGCAGCCACAAAATGGGAGCGCTGATAGACGGTCTGCTTATGCTCTCGCGGGTCGGGCGGCGGCAGATGGCGGATACTCGCGTTGATTTAGATCAACTGGTGACAGCCGTTTTGGCTCAACGACCAGAGGTCACCACTAGCAGCACTACAGAAACAGTGAGCGATCGCCAGCCAGTTCAGTTCAGCATCGGCGCTCTGCCCACCGTTAAAGGTGATGCCACCCTGCTGCAACAAGTCTTTGTCAATTTGCTGGATAATGCCATCAAATTTAGTCGTCATCGGCAGCCTGCTCACATTGAAATCGGAGCATTATCTGATGGTATAATATTCGTGCGCGATCGCGGCGTTGGTTTCCAGATGCAGTATGCCGATCAGCTCTTTGGAGCCTTTCAACGGTTGCATTCACAGTCAGAGTTTGAGGGTAGTGGCATTGGGTTGGCGATCGTCCAGCGCATCATCCATCGTCACGGCGGTAAGATTTGGGCAGAGAGCCAGCCCGACCAGGGGGCGACATTCTATTTCACGCTTGGCGATCGTCTAGAGTCGTTGGGGCAGGCTAAGTAAAATCAGGTTGACATGTGAGGCTGGCAAATCTGAGGTTTGACATGGCTCAAGCAAATGAGGGTAGTTTTAACCTTGAGCCAACGCGCATCTTGTTAGTGGAAGATGACCCTAACGATGTGGAACTGATTCTGTTGGCGCTGAGCAACTACAATCTGGTCAATCAGATTGATCTGGCAGCCGATGGCGAACAGGCGCTCCACTATTTATTGGGGCAGGAGGGCGAACCTTTACGATCGCTGCCCCGTCTGGTTTTGTTAGACCTGAAGCTACCCAAAGTTAGCGGGATTCGCGTTCTGCAAACCTTACGCAATCACCCCCGCACACAACGGCTTGTCGTCGTCGTCATGACCTCTTCTCAAGAAGACAGTGATCTCAATACTTGCTACGATTTAGGGGTTAACAGCTATGTTGTGAAACCTCTAGATTTTCAGCAGTTTCTCGCTGTCTCACGGGATGTTGGTCTTTACTGGATGCTACTAAACAAGCCGCCATTGCTTCCTTCCTGAAGCCTGAGTCATGTTTGAGCGTCAGCAGCCAATACTTCAATCAGGGTTAACACTTCAATCAGGGTTAGCAATGTCATCAAGCCTGCGTTTGCTGATTGTAGAAGACGAACCAGCCGACGCTGAGTTAATCACTCTGGCATTAGCCGCTGCACACATTGAGTTTGCTTGCGAGGTCACCGATACCCTTGAAGGCTGTCAGCGGCTTTTGCAGACACACACCTGGGATGTCGTGCTGTCAGACTACCGCCTAAAAGGGTTTACGGGTCATCAAGTGTTGAATCTGCTCCAGCGATCGGAGCAGCAAATCCCGTTTATTTTAGTCACTGGTAGTCTGGGCGAGGAAGCGGCTGTAGAGTGCATTAAGGCAGGCATGAGTGACTATGTGCTGAAAGATCGCCTGTTTCGTCTGCCAACAGTGCTGGAGCGATCGCTGCGTGAATTTGCCCTGCACCGTCAACAGCAGTCAGCCACACTGCAAATCCGTCAGCAGGCACAACAGCAAACCATCATTAGTCGCATCGTGCAGGCAATGCGCGAGACCCTGGTGCTGCATGAGGTGCTGAAAACGACTGTAGACATGGTGAGAGATGCCCTTCATCCTATTTGTTGCTTGATCGTGCGTCCAGCAGAGAGCGGTGAGATGACGGTTCGCACAATGAGCGAGGCTCCACCTGACTGGAAGGCGTTGCTGGATTATCCGTGTGCATTGTTTCCATCTTATGAGAAGGCGTTGAGGCAGGGCGAGCTGGTTGTAGTGGATTCGATCGCGCAAGTCCCACTGCGAGAGATTCAGGCGCTTGCAGCCCAATATAAATTCCATGCCTTCTTGCTCGTGCCCCTGATGTATCAGCAAGAGTTTCTGGGCGTACTGTCGTTGTATCAATGCGATCGCGATCGCACCTGGACGGACGATGAAGTAGCGATGATTAAAGCGATCGCTGATCAATGCGCGATCGCCATCCACCAGACACAGCTCTTTAATCAGGTGCAACAACAATCGCAGCGCGAACAACTGCTCAACCAAATTGCGCGTGTGATCAACTCCAGCCTTGATCCAGACTACATTTTGCAGGAAATTACGCGCTTGACTGGACTATGCTTTGCCGTCGATCGCGCATACATTTGTGAAATCCAAGCAGAGGAGGTGCATATTCTTGAGGAGTGGCGGGCAAATAGCCAGGTGCCGTCCATGCTCGATCTCACGTTTCCTACAGAAGACTGGTCTGATTTAGTCGATCCTCATGCTGATTTTTATGTTAAGCGTGTTTTTCATGCACCCATTTTCACCGCGATCGAACCAACGCCAACAAGACTTGCCCAAGTAAATGACTATCAAATCAAATCGTTGGTTAGCGTACCTATTTTCATCCGAGAGCACTTTTTTGGGGGGCTTACCCTCAGTACCACAACGACCTTTCGTGAGTTCACAGACGACGAGATTCATCTGCTACAGCAAATCAGCGACCAGGCGGCGATCGCGCTATACAACGCCCACAGCTACGAGCAGCTAGAGCAAATCGTTCAGGCGCGGACTCAAGAGCTAGAGTACGAAAAACAGCTCTCTGAAGCGGCTAACCGTGCCAAAAGCGAATTTCTCACGAACATGAGCCACGAACTACGGACACCTTTAACAGGTATTCTGGGCTTTTCTAGCCTGTTGCTCAAGCAAATCTTTGGACCGCTGAACGCCAAACAGCACCAGTACGTCGAGCATACAGCGGCTTGCGGCGAACACCTGCTGTCACTCATCAACGATCTGCTGGACTTGTCAAAAATTGAGGCAGGGCGAGACGAGACTCTGCTAGAAGCCGTTGACGTTAGAGAGCTTTGCATGAGTTGTCTTGCTTTCATCAGCGAACAGGCACAAAATCGCGGCTTGGAGGTTGTGTTGGCGATCGCCCCCGATGTGACGACCTGTATCGCCGACAGCCGCCGCCTCAAGCAAATTCTGGTCAACCTGCTCTCAAATGCCGTCAAATTTACTGACAAAGGAACGGTGACGCTCACTGTTGAAAAGACGAACGCTGTGAGACCAAACGCTGTGAGACCAGCCGTGCAAGATGCCTCCGAGCAAGATGCCTCCGAGACCATGCATCCGCCTTCACCGTTTCTCCTTTTTCATGTTGCTGATACAGGGATTGGTATGACCGAGCAGGATCTTTCGATTCTGTTTCAGCCGTTTCAACAACTCGATAGCGGACTGGATAAAAAGTATCAGGGCACCGGGTTAGGTTTGGCACTTGCCCGCAAACTCGCTCAACTGCACGGTGGCGATCTTACAGTGACATCTGAACTCGATCGCGGCAGTTGTTTTACTTTAAGCCTGCCACTGGACGGTGTTGGTTGAAGCCAGCAGGGTAAAAGTCAAAAAGTAAACTTGCCTCATCGTCTCAACCCTCTCATACCAAATCAAATTGCAAAAGCTACAGATCCTCTGCCCTCATCCCCAGCCCTTCTCCCGAAGGAGAAGGGAGCTAAAATCCAGTCCCCTCGCCCGTTGGGAGAGGGTAAGGGTGAGGGCGGTTGGGTTGCTTGATCTGTAGCGCCTATTTTTGGATTTGGTATTACTGCCTTACCCTCTCATCTCTGCTCTCGTCGCAATTGATCAATAACAGTCTGTAGGCGCGATCGCAGTGCCTCTGCTAACCGATATGTGCGGGTTTGCGTTTTCTCCTTTGGTTCAATCTGCTCCCAGGGACGCTCGATCGGCTGCACGTAATAGTGCAAGCGCGATCGCATTGCCCAAACGCCCATTGATGGAAACAGCACAAAAACCAGCACCAGCGGCGACAGGGGAAACAGTGGCATTCCTAGTCGGCGTGCTAACCAGGGGAGATTGAGCGTCAGTGGATGCAAGTACTCGCTGCCGATACAGACGACTGGTAAAACGGGTACGCGATCGCGCACACTCAACCGCAAAAAGCTAGGGTCAAACGTTGCCAGTTGATAGCGCTGTTGCCAGCCTTTGCTCAATCCTCGCCAGCTTTCTGGCGCGTACAGCAGCACATGCTTTTTCGCATCGTTGCCCTGTAGTGCAGTCTCCAGGCTCTGCCGCTCTGCTCGCACACCGCCTAGCACCTGCGCCCAACCGTTAGGTAGCCACCACATCAGCCAGGGGTGGTCAAAAAAGATGGGGTGTGCCAGCGGCTGTACAAACCAATCGCGCTGCTTGCCGATTAAAAAGCCCAAACTCACAAAGTCCCACGGAAAGCACATACCAGCGTGATTCATCGCCACAATGAGCGGACCGTTTGCAGGTAACTTCTCGACGTAGTGCAGTGTGGCGCGGAAGTAACGGGTCACGATCGGCGTAAGAATTTCTTCCTGAAAAGCCTTCTGATACACCGGATCGGGTTCGGCACTTAGACTAAGGGTTGGCGATCGACCGAGCGATCGCACTTTCAGGCGTAGCCAGCGGTTTGCCAGCGCCAGGTAAAACCCACACGGAAGCAAAAATAGTCCATATTCTAGCCAGTTCCAGCCGTTCGCATCAGGCTTGTAGTGTTGCCAGTGACGGTTAAACAAGATCAGCCAGCCGGGAGGATACCAGAGACAAAACCAATCAAACCAACTAAAGCGATAGGGCTGAGTCAACGTCCTAACCCGCCAATGATTCCTTGCTCTCCGAGTTCTTCCCCGTTGCTGGCAGTTCTAAACAATAGCCTGCACCGTACACTGTTTTGATGTAGAGAGGGTGACGCGGGTCAGGTTCCAGCTTGGTTCTAAGATGGCGGACGTGAACACGAATCGTTTCAATGTCATCGTTCGGGTCATAACCCCAGACTTCTTTAAGAATCTCACTGGGCGAAACGGTCTGCCCATGCCGTTGCAGCAAGCAGTGCAGCAGCTCAAACTCCAGGTGAGTTAGCTTCACCGTCTGGTCAAACCAAAGCGCTTCAAAGCGTTCTGGCACCAGTGTCAAGGGTCCGTAGTTCAAAATTTCACTATGCTTGGCGGCTTGAGGAATGCGATCAGCACGACGTAAGAGCGCCCGCACCCGTGCCAGCATTTCCTCCACCTCAAACGGTTTGGTGAGGTAGTCATCAGCACCCGCGTTGAAGCCTTCGACTTTGTTTTGTGTTTGACTGAGTGCCGTCAGCATTAAGACTGGAATATCGGATGTACGATCGTCACGGCGTAAGCGCTGGCAGACTGTAAACCCATCGACTTTAGGCAGCATCAAGTCCAGCATGACCAAATCGGGCTGTAGCTGCAACGCCATCGCTTGCCCCTTAATGCCGTCAGCCGCCTGACTCACATCATAGCCAGCCATTTCAAGATTGACGGCAACGAGTTCTGAAATTGTAGGGTCGTCGTCGATGACGAGTATCCGGGGCATCGTTCAAAGAAAGTAAAGGTGCTGATTGCTTATAAGTGTTAAGGCATTACGAAGATGTCTGTACAAATTATAAGCAAGAATCTAAATCTTTTCTAAAGAAAGTAAATTTACCCAAAAAGAATATTTCTAGAGTTGGTTTTGGCTGGCAGCAAGATGTAGCCGTTGTGTGACCCAGATTGGCGAGCGTGAGCTTGAGTAGAGTCGCAACCTTATGCTGTCTGGCAGAATCCTTTAGAATGCTGGTGACTCAAATTTCAGGCTGGTTCAAGTAGGGTGTCGTACTATCACCCAGGTTATGTTGCCCGTTTAGGCGTGGTGACGATCGACCAGACCTCTAACGTAAATCAAACCCACGGTAGCTAAAACATTGATAGTACTTGCAGTGACGATCGTCGCTCTACTGGGGACACTGCTTTACGCAGCCAAACTACATCGCGTTGCGGTAAATGCTCCCAAGCTGACGATTGCAGTCAACAGCAGCGATCGCGCCTTGTCAGAGACCAACCAGCAGCGTGAAACGGTAGCCCTTCCTCGTGTTTCCGTGATTATTCCTGCTTATAACGAAGCAGATAATATTGAGGCTTGCATTCTCTCTGTCTTGCAGGAACCAGTGCTACCGCCAGAGCACTTGGAGGTTTGGGTGCTGGATGACCAGTCGAGTGATGCTACGCTGGCGATCGCCCAAGCGTTACAACAATCCCTTAACGACCCGCGCCTGCGGGTGTTGACAGGCAAGCCGCGACCTGATCAGCAAACCTGGATGGGCAAGAACTGGGCATGTGTTCAGGCAGCCACGTATGCAACGGGAGAGTTTTTGCTGTTTCTGGATGCTGATGTGAGGCTTAAACCAGGGGCGATCGGTGCTGCCATTGAGATCGTAGAGGAAAAGCACGTCGGTCTGCTAACCTTATGCCCAGAAGTGGTATGTGGCTGTCTTGCAGAGTGGCTCGTACAACCGTGGATGATGAGCTTGCTCATGGCTGGATTCGATTTTAACGAAGTGAATGATCCCAACGCGGAGGCTGCCTTTGCAGCAGGAATGTTTATGTGCTTCCGCCGCACGGCATATGAACAAGTCGGTGGGCATCAAGCCGTTGCTGATCAAGCGGTTGAAGATGTAGAGTTAGCGCGGCGGCTGAAACAGCAAGGGCTGAAGCTTTACTATGCTGTCGGAGCCAATTTAGCATCGGTTCGCATGTATCGCTCTCTAGCAGCCGTCTGGGAAGGGTGGACTAAAAATTGGCATTTAGGGTCTCGTCGCAACCTTTCAACGAGTCTCTTTTCAGCCACTATTATGCTCTGGGTCTGTGTGCTGCCCTGGCTTGGCTTGGTCACGTTGCTCTATCAAGGTGCAACGGTTGGGCTAACGCTCCTTAACGTGTTGGCGATCGCGATCGCTTTGACTGCAATCGCCATGCAATATCGTATCCGTTGTTCGATCGAACGAGTAGCAGCCATTCCACCCCGCTACTGGTGGCTTACTGGCATTGGTGGTCTACTGGTAGCAGCGATCGCCCTTGTCTCGATCATTAAGACTGAAACTGGCTGGGGTTGGACATGGCGCGGGCGATCGCTACAACTGCCAGATAAAAGTAAGTGAAGGCTAAAGGCTAAAGGCTAAAGGCTAAGTTTTTATACTTTATACTTCATCCTTTATCCTTTCCTCCTCACCCCACACCCCACACCCCACACCCCTCTCTCCCCATCTGCCACACCAATGAAACTCGATATCGTCGTCCAGGTTCTGATCGAAATTCTGATCGTCATCGGGCTTTCCCGACTGGTTGGTTTGGGCTTTCGTCGCTTCAAGCAGCCACTGGTGATTGGTGAAATTGTCGCTGGAATCATGCTGGGACCATCCCTGCTGGGTCTGCTGGCACCGAGTTTAGCAACGACGCTCTTTCCGCCCGAAACCATTCCTTTTTTGAACGTCCTGGCTCAGATTGGGCTGATCTTTTTCATGTTTTTAATTGGACTGGAGCTTGACCCCAAGTATCTGCGGAGTCAGCTTGATGTGGCGGTGCTTGTCTCACACGTCAGTATTCTGGTGCCGTTTTCGCTGGGATCGCTGCTGGCACTGCTGCTCTACCCGCTGGTGTCAAGCGGCAGCGTTTCTTTTACAGCCTTTGCGCTCTTTTTAGGGGCAGCCATGTCGATTACGGCGTTTCCAGTGCTGGCACGGATTATTACTGAAAATAATCTTCAGGCAACGCGGCTGGGGACGATGGCATTGACCTGTGCGGCAGTGGATGATGTGACTGCATGGTGTGTGCTGGCGCTGGCGATCGCTGTCACTCGCACCAACAGCATGGCGGGCGCGATTCCCACCATTTTGCTGTCGATCGCCTACATTGCGTTTATGGTGACGGTCGGGCGGAAGTTCTTGAAAACGTTTGCCACCTATTACGATCGCAGCGGACGGTTGAATCAGTTTGTGCTAGCAGTCATTTACATGGGTGTTGTCATCTCCGCACTCATTACAGAATTGATTGGTATTCACCTGATCTTTGGCGCTTTCTTAGTTGGCGCGGTGATGCCCAAACACCCTGGGCTAACGCGAGAACTGGCGCAAAAGACCGAAGATTTTGTCCTGACCTTCCTCCTACCTGTCTTTTTTGCCTACAGCGGCTTACGTACCCAGGTCGGTTTGCTCAACACGCCGTTTCTGTGGCTGCTCTGTGGGCTGGTTTTGTTGGTGGCGATCGTCGGCAAATACTTTGGCACGTACATTGCTGCACGGGTTTCCGGGATTGACAAGCGAGAGGCATCGGCGCTCGCTTGGCTGATGAACACACGCGGCTTGACCGAACTGATTGTACTCAACATTGGTCTGAGCCTGAATGTCATTTCGCCGCTGCTCTTTACGATGCTGGTGATCATGGCGTTGGTGACGACGTTTATGACCTCGCCGCTACTGGAATGGGTGTACCCCAAACGGTTGATTCGCAAGGATGTTGTCGAACCGATTGCGGATGGAGTCGAGCCGGGTTACAAGATCCTGGTGCCGATTGCAAATCCCAGCAGTCAGAAGGGATTGATTCAGCTTGCAGTGACGATCGCGCTGGGCGACACTCAGCCACCGAAAGCGCTTGCCTCTGCTGCCGTTTATCCCTTGAGTCTGATTCAGCTTGATGAGGACTACGCGTTTGGCAGCACCCCAGCAGAGGCAGAGCGGCTGATTGCTGAACGATCGCAGCGGATGGCTGAACTGGTCGAAAGCCTCGAACCGCCGTATTTTCGTTCTATTGTGCATCCCATTATCCGAGTCGCAACGGATGTGGCACAGGAGGCAGTGAGAGTTGCCGACAACGATCGCGCCGATCTCGTCTTGTTAGGATGGCATCGTCCTGCCTTTAGCCGTAACCGTTTGGGGGGACGCGTAGGGCAAATTCTCAGCACGGCACGCACAGACGTTGCGGTGTTTGTTGACCGTCAACAGGGCAAGCTAACCAATTTACTCGTGCCGTACGTTTCCAATGTTCATAACGATTTAGGGCTAGAAATTGCGCTACGCATTCTAGTGAATTCCCAAGACGCAACCCTCACCATTTTGAGCGTGACCCAAAGCCATCAGGCAAACGATCGCACCTACGAATTTCGTACTCTGATGGAGCAACTCCCTGCTTCGGTACGCGATCGTATCCACACGCCCCAAGTGGAGTCCAGCAATCCGATTCAGGCAGTCGTCGAAGCCTCCGCAAACGTAGACCTGACGATCGCGGGAGCCAGCCGCGAATGGGGCTTGGAGCGGCAAACGCTAGGCTTCTACGCCGACCAACTGGCAGTACAATGCCACTCCTCTCTACTGATCACCCGTCGCTATAGCCAGGTCACAGCGCACCTGTCTTCAGTTTTAGGTGTAGTAGACGATGAAACAAGTCGTGAAGCCGACGAGTCAGAGGCGGTTACTTAGTGAGAAGGCTAAAGGATAGATGATGAAGGATAAGTTATGTGCTTTGTGTTCGCTCTGACCACAACCTTTTAGCCTTTAGCCTTTAGCCTCTAGTCTTTCTCCCGACTTCTGCTAACAACTAACAACCAAAACCTAACAACTATCAAATGGGCAGTCACTTTACTCTCAAATCTCTCAGTTTCTACGGCAGTGCGATCGCGTTCGTCATCATCTTATTTAGCGTCGTAACAACTTACGGCGAAGCCAACCTGAAAGCCGCCGAGAAAATCGACGGTCGCTACCAGATTCCTGCTCAAGATCTGCCGGGATGCTTAAAGTCTGAGCAGTTGATCCTCTTAGTACAGCAATCGGGTATCTATCTGACGGGATCACTGTTGACGGCTGATACGGCTGATACCCTGGAAAAAAGAGCGACAGAGCGACCTTCTATGACTGGAAATTGGGAGAATCAACGGCTTACTCTGCATGGTGATGCCAGCTATTTACCAAAATGTCAGGGTGAGGT
The DNA here is from genome assembly GCF_059505325.1 of Tildeniella sp. Classification (NCBI taxonomy): domain Bacteria; kingdom Bacillati; phylum Cyanobacteriota; class Cyanophyceae; order Oculatellales; family Oculatellaceae; genus Tildeniella; species Tildeniella sp. The sequence goes on from NZ_JCACKI010000053.1 coordinate 212,637, forward strand.
GAAGCTTCAGGGGACGATCGCACAACAATCCCTCAACGGCACGCTCAACCTCAGTGCTACCCCTAGCGACATCCCTTTTTCAGCCAAGCTAGAGGCACCCCAACCAACACAATCTCAAGGGCATTGATACCCAGATCTCCGATTATGCTGCTGTCGCTTTCGCAATTTTCGCAAGCAATCGTAGTGCCTCATTCACAGCAGCCGAATCCCGAAAAATTTCCGCCACATCCGGATCGAGAACAACAACATTGCTGGATTGCATATACGCTTCGTAATACTTGCCACGAATACCACCAGAAAAATCATATTCAGGTCTCATCTCGTCATCGACGTTTATCTCAGGTTCCTGACTCATAGCTTCTTCTCTCCTGTCGAGTGGCTAAACGGGCACTGATCAAACGCACTTCACCGTCTCGCTCTGTATGTGAGACAACCAAAAGACGTTGTGATCTTGATAACCCTGTCGTCAGAAGACGAAATTCGCCGTCTGAGTGATCAGGGTCTGGAATCGTCACAGCTAGCAAATCCCCAAACACTGTGATGGCTTCTTCAAAAGACACACCATGCTTCTCGGCATTACTAACGGCTTTGCTAGGATTCCACTGAAATTTCATGCATCCATTCTACGCTCAAGCCGAACTATGGTCAGGTAGAGCAGCATCAGCGCAACAAACCCTCAACCTCAGTGCTGCCCCTGGCGACATCCCTTTTTCAGCCGAGCTATAAGTACCCCAATCAACACAATCCCAGGGTCATTGAATTATTTCCTGGTCTCTTTAGTCGCTGCTAAAGGTTGAGCCGAAATAAAGAGCGTGATACCATGCAAAAAACAATCAGTGTAATACCTTGGTATGCCGCAAGTCTCCCTCATAATAGTACTCTCTCTTGTCATTTCGCTCATACCATTCGTAGTATTACTCTATTCAAATGTTTTGTATGCAGTGATTCATCTACTGCTATCACTGCTAGGTTCTATCATCTATTTCCAACTGTTTAGAAGAGTTATAAAGCAATTTTCTGGTTCAAGTTATCTCTAAAGTCCAAATGTGTACAAGAATAATGGAACGGTGGTCTGTGTCGCGGCATAACAACCCTGGTGCAGTGGACAGTATCAAACCCTTGATTTTTAGCAAAGTTATTATCTACCGCTGACCAAGAACGTTAGGCGAACGTATTACACTTATGGTTGAGGAGATCGCTCTGTCCAAGAAGGCAATTCTCCAGAGACACGGTTACGCCAACGGTTGAGGCGGTCAATGAGCGTAAATCAGATTAACCGTGAACGACTCAAATCAGCGGCGGCAGACACCCTCTAACTCAGCACCAGCAGCTTTCAACCGTCCGCCTGCATTTGAATTGTTGGGCGGTTCGCTACCCACATATCATTACTAGATCACAATTCACGTCGCATACACAGTTCGCCATTCTCTTCTTCTTGTCCGGTGTAGACAAAACCCATCTTCTCGTAAAACGGACCAGGACCACCTTTAGTTGGCACGCAGCTTGTTTCAACCGCATCCGCTCCAGGGCGCGTCTTGACGTGCGCGAAGAACAACTCCAGTGCCTTTCGCCCGTACCCACGCCCCTGGTACTGCTCAGCGATCATAAAGCGCCACAGAAAGTACTCTTGCTGAGCTACATTGTCTTCCAACATCAAAAAACCGACTGGTACATCACCAGCATAGATCGCGCGGAACCAAGCAACCTCTGGATTAAAATGCGCTTCTGCGATAGACGCGGCGTTGGATGCCACAAACTGCTCTTGGTGTGGGGCTACTTTTAAGCGGAGGATGTCACGCCAGTTTTCCTTAGCAATCTCACGCAGCGTTATTTCGAGGTCGAACTCGGACATACAGAGTGTTCTCCCTGAACATTGCTCTTAAGCATAAAATAGTTTCTCGCTCAGCAACACAGACCAATACCATAACTGCCGCCCAACTAGGCAATCATCGTTACCTTGCCCGTATCTAAGTCGTAACGACCGCCCACGATTTTCAACTTCCCGGACTGCACTCGTTCTGTAAGTAAGGTCGATCGCTGCAACTGTTCAATCTGATAGCGTACATTTGCCACCACCGCGTTGTCCACCGCATCACCTGGTTGATTTTTCACCCGTTTTACAGCAGGCAAAATTGGCTCGACAAACGTGCCAATTTTGCCTGGGAGTGGTTCGTTTTTGACGGCGGCAGTCACGGCTCCACAGCGCTCATGACCCAGCACCATCAACAATGGTGTACCGACCAATGCCACGGCATATTCAATGCTGCCGATCGCCTCCGGTGTGGCAATATTTCCTGCAATCCGCACATCAAAAATGTCGCCAATGCCTTGATCAAACACAAGTTCAGCCGGAACGCGTGAGTCTGCACAACTCAAAATAGTCGCGAAAGGATGTTGCACTTGAGCGACCTCCTGCAACCGTTTCGCAGACTGATCGGGATATTGAGGCTGATGCTGGACAAAGCGCTGATTGCCCTCCACGAGCCTTTTCAACGCTGCCTCAGGATTGAGTGCAGGCTCGATCGCAGTTAATTCAGCCGCTTGAGCCTGTTCAACCTGCCAGAGTAAATTGCTGGTTGCTGCTAAACCAAACGCTGCAATCGACCCTAGTTTAAACAGATCGCGCCGACCAATAAAACCATTTTTGCAACTCATACTCTGTGTCTCAATAACGTCAGTTAAAAAATAACTAATAGAGTTAGGATCGCTACCAGCTTTTACAGACCACTGATAGCTGAACGTCGATCGCTAAAATTTTCGACTTGTTTTGTTGTGGTTTCACAGTGAAGCGATACATTTAATGGAGCGAATCTCCATCACATCTGAGATGTAACAGGTGCCACCAAACTTGTTGAGCAGTGGACGCACGTTTTCGGCAACGGTCTTGATATGTTCAGGCATACAAAACGCAATGATATAAACATTGTCAAGCATGGTCATGTCTAAATCTTCGCCGTCTCGTAGACCTTTGCCAGCTACGTTGCGAATGACAGCATGACCATATACACCTGATTTATCAAGGTTCTCCAAAATCTTGCCAAGCTCAAAAGAGTTGGCAATAATTTCTATTTTTTTAACGAGATGCATGCACTTACCTCCACAACAGGTTAATTGCGTACAGATAAAGCGGAATTCCCACAATGATATTGAATGGGAACGTCACCGCTAGAGCAGTCGAAACGTATAGGCTGGGATTCGCTTCAGGCACCGTCATTCGTATCGCGGCTGGGACAGCAATATAGGATGCGCTAGCGCACAGGACGGAGAACAAGAGTGCATTTCCCTGAGGCATGTGAATGAGCCTAGCGATCAGCACCCCAATACCTGCATTGAGTATAGGAATCAGTATGGCAAACGAGACGAGGAAAACGCCGGTTTTTTGTAAGTCTTTAATTCTTCTGGCGGCGACTAATCCCATATCGAGCAAAAAGAAGGTCAAAATGCCATAGAACAGTCCTTGGGTGAAGGGTTCCAGAACTTTCCATCCGCGCTCTCCCGTTAGGACACCGATGATGAGGCTACCCACGAGCAAAAAGACTGAACTGTTAAGAAACGCTTCTTGCAGCACCTCAGACCAGGAAAACTCGCGCTTCTCATCCACAGTAAAAAGACTAACCAGGATCAGCCCCACAATGATTGCTGGAGACTCCATCAGAGCCAGCGCTGCGACCATGTAGCCATCAAACGCAATGCCAAGATCAGTCAAGAAAGCACTCGCTGTAATGAAGGTAACGGCGCTGATGGAGCCGTATGTAGCGGCGATCGCTGCGGCATCGTAAATGCCAAGCTTCAGCTTCAGAATGAAAAAAGTGTACAGCGGCACAAAACAAGCCATCAACATGGCTGCGAGAAGCGTCAGAATGACTTCCTGAGTCACACCGCTTTTAATGAGCTCTACCCCGCCCTTAAAGCCGATCGCAAGCAGCAGGTAAAGCGAGAAGAGTTTCGGGATAGGAGCAGGAATTTCCAAATCGGATTTGACGAGAACAGCCGTCATTCCCAAAAAGAAAAACAGGATCGGTGGGTTCAGAATGTTGGACACAATCAAGCTGATATCCATGTCCATGCCTCCGGGCGTTGATAAAACCTGAAGTTTGAAAAACGTTGCATTGTGGAAAACTGGTTATGACGGTTGAATCATGATTTATCGCGTTCTGTCCTCCGTGTCAATGAGAAGACAGTGGCTTGAGGCTCATCAGACCAAAATACCCGTTACCACGTTGGTCGTTGTGTCGAGTGAAGGCGCGATCGAGAACACAGCTTTCGAGCGAACTGACCCAGCTACTGGGTTACTCATCCAGGAATCATTGTAAGGTGCAGGGTTGCTTCAGAGCCACGCTTCATCCTGCTAGTCCTCTGGCTTTAGCAGCCAGAAGCCGCTGTAAGTGACACCAGAATCATCAGGTTGCACCAGCAAGAAGTGGAGTCCTTGGCTGAGCTGTTTACGCCGTTCAAAAGCTTGTCCAGCAGCGGCAACTTCGGCATCCTCAAAGGTGGTGAGAATCCAGCGATCGACCAAGCCAGCCTCCAAAATTAAGCCATCCGGTGCGCCGGGAATGTGGCTGAGCGAGACGGGTTGTGCCTGTTGTAGCCAGAGAGCTAACCGCATTGCCTGTCGTCCCCCATCAATGACCACACCGGGAATGGGCACGGTAGACGCAAGCCCCAGGTTGATCGGTAACAGCGAATCGGGCAGGTCGAGAATCGGAATCATGCGATCGCTGAACGCATTCACCAGATCAGCAGCAGGTAAGGCAGCAAACCGCCAGCGATCGCCCCACAGTGTTTCTGACAGAGGCACGGGTGGCAGTTTATCAAGCGCTAGTGGTTGATAGGGTTGTCTGGTATAGCTTGCCAGCGTGGAATATTGGCGTGCTCTCTCTTCTAGCCAGCGCTTGAGTGTGGGTGTACGGCGAGTTGGCTCTACAGCAATTTCAAGCTGTTTTCCAACCTGTTCAATGAGGTTAAAGGTTTGCGGTCGAAAGATGCGGATGCGATCGGGGAGTGAATGCCCCTTCTCCACAAGCATCTGTAGCTGCGCGACGAGCCAGCCTGCACTCGCTTCTGCCTGTGAACAAAACGCCTGATACTGAAAATCTCCTGTAGGAGTGCAAATCAACAGCTCCCAAAGCGGATTGCCAGCCTCATCTTGTAAAGGACGACGGTAAAAATCGATTTCCCAGACGGTCATTAGTTGTTGTTGGTTTTTAGTTGTTAGTTAACGCAATGTGCAACTAATTTGCTCTCATCCCAACCCTTCTCCCCAGGGAGAAGGACTTTCAGACGTTTCTGGTTCCCTCTCCTGCTGGGAGAGGGCTAGGGTGAGGGCGCTTAGCAAGTATTCTATGAAAGCGCACGTCGTATTAGTCATTACTTCGAGCGAAGTTGCATGGTTGCTAGACACGCTGGTAATAAGCAGGGCTGATAAGTAAGTTTACCTAACAAAACTTTACAGATCGCGATCGCTCAACTGATAATAGGGGTGTAGCAAGTGACAGAAACCTAAACGTCGTTAGACAGAGAGGCAGGTATGGTAGCACTCACCGATCGGGTTCAGCGATTGACCCTTGAGACCGTCGCATTGGCACATCCCGACGGCGTTAGCGAGACGGATACCACTGCTATTCGCTGCCTTGACTGGGATCGAGAGCGCTTTGATATTGAGTTCGCGCTTAACAACGGTACGACCTACAACTCGTTTCTGATTCGTGGTGAAAAGGTGGCTCTGGTTGACACCTCCCACGAAAAGTTTCGACGACTCTACCTGGATACGTTAAAGGGGCTGATTGATCCCACTGACATTGATTATTTAATCATTAGCCATACGGAGCCGGATCACAGCGGTTTAGTAGCAGACATTTTGAAACTGGCTCCGCATGCAACGGTTGTGGGCGCAAAAGTAGCAATCCAGTTTCTCGAAGATCTGGTGCATCAGCCGTTTGAGCGCAAGCTGGTGAAGAATGGCGATCGCCTCGATCTTGGCAACGGTCATATCCTGGAGTTTGTGTCTGCACCCAATCTGCACTGGCCCGACACCATCTTTACCTACGATCACCAAACGCAAGTGCTGTTTACCTGCGACGCGTTTGGGATGCACTATTGCGATGATTCCACCTTTGATGAAGATTTGGAACTCATCGAACACGATTTTCGCTACTACTACGACTGCTTAATGGGTCCCAATGCGCGATCGGTGCTGTCTGCCCTCAAGCGCATGGGCGATCTGCCGGGTGTAGTGACAATTGCCACCGGGCATGGTCCTCTCTTGCAATCTAACCTGGATGAACTCGTCGGACGCTATCGTACCTGGAGTCAAGAACAGGCAAAAGCCGTTACAACGGTAGCGCTATTCTACGTTTCGGACTACGGCGAAGCGGAGCGGTTGGCACACGCGATCGTCCAGGGCATCTTCAAAACAGGTGTTGCCGTTGAACAGATGGATCTCCGCACGGCAGAACCTCACGAAATCCGGGAACTGGTTAGCCTTGCCTCTGGTGTGGTCATTGCAATGCCGCCCCAGTCCGGTGACTTCGCGCCCACAGCGAAAGCGTCTCTGGGAACGATTCTAGCTGCAACCCATGCGAAACAGTCATTCGGTCTTTTTGAAAGCGGGGGCGGCGATGATGATTCCGTTCATCTACTGCGAAACAAGCTGCAAGATGTCGGGCTGACCGAAGCCTTTCCACCCATTTTGGTGAAGGAGGCACCCACTGAGGCAGTCTACCAACTCTGCGATGAAGCGGGCACTGACCTGGGACAATGGCTGACCCGCGATCGCACGATCAAGCAAATGAAATCTCTGGATGGCGATTTAGATAAAGCGCTGGGACGACTGAGCGGCGGGCTTTACATCATCACAGCTCAAAAGGGTACAGCGTCCAGCGCCATGCTTGCTTCCTGGGTTGCTCAAGCAAGCGTCGAGCCATTGGGCATTACAATCGCGGTTGCCAAAGATCGGGCGATCGAATCCTTTATGCACGTGGGCGATCGCTTTGTGCTCAACATTCTCGAAGAAGGCAACTACCAGCCCTTAATGCGGCATTTTCTGAAACGCTTTGCGCCGGGTGCCGATCGCTTTGTTGGCATCAAAACCTATCCTGCCACCAATGGCTCACCGATTCTGGCAGAGGCATTGGCGTATCTGGAGTGCGAAGTAACCAGTCGCCTGGAGTGCAGCGACCATTGGATTGTGTACAGCACGATCGACGCAGGACGACTATCCAACCAGGATGGGCTAACGGCAGTGCATCATCGGAAAGTGGGCAACCATTACTAGAGCTGTTACGTGTAAAAGCTCTAAGAGAATTAGCAGTAAATCCTCGATACACAGCCTTGCTGATAGATGAACTAACCACAAAAAATGGAGGTGAGTTATGACTTATAGCTCAGGCGCAGCCGCAGCAGGTGCAGCCGCAGCAGCACGTGCAAGAGCACTTAACGCCTCTGGGGCGATTGTGAAGGTAACACCTGAGAATTTTCTAAACGTTCTACAGCGTCAACAAGAGCCACTTGTAATTTGTGCAACTGGTGGCTTTTTTGGAAATATTTATGAGTATCTTTCAAGTTACAAGGGACTTATTTTCTTTACCGAGTCAGAACAACCTCTAGACCTTCCCGAAGGAAGTGAGGAAATTTGGGCTGAGAGCATCTGGGTGCCGTAATTGGAGACTCAGCATGTTACTAGACTGCGCGATCGCCAATGTTTGAGCTAAATATCCCCACTAGAGTTTTTGAGTGATGCGTTAATGTTGCATCGTGGTCTAGCACATTATCAGCTCGTTTCCTTCATCCCCAACTTCTACCATGTCTTCGTCTAATCCGTTCTTCAAAGCCTTTTCTAACTTCTTTAAACCGTTTAATCCGTCCCCTGATGCCTTGCGGGAAACGGATGTGCATGAGGCGATCGCAGACGTAGAGACTGAAGCAGATGCCACGATTGACGCTGTGCCACCTGTTGTGTCTCGACCCCGCGATGTACAGGTAGCGGAAATTGGCGAGGGAACGATGGTGCTGCGATCGCGCACCTGGGATCGACTCAAATTTGAGGTGGAGTATGGGCGGCAAAAGGGCACGACAGCCAATGCCTATTTGATTCAGGCAGATAAAACGGCGCTGCTTGATCCGCCAGGCGAATCGTTTACGGAGATTTTTCTCGCTGCGTTGCAGCAACGCACGGATCTATCCCAACTCGACTATGTGATTGTGGGACATGTGAACCCCAACCGCATCGTCACGCTCAGGAAACTGCTCGCTTTGGCACCACAGGCAACGGTAATTTGCTCGAAACCAGCGGCGATCTCATTGCGTGCGGTTTGGGTAGAAGGCGACGCAGAGATCAAACCCATTCGCGGAGACGAGGTGCTTGATCTCGGTCAGGGACACGAACTTCGCTTTGTGTTTGTGCCCACACCCCGCTGGCATGATGCCCTTTGTACCTACGACCCTGCCACACGCATTCTGTTTACCGACAAATTTTTCGGTGCTCACATCTGCGATGAACCCGTACTGGATGAGAACTGGAAGCAGTTGGATGAGGATCGGCACTACTATTTTGATTGTTTACACGCCGCTCAAACTCGCCAGGTTGAGGCGGCATTAGATAAGTTTGCAACTTTTGCCAAGGTAAAACTCTATGCCCCCGGTCATGGACCAATGGTGCGCTACAGCCTTAGCCGTTTGACCTATGATTACCGCGAGTGGAGCCAACAGCAGCAAACAAAGGATCTGACGGTGGCGTTGCTCTATGCCTCTGCTTATGGCAATACGGCAGCGATCGGGCAGGCGATCGCCAAAGGCATTGCCCAAACAGGCGTAAATGTTGAGAGTGTGAACTGTGAGTTTGCCGACACTGCCGCGCTAACCAGCCTGATTGAGCAATGCGACGGGTTTATCATTGGCTCACCAACGCTGGGCGGTCATGCACCAACGCAAATTCAGACCGCTCTGGGTATTATTCTGTCTACGGCTCCAAGGACGCTTCTGGCTGGTGTGTTTGGCTCCTACGGCTGGAGTGGCGAAGCGGTTGATCAAATTGAAGAAAAGCTCAAAGACTCTGGTTATCGTCTGGGCTTTGACACACTGCGAATTAAGTTCAAGCCGACAGACGAGACGTTGCAACAGTGCGAAGCCGCAGGGACTGAGTTTGCTCAGAGCCTCCGCAAAGAAAAACGAATTCGGGCACCCTACCAAAATACGGCGGAGGTGCAAACCGATCGCACGGGACAGGCGGTTGGACGGGTGACAGGTTCGCTCTGCGTCCTCACCGCTAAACAAGACGATGCCCGACTAGGTTTCCTCACTTCCTGGGTTTCGCAGGCAAGCTTCAACCCGCCAGGGTTAACAATTGCGATCGCCAAAGCTCAGACTGCCGATCTGCTCTCGCGCACAGGCGAACCGTTTGTGCTCAATATTCTCAAGCAGGGCAAAAATCTCCGGCGACACTTTCTTAAACCACCCAGCCTGGGCGATGACCCGTTTGCGACGATCGCCACTGAGACGGCAACCAATGGCTGCCCCATACTCACCGAAGCGCTCGCTTATCTAGAATGCACTGTGCAGAACCGCATGGAATGCGGCGACCATTGGCTGCTCTATGCCGTGGTCGAGCAAGGCAAGGTATTGGACTCAGCGGGCGTAACTGCCGTTAACCACCGCAAATCAGCCCTTCAGCTTTAACGAGGAAAGGATCGCGTCAAGCGCCGACACGAAACATTCACCCAGTCGGGTGATGAGCGCAGGATGTTCTCTAAACATGCTTTGCCTTACTGTAAGGGAAGTGAGATCCGACGCATTGTGATGAAGTGGAAAATTGGACAGACGGTTGTGTGCGATCGTCACGGCACCAAGTTAGCCGACTGCTATATTCGTACGATCGACAGCAACGAGAACGCAATTATCTTTTGCCCGTCAACGAATACCGTTATTTGCGGACAGCGCCAAGCTTTAGAACAATTAGGCTGGCGCATAAAATAGCCAGAAGTAGAGACATTACAGCTAACGTCTCTACTCCGGGCGTTGCTGGATCTGGGTATGAAGCGCTTGGGTTGCCCTCACCCTAGCCCTCTCCCAAAGGGCGAGGGGACAAGCGTCTCTGCTCCCTTCTCCTTGGGGAGAAGGGTTGGGGATGAGGGCAATTCATACATGTATTCTGCAACGCCCTACTCCGAGTTGGCGATCGCGCTTAAATTTCCGCTACAGCACGCTCAATTAGACGACGAGCTAGCGTTTGGGTGCCTGTATGAGTATAGTAATTCACTGAGATGTCGAGAAACGCGCCCACGTAGTCGAGCTTATCTTTGGATACTTCAACAAACTTGGTGAGGTTGTCCAGCACATTATCTTGAGTCAGTCCACGGGACGAAACAAAGTCGCTCATCCAGCCCTTCACTGAATCAAAGCTCTGGTTGATGAACCCTAGCTTGCCAGCCGAGTCTCCACCTGGAATGAGGTCACTCACGCCTTTGAACGTCTGGTTGCTCTCCAGTTCTTTAGGCGATAGCCCTTGAATGGTGGATAGCCCTTTCAAAATAAAGTCAGGACCCAGCGGAATCAACCCATCGAAGCAAACTAAAGCTGCCATCCGCATTAAGGATTCGCCACCATAATCGCCCAGCGCTGCCAGGAAGTCGCCAATGCTGTCGCCTGGAATGCCATTGATCTGGCAGAAGGCGACCAACTCGACGACCAGCTTTACGGTTAAGTCAATGCTCTGCGCTTTCTCCGGCTTCGGAGTGAGATTGCCTAAAAAGCCGAGAAAGGAGATGTCCTGCCCCACTTTATTTGCCATGGCGGCGGCTCCCAGTGCGCCAGAGGCACTGTCTACCGTCTGGTAAAGCCAGAGAGCACGCTGATAGCCCTGAGTCTTGTCGTTGAACAGATAGACGGCGCGTTCACCGATTTGCTGCACCAACGCTTCATCCGTTTCACCAGTGACTTCACGAATGGTGTTGGTGAAGCCAGTCAGATTCTGCCACTGCCCTGGCACTGCGAAATCAAGCGATCGCAACGCCATGACGGTAACGCCACCAGTGGGTAGCCCATCAACCAATTCAAAAATGGATTTGCTCATAAGTTAAAAGTAGATTGCTTACAAAACAGTGCTTTGTGGGATGTTGATTACCGCTTATTTCTTCAGTCTTGCTAATCCAGCCAGATCAAACCGTTGCAGCCATGCCTGACGATCGGCTTTAGTAAAGGTTGGGTTACGCGATAACACTTTCACCTGATAGCGATCGGCAACCAGAACGGCGGTTTGCGTCGTACCCACATCGACGGCTGGGTAACTCGCAATTTTGGTCGTGCTCTTCTCAAACTTCTTTGTCGCGCTTATACCAGCCGTGACATCAGCCGTCGCATCCGAAATCGCCAGCATCGCCAGATCTTTGCCGCCCTTCTTCAGCTTCGCTTCGGCAAAGCCTTTTTTCTCTTGTGTGAAAACTCGCTCATACCCATCACCGGGCTTGGGAAAGAATTTATTAAAGCTGCTGCCCTGGGTTGCATTTTTAGCAACGGCAGGTTGAGCACCTTTCTGAGTACTTTCTTGCTGCGCTTGAGCGTATGGCGACGGCTCTTTAGCGCTACAGCCTGTGACCAAGAGCAATACGGACAACACGAGCGGCGCGATCGCCCTGCGCCAGTTGAAAACAGTCATGCCTCTCTCCTTGATTGTGCGATGTGTGATGAATGAAACTGGACTTCACCAAGTCTAAAACTACGCGATGTGCGACTTTCCTAAAATACCTGCCAAAACTGCCCTCACCCTAGCCCTCTCCCGATGGGAGAGGGAACCGGAACGGTCTGGAAGCCCTTCTCCCTGGGGAGAAGGGTGGGGATGAGGGCGAATTAGTTGCACATCGCGTTAAAACTCGTTTGTCCATCTCCAAAAGCAGGCAGCGAAAATGTCCTGCCATGCCTCAAGATTAGCGTGTTCTTTTCAATCGCTTCACGAACGCAGATTTTCTTCAAACTCGTTGAAAATGGCGTTGCGACAGCAGCTTGCTACAGGCGCGATCGCGCTCATCTCCCCTTCGACCCCCGGTAGATGCGCTCTGCCTGTTCAGGGGACAGCCGAAATTCTGCTGCTAACTCTTGAGCACCCTGAGGCTGAGGCTGCTGAGCCTGTCCATTCGTGCTGGCTACAGCGCCTTTAAAGCGCTGGGGTAATTCACAGGCAACGGGTGACGGAAAGCTACCCGTAGATTTTCCAGATGTTTCCTGATCGTCCCCAAAAATTTGAGGGAGCGGTACATAGTGATGGTCGGTTGCGTCATAGGCAAAGACTTCACCTGTTTCAATGTGGTAGACCCAACCGTAGATTTTAAGCCGCCCTTGATAGAGTCTGGAGTGAATGACCGGATAGGTCTGAAGGTTTTCGATCTGCGTCAAAACGTTTTCGGCGATCGTAATCTCTAGCAGTTCCTCACCTTCATACTCATCGTAGTTTTCCCTTACCAAGCGACGAGTCGCCTCAGCATGTCTCAGCCAGTCGTAGACAAGCGGCATTTCTTCTTCCAACTTACCCAGTTGTAGCAGCCCTTTCATGGCACCACAGTGAGAATGCCCACACACCACAATTTGTTCAATGCCCAGCGCATGAATAGCATACTCAACAGTGGCACCTTCACCGCCATTGGTGGCACCAAACGGTGGAATGATGTTGCCAGCGTTACGAATGACAAACAGCTCACCGGGCTTAGCCTGGGTAATGAGAGTTGGGTCAATACGGGAGTCTGAGCACGTAATGAACAAAACTCTTGGCTTCTGCTTGTGTGAAAGCTGCTCAAATAACTCTCGGTGGGTCGAGAAGTACGTTGCACGGAACTCTCGTAACCCTCTCACTAACTTTTTCATCGAACTAAGCCCTTGCTCACTTGTTGAGGTGCTGTTTGCGATCGGATTTTTGACTTCATCCTCTATCAAGGTGCAACCTCATGCAGTGAAATGGTGACAGAGTTTTGACATCATTATGAGCATCATGAAACTATCGCCAAGACTAAGAGGGGCTACACGCTTCTACAGGTCATTGGTAAAGAGCGATCGCCGCTGGTACAGCTCCATTGCCATTGCTTAAGCCAAAACCTTTAAATAGGCGTTTGGGTTAGTGCGACCCTTGCCATCATTGCATGGACTGATCGCATCACGATTGATAGCTGTCCCTTAGTCTAAACCTTTGTCGCCATTATTGCTGTCGATATAGTGAAACCTTGATAGGGTTATGAGATAAAACAAGAAACTCAAAGCGGTAAGCGACTCATTCAGCTTATCAGGAGCACAAAGCAGGAGCGATCGATCGTGGAATCTCATTCACGGGCTGAAAACACAACTACCGCTGCCGCCATCATTGGACCGACGCTACACCCGTGGACGATCAGTTCAACTGTCGCTGAGTTGCAGGAATTGTTAATTGCACATGGCTTTTCTAAGCTGCGAGTGGATGGCAATTTTGGCTACTTAACTGAGGCAGCCGTCAAAGCATTCCAACGGCAGCATGGTTTACGGATTGATGGCTGTGTTGGACCTAAAACGTGGAGAGTATTGAAAACAGCCATTCGACCTGGAAGCCGTCTGCTCAGGCGGGGACATACAGGGGCGGATGTGGCGGAATTGCAGGGACTGCTACGGGTGAATGGGTACGACATCGATCGCAACGGCATTTTTTGCCCTCAAACGCAGGCGTGTATTGTTGATTTCCAGCAACAGCACAAACTTAAAGCGGAGGGTGTGATTGATGCGGTCACTTGGGCATTGCTCCGTGGCAAACCACTCACAGGCACTCGTCAAAAACAGCGACAGTGGTTTTGGGACAATCGCAAATGGTGGTAGAGAGAGGGATTGATGCGACTAGAAGCTGGCTGTGAGCTTGTGTTTGAAGCAACAGCACTAACGCCGCTGATTTTAATGTTGCGACCTCGCAGCGGCGCGGGGCAGTGGGTTCTGCGCGAAGAGTATACGCTAGAGCCAGTGACTCCAGTGGTCGAATATACGGACAGCTACGGTAATTTGTGTCAGCGGTTAGTCGTTCCTGAAGGGCACTTCCGCGTCTACACAACTGCCTGTGTCGAGGCTGCTGCCACGATCGACGTAGAGCTGACGGCTCCGTATGTCCCCGTGCAAGATTTACCCGAAACGGTTCTGCAATTTTTGCTGCCCAGCCGCTACTGCGAAGCCGATCGTCTCGGTGCTTTAGCCAGTCAGATTGTTGGCGATTGTCCGCCAGGTTACACACAAGTCGAAGCAATTCGCCACTGGATTCACACCAATGTGACGTATCAGTATGGCACCAGTGACTCGTCTACATCAGCCGTTGATACTGCCGCCAAGAAAGTAGGCGTTTGCCGCGATTTTGCTCATTTGGGGATCGCTCTCTGCCGCAGTTTCAGTATTCCAGCACGCATGGTTGTGGGATACCTGTATCGGCTTGATCCAATGGATCTACATGCCTGGTTTGAAGCCTATGTGGGCGATCGCTGGTTTACCTTTGACGCGACGCAGGCAGAACCACGCGGTCATAGGATTGCGATCGCCTACGGACGTGATGCCGCTGATGTCGCCTTAGCCACTCAGTACGGACCGCTCACGCTCAATCAGATGCAGGTTTGGGTGAAGGCTATCCAAACTGAGCCTACTCAGCAAACCCAAGATTCTGACTCCCAGTAGTGCTCACAAAAAATAATGATCTAGTGTTGCTGATCTTAGTCTCTAGCTTGCAAGCTATTGCTGCGTCAACTCTAAAAACTAGGGTTAGTGATCTCTGAAACATCTGTCCAGCAAGCCTGACCAAAACCATCTACCCTAGAATTAAGCTGTGACGCAGCACTAGGGCGCATCATCAATTCGCTCCAAAACCTTGCGGTATCAGCCTGATCGCGCCCGTCCTAACACACCGGGCTAGGGGCTGGAACCCTTGCTGCAAGTCATGTGTAGTTGTAATTGATGACAGCCCCTAGCGATTGACCACCTCTATGCAGTCGCTACACCGATCGGGCAAGCAACGTTTGTCCCGCCTAACCCGCAATAGCCACCTGGATTCTTAGCAAGATACTGCTGATGATAGCCTTCGGCGTAATAGAACGTCGGTGCATCAATGATCTCAGTGGTGATCTCGCCGTAGCCTGAAGCATTCAACGCCTGCTGATAAGCAACACGTGACGCTTCTGCCAGCTCTCGCTGCGCGTCAGAATGCACATAAATGCCAGAACGATACTGAGTGCCTGTATCGTTGCCTTGTTTCATCCCTTGCGTTGGGTTGTGGCTTTCCCAGAAAACTTTGAGTAGCGTTTCGTAGCTGACCACTTTAGGATCAAAAACAACCTGCACGACCTCATTGTGTCCTGTCCTGCCCGAACAAACTTCCTGATAAGTCGGGTTGGGTGTGACCCCGGCTGCATAGCCAACAGCCGTGGAAAAAACGCCGTCTTGCTGCCAAAATTTACGTTCTGCACCCCAAAAACAGCCTAAGCCAAACATAGCCACCTCAGAACCATCGGGATACGGCGGTTTGAGCGGATTACCATTGACAAAGTGCTTGGCAGGAACGGGTAGAGGCTCTGTCCGTCCTGGCAACGCTTCTTCAGGAGTCGGTAGGCTGAGCTTTTTGCCCAATCCAAAGATTGCCATAAGGTTTAACTCCGATTTCTGATTAACAGTTTTACCTTTCTTTATAGTAACTTGCTGCTTGAATGGCTGCGATCGTCGGTTTACCGCCCATACGCTCGGTTTACCGTCCACGTGTAAGGGTAATTAGCAAGAAGGGCTAGAAAATGAGTCGGAAGCCATCAAAAACACCTGCAAGCCTTGAAGTCACACCTGGATGGCTGACGTGAACCTCAAAGACATGATTCTGCACACGATCATCAAAAAGCAGCTCTACAGTGCTTTGTCACATCATTGTCCCACGGCGTTCTAAAACGAATTTGAGCTTGATGCCGTTAGAGTCTCAGACGGTGATACCTGCGCTGCTTTAGCATTCGCTCCAAAGGTAACCTCTTCCACAGCACCTGGCTCTCCTAACCGCTTTGCTGCACTATCGTTCAGGCTAACCATGATCCCCCCCGCATTGCCCGCACGCAAGATGAGCTGCTTATTCGCTTCCCAAGCGCGCTGGGTACCCTCGGACAACACGCCTTCAAACTCAGTCTTGCCATCAACAACGATGCGCACCCAGGATTGCGCAGTCATCGTCACACCAATGCGGACAGACTTTTGCTGAGTGGGTAAGACGGGCGCAACGTCTGGCTGCTTGCTCGCTAGTAAAGAGGAGGCACTAGGCTGCGTGACGGTAGCGGCTTCTTTGGGTATCGGGGCGATCGTCCCAGTGTTGGTTTTATCGAGACCACTCAACTGTGGGGTTGACGAGCGGTTTAGCAGATAAGACAGCCCACTCACTGCGCTAATTACCAGCACCATATAGATCAGATAGAGATGCAATGGTCGCAACTGTGCCTGCACGGTACCTCGCCAGGAGGCTTTGGACGCTCTTAAGTCCGTTTGGGCGGGAAACGCATTCGCCAGCTCTACTCCATCGATCCCGATCGCGTCAGCATAACGGCGAATAAACCCCTGTACATAAACAGGCTCAGGCAATTGATCAATGTCTCCAGTTTCGATCGCAGCCAGCAGACGGACTGGAATCAACGTTTTTTTGGCAACTGTTTCCAGCGAAATCCGCTGCTTTTGACGAAACTGCTGCAACTGATAGCCCAGCTCTTTGAGCCTTAGCGCCTGCTCTGGGTTAATTTGAACCATTTGGTTAATCATCGGCTGTACTCCTCGCGCGTCGCAGTCTCCCTCTTTGATGGTAGGTCAAGTTGAGCGTTCAAGAAGGTAATCTCTGTATCTTTCAACGGACGATATTGACCACTTGGCAGAATCGCTGCGCCCGGAGCTTGCAGTTGAATCGTACCGATCGCCGTCCGGTGCAACTGTAGTACTGGATACCCTAACTGTTCGGCAATACGACGAATTTGGCGATTTCTGCCCTCTGTCAAAACGATCCGCAATAGTGTTTTACGATGTGGAGATTGTTCCAGCACAGTGACGTTAGTTGGTAATGTACGGCGACCAGATAACAGGACTCCTTGCCGCCATTGCTGTAACACTGACTCATCAGGGCAACCCTCAACCCAGACTTCATACGTTTTGGGGATGTGGTGTCGGGGATGGGTGAGATAAAAGGTCAAAGCTCCATCATTAGTCAGCAGGAGCGCTCCTGTAGACTCTGCATCTAAACGCCCGACTGGATGAACGCCGTGACCCTCTTTGAGGGAGTCTGGCAGCAGATCAAGCACTGTTGGACGTTGCCAGGGATCGGTACAGGTGGAAAGCACACCCGCAGGCTTGTGGAGCAAAAGATAAATTGATGTAGGGCGATCGGCGGGCTGTATGAAAACGCCATCAACGGCAATTTGATCAACAATAGGGTTTGCTTTTTGCCCAAGCTGAGCGATCGTGCCATTAAGTTGTACCCGTCCAGCCAGAATCATCTGCTCCGCTTGACGACGCGACGCAATACCCCATTGAGACAATAGCTTTTGTAACCGTTCATCCATACTCAAAGTCAGGTTGATGAAGCAAGGCAGGGGCACGGAAAGGTGTCTGACCAGCAGCGAAAGCCAAGAACTTCATCACTATACTAGGAAAAATTAAGACTAACGTGATATGAGTCTATTTTTCCTCATTCTCATTCTCATCTGTGGCAACTCAACATCCTGTCTTACGCTGTGAGTAGAATGATGAAACGTGAGTAGAGCCAACAGCCTTTTGTGCCTTAGAACTGGGAGGCTTTCTTATCCTTGGCAATCGCTTAAGATAGGTCGTAGTGAAGGTCTATCTCATACATCAGCAGTCGGGTGCGTTGATTGAAAGTTCCCTACGTAAACCTGAAGATGTCTAAGAATCTGCCGCTGCCTCAAACAGAACCGCTGACGGTTAAGACTCCTTCTACGACCAAACGCCTGACGAACACGCTGAAATCGCGCTTACACGCTCCAAAAGCGACTGGCTTTGGGCATCTTGCCGTGGGGGCAGTGGCGATCGCAGCAGCGCTACTGACTGCCAGCCAATCGAACCTGTCTCAACTGCTGGAGCGTCAGGTACAGACCCTCTTTTTTGAGTTGCGCGGTCCAGTCAAACCACCGCAAGCAGTAGTTATCCTGGCGATCGACGAAGATTCTCTTTCGCAAGGGAAGAAAGTTTATCCGATCGACCAAAAAAAATATGCGTTCTTGAAGCCCTTGCAGACTTGGCCCTGGAACCGGGCAGCCTATGCACGGGCGATCGATCAATTAATGGCGGCTGGTGCGCGATCGGTGGCGATCGATTTGATTTTTGATTCCCCCAGCAGCGACCCTGAGGGCGATCGGGCGTTGCAGCAGGCGTTACAGCGCTATGCAGGACGCGTGACCTTAGCGGCTCAATATGAGGATACAAACACCGCTCAAGGCATTCTGACGCAGCTACTGGGACCGCACGACCTGTTCCAGACCAAACCGATGTCTGTTGGCTCCATTAACTACCTCGTTGAGCCAAACAGCCGGATTCATCTACTGGGCAGTCGGTTTACGCAACAAATGGCTCAGACAAACCTCTCAAAGCCACCTCAAGAGTGGTTAATCGGTTCCCAGACTGTGATGCCATCCTTTGCAGAAGCGGCAATGCGCTCCTCTCAGCTAAGGTATCCGGCACCACGAGGCGAGAATATCTTTTTCTACGGTCCCGCTGGCACGTTTGAGCAGATAGCCTTTTGGCACGTGCTTGATCCTGGTAATTGGCAGACGCTTGCAAAACGCGGTGCGTTCAAAGACAAAATTGTGCTCGTTGGTCCCACCTTCAAGCTGTCACAAGACTTTCATGCGGCTCCTTTTTCCGGTAGCCCTTTGTATGGTCAGCTCATGTCTGGGGTAGAAGTGAATGCGAATGCGATCGCGACCCTTCTAGACAATCAATCAATTGCTGATGGCATCACTAGCGCACCACTCCAGGGAGTCTTTGTGTTCGTTGTGGTGGTGGCAGCAGGCTTCCTTCAAAGCAGGACAAAGCGTGCTTTACGGCGTTTTGCAGTAGCAATGGGTCTGATGCTGCTTTGGGGCGGCGTTACTTATATTGTCTTTACTCAGCAGCGGCTGATCCTACCTGCCGCTGTACCAATGAGCGCGATCGCGCTTAGTGGAACTGCCTACCTCTTTCTTGGCATTGCCAGCGAAAAATTCAAGCTGCGCCGTACGATCAAAGACTATGCAGGTTCACCGCTGATTCAAGAAATCATTAGTAAAAGTGAGCAAGATGATCTAAAAGATCTGCTGCCGGAATACCGGGAGCAAGAGATGTTTGGGAAGAAGCTGATGGGGCGCTACACCATTAGAAAAGTGCTTGGCTCTGGTGGTTTCGGCGAAACGTATATCGCTGAAGATACTCAGCGACCGGGTAACCCAGCCTGTGTTGTCAAGCAGCTTCGCCCCAACAGTAATAACCCTAAATTGTTTCAACTGGCGCGGCGCTTGTTTCAGCAAGAGGCAGAAACGCTCGAAAAACTGGGCAAACACAAGCAAATTCCGCAATTGCTGGCGTATTTTGAGGAAGATCAAGAATTTTACCTGGTTCAAGAGTTTATTCCAGGGCAACCGCTGAGTAGTGAATTATCGCTAGGCAAGCAGGTGCCTGAATTTAGAGTGGTAGCGATCGTGCAAGAATTGCTGACAATTCTGGAGTTTGTCCATAGTCATCATGTCATCCACCGAGATATCAAACCGAACAACGTTATCCGCCGTCGCTCTGATGGCAAACTCGTCCTGATCGACTTTGGAGCTGTCAAAGAAATCAGCCAGTTGACGGAAGACGATCGGCGCACTGGCTTTACCGTTGGCATTGGCACTCAGGGCTATATGCCTAACGAACAGTGTGCGGGTAATCCCCGTTTTAATAGTGATGTTTATGCGGTTGGCATGACAGGCATTCAAGCGCTGACTGGCTTGTCGCCCAATCAACTCACTCAGGATAAAAACACGGGTGAGATTCCCTGGAGACACCGAGCGCAGGTCAGTTATGCGTTTGCAGAAGTGCTCAGCAAAATGGTGCGCTATGACTTTAGGAAACGTTACCAGTCTGCTACGGAGGCGCTACAGGCGCTGCAAAATTTAGGGAACGTTGCTTTTACGCCAGCCATCCTAGACATTGATGAGTCGCCGCAGCTTGATGCTGATGTTGATTCACCGATCGCAGCATCCACTCAACCTTGGCCCAAAACCTTTGGTGATCTCAATGCTTATCTACCCACTACGGAGGCTGCGCCTGATCACGACACGCAATCCGATCGCTAGTCAAGCTGTCTAAGCCTAGGCAGTGTTTTAAAACTCCTAATTGCTTTGTTACCGAGAACTTCTGCCCCCTCAATCCCCCAATTCTGGGGGACTTTGAAGCTGGTTTGTAAGCCCCCAAGTTTGGGGGTTGGGGGCTTTCGAGGGTTTTAAAACACGCCCTAGCCGTTAGGAGCCAGCATCATCGACAGACACAACCTCAACGGTTGGTTCGATCGTCTCTTCCACGGCAATGTCGCAGGCTTGCTGCACCACAAACGGCAGAAAGGCACCTTTTAGCCCACGTTTTATGCGCTCTGGTGTCTCTTCAAACACTACAAACAAGGGGTAAGTGTTGTCAGCCCCTTCGCTCAGAATATGCTTGTAGCGCAATGGCAGATCCCACTCATAGCCACGACTGAGCACAACCTGTGTTTGTCGCCATCGACTGAGCAAATCAGAGAAGTCTTCTCCGGGTCGGTGGATAAAGACGAAAACCTCGACACCAGTTTTAATCTTCCATTCTGGATCGCACATCAGAATCGCCAGATCGCATGGTAAACACAGCGCTTCAGTACCTGTGCCACCCGATCCGCTGGGAGAGGCGGCATGACGAAACTTGACGATCGGCAGCGGAATCGTAATCAAGCTCTCATCGGGACGACGCATACTGGGAAGCAGTTCCAGGTAAGGGCGATACTGCTTGAGTAGGGCGATCGCCCCTAGCGCATCACAACACTCAGCCAAAACTGCTTCGTAGTGAGTTCGGTTAATAGACATACGTTCGCTGACGATCGGGCTTAACCCAGTTTCTCAAACACCGCAAACATTGGCAGATACATCGACAGCAGAATCGAACCCACCATACCGCCCAGGAAGAGGATCATAATCGGCTCCATGATGCTGGTTAGCGCCTTCACCGCTTGCTCCACCTCGTCCTCATAAAAATCCGCCACCTTCATGAGCATCTGATCGATTTCACCTGTTTCTTCACCAATGCTAATCATCTGAATCGCCATCAGTGGGAAAACCTGCTCTCGCTGGAGCGCAATGCTAATCATGCCACCTGTTTGAATCTCGCGTCGTGCTTCATCAACCGCATTGGCAATGATTTGATTGCCCGCTGTATCACGCACAATCTCCAAACACGTCAGAATCGGCACACCCGATCGCGTTAACGAACCAAACGTACGGCAAAAGCGGGCAGTCGCCGTCTTCTGAATCAAATCGCCGAAGAGAGGCACTTTCAAGGAAAGGCGATCGATCGTCTCGCGCCCGACCCGTGTTTTGTAGTACTGATTGTAGGCAAAAATACATGCAGGAATAATGATGAACAGAATGAGTACCTTGGGGCTGCGGAGAAACTCACTAATGCCCATCATTGCCCGCGTAAACAGCGGCAACTCGACCCCAATATCCTCAAAAATGTTCGCAAACACAGGCAGCAGAAACACCGTCATCGCTACAAAAATGATTGTCGCCAGCACGCCTACCACAACGGGATAAGAGAGTGCCGCCTTAATCTGGTTCTGTAAGCGGGCGACATCTTCCAGCAGTTTTGCCAAACGATTTAGTACTTCATCCAGCACCCCGCCCACTTTGCCTGCTTGAATCATGGCGACATACAGGTTATCAAAACAGCTCGGATGCTTGCGCATCGCATCGGAAAGGTTCATCCCCTGCTGGACATCAGAGCTGATTTCCAACAGCGCTGCTTTGAATTTGGGGTTGGTGCATTGCTCAGATAACACACCAAGCCCTCTAACCATTGCCACACCAGCACTTACTAGCACAGCAAACTGTCGTGAGAACACAGCCTTATCTTTGACCGTCACCTTTGCCATCGACGTTTGAAGCTTCTTCATGTCGAAGTTCAAAGACAGCCCTTCGTCCTGTTTCAGGTCTTGAATAAAGAGACCCCGTTCACGCAGGGCAGTACGGGCATCGCTAATAGTTTCGGCAACGATTTTTTCTTTCTTGGCGTTCCCTTTTACATCTTGAACACGAGCAACGAAGGTAGGCATGGTGGGTACCAGAATGGAAGAAGGAGTGAACCGAGAAGCCCTACGAACTTCTAACACACAGATAGCATGTTGGAAGTTTTGAAAGATGAGATGACGGTGAGCGTCTTTTTTACTCTTGCCAATCAAACGCTAACCGTTGGTCAACCAATCAGCTGTGATCATTGCAGATTGGTAACGCGATCGATCTCTAATGCAACAGAGGATACTCGATTGTACTGCCGCTAAGAAGATGTCAACCAATCCAACGACAGAAAAACCGTCTAGCGCTTGACCGCACCTGCAGTCGCTGCACCCGCAGTCGCTCCGCCAATGAGCCGCTGAATTTCATCGGGGCGGGATGTTTTCGACATCGCGGCTTCAAAGGAAATCAGACCCGCTTTGTACTGATCAGCAAGCACCTTTTCTAGAGTTTGCATACCGAGCTTGCCACCCGTTTGAATCGCTGAGTAGATCTGAGCCGTTTTGCCTTCTCGAATCAGGTTAGAGATGGCAGGCGTGATGATCATAATTTCCTGTGCCATTACTCGCCCATATTCGCCTGGTTTGGGGTTCTTCTTGGGTACGAGGGTTTGGCTAAAGACCGCGACTAGCGAGTTGGACAACTGGACTCTTACCTGGGTCTGCCGCTCGGAGGGAAACACGTCGATCATCCGGTCAACAGTTTGAGAGGCTGAACTGGTATGCAGGGTACCAAAGACCAGGTGTCCCGTTTCAGCCGCAGAGATGGCGAGGGAGATCGTTTCCAGGTCGCGCATCTCACCCACAAGTACGATGTCAGGATCTTCACGCAGAGCGGCTTTGAGCGCGTTGGCAAAACTTTTGGTGTCTTCACCCAACTGCCGCTGGTGTACCAGACTTTTGATGGGTTCGTAGACAAATTCGATCGGGTCTTCGATCGTCAAAATATGTTCGGCACGGGTGCGATTGATCAGGTCGATCATAGCAGCCAGGGTTGTGGTTTTACCTGAACCAGTCGGTCCAGTCACCAGAATCAGTCCTCTGGGCTTCTCGGTCATATCGCGGACGACATCGGGCAGACCGAGTTTCTCAAAGTTAGGGATTTTGGAGCTGAGTGCTCTGAGGCAAGCGGCGTAGGTGCCCCGGTCTTTGTAGACGTTGACACGGAAGCGGGCTAAGCCTCGTACGCCATAGGAGCAGTCAAGCTCCCAGTTTTGCTCCAGGTTTTTACGCTGCGTGTTGTTGAGCATACTGAAGATCAGTCGCTGACATTCTTCAGCGGTGAGTGACTGGTCGCCGATCGGCTGCAAGTGACCGCTGATGCGAAAGTAAGGGGGCAGACCAGCGGTTAAGTGCAGGTCGGAGCCGCCCATTTCAATCAACTGCTCCATCAGGTCTTCAATCATCAACTCCATGAGGCTTGCTCCTTTGAGGAATGGTTAGCGATTTGCCGATCGTGTGTGGTTGGTTAGGACGCGATCGCTCATTCAAGCAGTGCAAACAACTAGCAATCTAGTCTACCCATTCATTGTGCTTGAACCGTCAAGATTAAAGCGATCGGTTTTCGGTTACCATCAGCCAGAACGCAGCGGCGGCTTAATCCTGGAAGCGTGGGGTCATGCAGTAAGGGCAATCGATCCACTCTTGCTTGAGATCGGCGCTACAGATGCGGCAACTCAACGAGGTTTTGCGCTTGGCTCTCAGTTCAGATTCTAAACCGGTGTCTGTAAAGGTAACGCGCTCAACTTCTTCAAGCGTGGTTTGACCAGTACGCACCAGGTTCAGGCTATACGCTAACAGCGTTTGCATACCTTCTTCTACCGCAATTTCTTTGATCGACTCGGTGGGAGCGCCCTGTGCAATCAAATTTTGCAGGCGTTCAGTCACGCGCATTACCTCATAGACACCGCAGCGTCCTTTGTAACCAGCGCCCCCACACTTTGCACACAGTTCCTTTTTCGATCGCGCTTCCTGAATCTCATTGGGCTGTAGCGTATTAGCCTTGTACAGGGTCAACTCACCATCGCGGGAAGCCGATAAACCAAAGCGTGCCAACTCTTCTCTGGAAGGCGTATAGGCTGTACAGCATTCACTGCAAACGCGTCGCATCAAGCGTTGCGCGACGACACCCAGCAGCGCACCGGAAACCATGAACGGTTCCACGCCCATTTCATCCAGACGAGCGATCGCCCCTGCGGCATCGTTGGTATGAAGAGTTGTCAGTACCAGGTGTCCCGTAAGGGCAGCTTCGATAGCGGTCTTAGCTGTTTCACGGTCACGGGTTTCACCCACCAGAATCACATCTGGATCTTGACGCAGAAAGGCTCTCAGGATGGCGGCGAAGTCCATACCTTTCTCGCGGATCACCTGTACCTGAGTTAAACCGGGCAGCGAGTACTCAATGGGATCTTCGGCTGTGCTGATATTGACCCCTGGATCATTCCGCTCAGCCAGCGCCGAGTAGAGCGTCGTTGTTTTACCAGACCCGGTTGGACCCGTTACCAAAATCAAACCGAAGGGTCGCCGTACCATATCTTGTACGATTTGGAGCGATTCTGGATCGGTGATTAGTTTGTCTAACCCTAGCTGTGTAGCAGAGTTGTCCAGAATCCGCAGCACGACCTTTTCACCATAGCGACTGGGTAGCGTGTTGACCCGAAAATCGACTTTGCGACCGTCATAGATGCGCCGAATCCGTCCGTCTTGGGGTGCTCGACGCTCGGCAATATCAAGTTGAGCAATAATTTTGAAGCGAGCCGTCACCGATGGAATGATCTTTTTAGGAAACGGTTCGGGGAAGGGTTCTCGCAAGACTCCATCTTTGCGAAACCGTACGCGCAGAAATTCTTCTTGCGGCTCAATGTGAATGTCAGAAACACCTTCTTGCAAGGCTCTAATCATAATCTTGTTGACGAGGGCAATAACGGGTGCAGCTTCTGCGTCAGCAACATCAAGGTTGGCATCGTTGTCTTCGGGCGCATCTTGCAAATCGAGATAGCCCAGCCCTTCAAGATCTTTGTTGACATCAACTTTTGACTGGTCTTCAAGCTGCTTCTCGCGCTTCTCTTTTTCGTCCAGGTACTGATTGATCAGGCGGCGATAATCTTCTACCGTAATCACGAGCCGCTGGAGCGCCAACCCTTGAGGACGCAATCGACGGTTCAGGTCATCCTGTGCTTGTAGATTATCTGGATCGACCATGGCAACCAGCACAAAGGGCGGCTGGTTATCGCTTTTGGAGAGAGGAACAAGACTGTAGCGGCGACAGAGGTCGATCGGAATGAGTGTATCAATCAACTCACTGACTTGAGTGCTTGTAATCTGGCTGACTTCGGGATCAAGTGATTCAACACCATAAAGAATCTTCAACTCAAAGAGCTGCTGCTTTTTGTACTGACGAAGCAGATCAGGCGGCAGCTGTTGCCCTGTGAGGGACTCCAATACGTCGATCAGCGCTCTACCAGACTTGCGGCTTTCGATGAGAGCCTGCTGCATCTGAGAGTTGTTGACATAGCCAGACTGAACTAGCTTGTTGCCAAACGGAGAGAAGTTATTCTGGACGACGAGCGCACGACGTTGAGAAGAGGAGTTAGTCATAGCGGGTTGAAGAGGGTCTTCTGGTTTACTGAAATATGCCCAAAAAGCTACAAGAAATCGCTAAGTAATACTTGCTTTCGACAAAAATTGCTCGATAAAGCAGACTAAGCACAGCTTCACCTGGCGTGATTAAGTTCAACACAATCAAGTTCAATCTGATCGAGCTACAACCTATGCAAGTTGAAATGAGTGTCGTGCAGTCAGTAATCAGCCATTAGCATAAGACGATGAGCGATAAACTTCACTCATGATGATTCCATCAAAATTGTGCCTTTTAGCTTCCGACACGTAATGTCAGCGATCGCTTACATAGGCAAGTTTTATCTCGCTAAGTCTTAGCGAGATGGCTCAGCTTAACCTTTACTGTTCCAAATCATAGCCCCTACGGCTCAGTTCGTCAGACGTTTGGATCAGTTTGTTCACTCAAGCGGCTGCATAACGACCAGTAGTGCGTTCGGCTAGCTTTATGCTCGGTAGGAGCTTACGTCATCCTGCGGCGCGGCATGATGTCAGGAGCGATCGCAGGTTTAGCTAAGCGCTAGTGATGGATTCTCGCCGTCGCTTCATTCTCAAAACGTATAGGATAAATCTGGTAGCCAACAAGCAGTCTTGAGGATTGGGATGAAAGCGCGATGATTGACGAAGAAAATCAGTATGAGAACGTACAAAGTTCAGCATCTGGCTCCTCAGAGAGTCCTTTGAACGCAGCGGATGCTGCTTCGCTAGAGGGTGGCTTTGCCGGAGAGCCAACGATCGATGTACCATCAGCGGCTCCCTTGAGTGATAGCGAGGGGACAATGCCCTTTACCGACGTGCCAGAAGTCGTTGTTGATCAAGCACCAGGAATAGCTGATCCGGTGGCGGTACTGGCAGAAAAGGACAATGAGATTAAACTTCTCAAGTCTCAGCTAGAAGAACGTTCCAACCAGTGTGTGCGGATTGCGGCTGACTTTGACAACTACCGCAAACGCACTCAACGAGAACGTGAGGACTTAGAACTGCAAGTAAAGTGCTCGACCATCAACGAGCTATTACCCGTGGTGGATAACTTTGAGCGGGCACGATCGCACATTAAGCCTCAAACGGAGCAAGAAACAACGATTCACAAAAGTTATCAGAGCGTTTACAAGCAATTGGTTGATTGTTTGAAACGCATTGGCGTTGCACCCATGCGCTCTGAGGGCAAAGAGTTTGACCCCAGCCTGCATGAAGCGGTCATGCGGCAGCCAACGGACGAACACCCCGAAGGTACGGTTATGGAGGAACTGGTGCGTGGCTATCTACTCGGCGATCGCGTGCTTCGCCATGCACTGGTAAAAGTTGCTGCTGCCCCAGAGCCCGTGATAACCTCGGAGGAGGCTGATCAGAGCGGTGCAGAAAACTAATTTTGCCGGATACGTTTAATTCCAAAGCTAATTTGGGAATGCTTGGAAGCAGAACCGTTGAGCGGTGTAACCACTGTAAGACATCGTTGCTCAGCAACGTTCATCGATAATCTAAGCATCGAAACTCACTTCACGTATTTTACCGCCACTTGCTATGGGAAAAGTCATTGGTATCGACCTGGGCACGACAAATAGCTGCGTTGCTGTCCTAGAGGGTGGTCAACCGATCGTCATCTCCAACTCGGAGGGTGGACGCACGACTCCAAGCATGGTTGGCTTTGGCAAAGTCGGCGATCGTCTTGTGGGGCAATTAGCGAAGCGGCAAGCAGTCACCAACGCCGAAAACACCGTCTTCAGCATTAAACGCTTCATTGGTCGTCGTTGGGACGATACCGAAATGGAGCGATCGCGGGTTCCCTATGTCTGCGTCAAAGGCAAAGACGATACTGTCGATGTGCAGATTCGCGGACGCAACTTCACGCCCCAAGAAGTGTCAGCAATGGTGCTGCAAAAGCTTAAGCAGGATGCCGAAAATTACCTGGGTGAACCTGTACAGCAAGCCGTTATCACCGTGCCTGCTTACTTTAGCGATGCCCAAAGACAGGCAACCAAAGATGCAGGCACAATCGCTGGACTGGAAGTACTACGGATTATCAACGAGCCTACCGCAGCGGCACTTGCCTATGGCATGGAAAAGCAGGATCAAGACCAGTGCATTCTGGTGTTTGACCTCGGCGGCGGTACCTTTGATGTCTCCATTCTTCAGATGGGCGATGGAGTGTTTGAAGTCAAAGCAACCTCTGGCAACAACCACTTAGGCGGTGATGACTTTGACGACTGCATTGTGCGCTGGATGATTACGAGCTTCAAAGACCAGGAAGGCATCGATCTGTCGATCGATAAAATGGCGCTCCAACGGTTGCGAGAAGCGGCTGAGAAAGCAAAGATCGAGCTTTCTGGTACGCTCACAACTTCGATTAATCTGCCGTTCATTACAGCGGATGACACCGGACCCAAGCATCTGGAAATGGAGCTTAACCGCTCAACGTTTGAAGAGTTAGTCAGCCATCTGGTCGAAGGCACCATTAAACCGACTGAACAGGCACTCAAAGATTCCGATTTGACCATCACCGACATCGATCGCATCCTCTTAGTCGGCGGCTCGACTCGCATTCCTGCTGTGCAAGACGCGATTCGCAAGTACTTCAACAACAAGGCACCCGATCGATCGGTGAACCCTGATGAAGCGGTAGCATTGGGTGCAGCAATTCAGGGTGGTGTGCTGGGTGGTGAAGTCAAAGACTTGCTGCTGCTCGACGTAACGCCGCTCTCGCTGGGTATCGAAACGCTAGGTGAAGTCTTCACAAAAATTATCGAGCGTAACACCACCATTCCAACCAGTAAGACTCAAGTTTTTTCAACGGCAACGGATGGTCAAACCTCTGTCGAAATCCACGCCCTTCAAGGCGAACGAGCCATGGCAAAGGATAACAAGAGTCTGGGTAAGTTCCAGCTCAACGGCATTCCGCCTGCGCCTCGTGGGGTGCCGCAAATCGAAGTCTCGTTTGACATCGACGCAAACGGCATTCTCAAAGTCTCTGCCCGTGACAAGGGCACGGGGCGCGAACAAAGCGTTTCAACCACTAATACAGGTGGTCTTAGCCCCAGTGAAATTGAACGGATACGCCTTGATGCAGAAGTCTTCGCGGAGGAAGATGAGCGCCGCAAGAAGCTGGTGGCGTTGAAGAATCAGGCAGACAGCTTGTTCTACAGCTACGAGACGACTCTTCGAGACAACGATGAGTTCATTGCGGACGACCTCAAGGTGCAGGCGTTGGAGAAAGTGACGGAGTTGAAAGCTGCTGCCGCCGATCCGACGATCGCGCCAGAAACGTTCAGACAACGCCTGGATACGCTCCAAGAAACGCTGCTGGCGATCGGTGCCTCCGTCTACCAGCGTGCCAACGAAGTGCCTAGCGATGAAGCAACCACACAGTTTCATCCATCAAATGGGTCGCTTGATCCAGACGACGACTACAACTTTGAAAACGATGCTACCGTCACAGCAGATTACGAGGCTGTAGATTAGTTAAGGTATAGGAGTGGTCGGTAGAGAGTCGCGGTAGAGGGTGAGCGTCCGAAACCAAACCTCCAGACCCAGAACTCAGCCCCCAGCTCTAAACATCCTTTTACCCTCCCAGCAGTACTCTATGGCTCGTGACTATTACGAAATCCTCGGCGTGTCGCGCGACGCTGACAAAGAGGACATTAAACAGGCGTATCGGCGTTTAGCACGTCGATATCATCCTGACGTGAACAAAGAAGACGGAGCCGAAGAGCGCTTCAAGGAGATCAATCGCGCCTACGAAGTGCTTTCAGAACCCGAAATGCGTGCCCGCTACAACCAATTTGGGGAAGCTGGTGTCGGCTCAGCGGCTGGAGGCGGCTTCCAGGACTTTGGCGATATGGGCGGGTTTGCCGATATTTTTGAGAGTTTCTTCAGTGGGTTTTCTGGCGGTGGTGCTCCTGGTCAAACAGGACGACGACGTAGCGGTCCCATGCGAGGCGACGATTTGCGTCTTGACCTGAAGCTAGAGTTTCGTGAGGCTATTTTTGGAGGTGAGCGTGAGATTCGCATCAATCACCTGGAAACCTGCACGACTTGTAGCGGCACAGGTGCAAAACCTGGTACACGCCCCCGCACCTGTTCTACCTGTAGCGGTGCAGGACAGGTACGCCGTGCCACTCGTACCCCTTTCGGCAGTTTTACACAAGTCTCTGTTTGCCCAACCTGTGCTGGTAGTGGGCAAGTTGTAGAGGAAAAATGCGAGGTGTGTAGCGGTAACGGTCAGCGTCAAGAAACGAAGAAGCTGAAGATCAATGTTCCGGCTGGGGTGGATAATGGCACTCGCTTACGCGTTTCCAACGAAGGCGATGCGGGACAACGTAGTGGACCTCCTGGCGACCTTTATGTTTATCTCTTCGTCAATGAAGACCCAGAATTTCAGCGCGAAGGGGTTAATATTCTTTCGGAACTCAAGATCAGCTATGTGCAGGCGATTTTAGGCTCTCGCGTGGAGGTCAATACCGTTGATAACGAACCTCAGGAACTGTTGATTCCACCAGGAACGCAGTCGGGTAAGGTTCTAACGCTGGAAGGTAAGGGTGTGCCAAAGCTGGGAAATCCGGTGAGTCGCGGCGATTATCTCATTACGATTTCGATCGACATTCCCACAAAGATCTCGGTAGAAGAGCGGGAGCTGCTGGAGAAATTGGCGAAACTACGGGGCGATCGCATTGGCAAGAGTGGGATTGAAGGGTTCTTTGGCAAGGTGTTTGGTACATGAACTCAGCGCAATCCTTGTCTGCAACTCCTGATGCTCAACTGGATTTGCGCGGTACGCCCTGCCCGATCAACTTTGTACGTACCAAACTCAAGCTTGACCAGATGCCTCCTGGAGCCCTTTTAGAAGTTTGGCTCGATCCCGGCGAACCGATCGAGCAGGTGCCTGATAGTTTAACGATGGAAGGTTACGGCATTGAGCAGATTGAAGACCGCTCCGGCTTCTTTGCGATCAAGATTCGGCGACCTGTCCTGGAATGTGAATCTTGAGTAAGGCACGTTGTCGCAACGCAAACTTTCCCAAACGAGCCATGAGTGTTGAGCTATGAGTTCTCACTTGAACGACCCTCTCAACACTCAAAATACGACTGAGGTTGGAAAGTCTGCATCGTCTGCGCCACTTTGGGGCATGGTTGTGGCGGTGCAGGCAAATTATTATCATGTGAAGCTTGATTCTGGTCAGCGGTCAGCGGTCAGCAGTCAGCGGTCAGCGGTCAGCAGTGAGCAGTCAGCGGTCAGCAGTCAGCGGTCAGCGGTCAGCGGTCAGCGGTCAGCGGGTGACCAAGATGCTGCTGTGGAGCGAACTGAGAGCTGTAACCTGCAAGCTGCAAACTTACAAGTGCTGCTCTGTACTCGTCGATCGCGCCTGAAGAAAATTGGGCAGCGGGTTATGGTGGGCGATCGTGTTGAGGTTGTAGAACCGGATTGGGTCAGTGGGCGGGGGGCAATCGCGCAGGTTCTACCACGTCAATCAGAGTTGGATCGTCCCCCTGTTGCTAATGCAGACCAATTGCTGCTAGTGTTTGCGATGGTTGAGCCGACTCTAGATCCGCATCAACTGAGTCATTTTTTAATTAAAGCGGAGACGACGGAGCTACAGGTTTGTCTTTGCTTGAATAAGAGCGACCTTGCGACGGCTGATGAACGCGACCA
Organism: Tildeniella sp.; assembly: GCF_059505325.1. NCBI lineage: Bacteria > Bacillati > Cyanobacteriota > Cyanophyceae > Oculatellales > Oculatellaceae > Tildeniella > Tildeniella sp. Next base: position 244,165 of record NZ_JCACKI010000053.1, read on the forward strand.
TTGGTACGATCGCTTGCAGCAGTGGGGCTATGCACCCATCTTAATTAGCGTGCATCAGGCGACCGGATTGACTGCTCTGGATGCTCAGCTTCGTCACCGCGTCACGATCGTTTCGGGTCCTTCAGGTGTCGGCAAGTCGAGCTTGATCAATCGGCTGATACCCAGCTCTGATTTGAGGGTTGCGTCTGTTTCTGGCAAGCTTGGGCGTGGACGACACACAACACGACACGTAGAGCTGTTTGAGCTGCCAACGGGCGGTTTGCTGGCAGATACGCCTGGGTTCAACCAACCGGATTTGGACTGTGCGCCGGAGGATCTGGCAACCTATTTCCCGGAAGCTCGATCGCGGCTGGCAGTAGCGAGTTGCCAGTTCAGCGATTGCCTGCACCGGGATGAGCCTAATTGCGTAGTGCGGGGTGACTGGGAGCGCTATGAGCATTATTTGCATTTTCTGGCAGCGGCGATCGCCCGCCAAGACGCATTGAATAAGCTCGGTGATAGTGAGTCAACTATGAAGCGCAAGAGCGATCGAGATGGCGAACAGTACGAACCCAAGCTAGAAACGAAAAAATATCGTCGTCCGTCACGTCGTGTCCAGCAGCAAACGCTACAGAACATGCGATATGACTTGAAGGATGCTTCGCTGGATGGGGATTGAAGAGAGGAGGAAAGATAAAGGATTAGGACTTACGTGGGTTTAGATCCCCGACTTCTGATGAAAACTTAGCCATCAAAGCCTGCGCCCTTATAGAAGTCGGGGATCTTTGCGTAAGTCTAAAGGATAAAGGGTGCTGATTGATTGGCTCTGTTCGCCTGGGTTGAAGTGAAGCTAGAATCGCGTTACTAGCACTTGAAAATTAAGTCGCATTGACCGCTGTAGGTTATTTAATCCACCCAAGCGCAGACTGAGAGCGTTTCAGTGATGTTCGTTTTATGAGAAAACCATTTGCTCGGCTGAAGTTTTTGCCCTGGCGATCGCTGTTTCAAGCAGCGTTTTTTGCCGTGTTGCTGCTGGCGTTGCCGATCGATCTTTTGCTGCGGCTTGCGGTTCGCTATGGTAATCAGTCACCTGTGCTTGAGAGCCTTCTCACAGTGCTGCTCTCACCATTGCCATCCCTGGTGCTGAGCTTAGGCATTCCGGTTGGACTAGGCGCATTAGCCGTTTATGTTTTGGAGCGTGTCGATCGCTCCAGCATCACCACAGGCAGCTTGTGGGGTTTAGTGCTGTGCGTTGTGCTTGTACTCTTGCTGGAGCAGTGGCTGATTTCTGGGTCGCCTGGATTTAGTATGACTGAGCTAGTACTGATTACAGTGGGTGTCTTTTGGAAAGGGCGACCGTACTGGCGCTCCTACAGTCGATGGTAGTGTGTTCAGGACGGTGACGAGTCTGAGGGATCAACGGCAGTAACCAACCGTTCCAAAACATCGGTCAGACGATCGAGCCGTTTGAGCGATTCATTTTGCGTCTCTATCAGCGTTTGTACGGCATCAGTGAGCGCAAAAACCTGATAGCCCTGCTGTTGTACCTGATCTGCCAATGTGTCCACGCGTTGCGATAGCCGATCGACGGTTTCGATCGTCGTCAGCATGGCTTCGCCGATTTGTAGCACAATTGACTCTAATTCTGGGCGATCTTGAGCGTCCACAGTCCACAAACCTTGAGGTTGAGAAGCGTTGTATGTAGTGGTTTGACAGAAGCAACCGATCGCTTTGAAACACTACCTTACTTGACCTGAATCTTTGCCAGCGATGTGTTCTGGTAGTAGTGCAGCAAAATTTGCTGATAGTTATTGCCAACCTGCGCCAAGTTGTAAGCACCCCACTGGCTCAAGCCTAGTCCATGACCAAATCCGCGCCCAACCACCTGAAAGGTACTGGGGGAAGTCTGAGCTTTTTCTTTACTTGCTTCTAGCACAGGCTGAGGAACAATGCTAAAAAGCGTACTTCTCAGATTCAGGGCTGTCTGAAGGGCTTCACCACTGACAGTTTTGCGACCTTTATCCCCCACGACTTGCATTGACTTGATGCGTCCGCATCGAGTCTTGTCGACAACCTGAAAAGACACGATGTTCCCCACTCCAGGGATGCGCTTGCTCAAGGCGCTGCGGGAGAACGCTTCTCCCCACTGAGCCACGGGCGAAACTTCGTTAAAGCCTTCCTGTACCGATCGCAGATAAGGGACTGGATTTGACCACACATCCTCAGAATTTTCGGTACAACCGCCAGCCGATGAATGAAAGGCAGCTTCAATGATTTGACCACTGGAAATTAGCACTTGCTCGGCTGTAGCGTTAACCGCTGCTTGAGTGCCAGTTGATTCATCCCGTATGCCTCGGTAGACTTGTGAGGCGGTGGTGTCTACCACGTCATAAATGCCATTCAGAGATTTCTGGCGATGAAACAGCGCATAGGAACGGGCAGCAACTGCCTGTGCTTTGAGGGCTTCTGGGGGCCAGTTGCCGTTCATTTCGCCACCCAGAACGCTGTAAAGATACTGTTCTAGATCGACGTAATTGATTGCTGTGAGTCCACTTTTGCTGGGGACAACGAGTGTGCGTCCACGATACCAGCGATCGCCAATGTAGACATAACCGCCATCCGTTGGTTCGACCCAAAGTTGCCCCGACTGCCAGCGATCGAGGCTCACGCTGCCCTGCTTTGGTTGGGCAATGAAGGCATTCATCGGTGCAATTTCACCCAATGGACGACCGCTGCCATCACGCACGATCGCCTTTGTTGAACTACCCACGGCTACCTGACTCACGCCTTCGTCGATCGCTACCCGCAGTTCCAACGCGGCTGCGGCAGGACGACCAACAACGCTTTCTATTACAGAAAAGGCTGCTATCCAGATGAAAATGCCTAACCACCAACTGCGTCCGTTTGAATGCTTCAGTGCTCTCAGTTGAGCCAGCGAAAGGGGGAAGCGTTCCAATGACATGTTCTAGAAGTCTCCTCACAGGTTTAAGCGCTTAAAGGTGATCGTTAGCGCAAGGGTAATGCACAACTCAAATTGCATTAAGTCAACGAGGCTTAATATAAGTCAAATTGCTTTAGATAGAGTCAGCCATTCTGGTGCAGATGTTCCCAACGTACGCCAGATGTACCGTTGTAAAGGAAGCGATACAGCGTTTGCCCTTTGTATCTTGTGTTTTCAGCGTTTGTAACATTTGTTAAAGCAGATCGATTAAAGCCGATCTGTGACTCCCTTGTCTCTGGCAAGCCCTTATTTCCTTCGCCTATGTCAGTATAGGTTCAGGAAGGAAATCCGTTTGGATGACTAAGTTTTGCAGATTACATTTCTTGGAACCAGTTCTGGTGTGCCGACGCGATCGCGGAATGTTTCTGGTGTGGCATTGCGCTTGCCTCAGCGGGCTGAATTCTGGCTATTTGACTGCGGTGAAGGTACACAGCATCAGCTTTTACGCAGTGACATTAAAAGCAGTCAACTGACCCGCATCTTTGTCACCCATATGCACGGGGATCACATCTTTGGGTTGATGGGCTTGCTGGCAAGCTGTGGGATGGCGGGCAATGTGCAGCGCGTCGATATCTACGGTCCGCCTGACCTGGATGAATACCTCAAAGCCTGTCGGCGCTACTCGCAAACGCATTTCTCGTACCCCATCAAAGTGCATACGGTGCGTCCCGGCGTGATTTATGAAGACAGCGAGTTCACGGTGAGCTGTGGCTTGCTCAAGCATCGTGTGCCCGCTTATGGCTATCGGATTGCTGAGCGCGATCGTCCTGGGCATTTTGATGTCAAACGAGCCGCGTCACTCGGTATTCCGTCGGGTCCGCTCTACGGCAAGCTGAAGCGCGGTGAGAGCATCACGCTGCCCGATGGACGACCAATCGACGGGACTGATCTTTGCGGTCCAACAGAAATTGGGCGCAAGCTGGCGTACTGCACTGATACGGTTTACTGCGATACATCGGTTGAACTGGCTCAAGATGCCGATGTGCTCATTCACGAAGCCACCTTTGCCCACCAAGATGCTGAAATGGCGTATCAACGGCTGCATTCTACCTCAACGATGGCAGCGCAAGTGGCGTTAACAGCGCAAGCGAAACGGCTAATCATGACGCATTTTAGTCCGCGTTACGCACCCGGCAATGAAATCGAACTGAGAGATCTGTTGGCAGAGGCTCGTGCCATTTTCCCAGCAACAGAGATGGCTTCAGATTTCTGGACTTACGAGATCCCTCGCAGGCAAGCGGCAGCATTAACGGCTGTTTAAAGGGATGGTTGCGATCGAGTCATACACTCTCGAACCGTTATGTGCGGTCTAAGAACACCCGCTTCACGGTTGACGATCGCTTTTGCGGAGACGATCGCGGACTTTCTCCATCACTGCCTGACTGCTAATCGGCGATCGCGGTTGTGGTAGCTCAGTATTAGGCCAGCCTGGTAAATCGATACAGGGGCACTCCAAATCTGCAACACCCTGTATTTTCACAGGCACGGGCATGGCACAGCGAGAGCAGGGATCGACTTCCCAGGCAGGGCTTAGAAGTTCCGCGATCGTTTGATTCGTGCCTTCCAGGTAGCAATCGCCTGCTGCGGCTGAGCGCACTTGCTGCCAGCAGTCCTCAAACTCCTGACTGTAGCGATCGCCCTGGATCACCGGACGAGGCTGCAAGAAAGCCTCACCACCGCGAACGGCAAGACGCTTGCCCAACTGGAACCAGTAGGCGAGATACTCTCTAACGTGTTGTTCAGATGCCATAGCGCTAAAACAAAGGGCGAAAACTGCCCTGCGATAATTGAATTAGTATCTACTCTCCTTATGGCGCTTCTGTGGTTAACAGGTCTCTTGCCAAAGGCGGAGTTTGCACACGGATTGCGGCTGATCGTTCCATGCTAGTCCTTGTAGGTTGGCTTTCAGTGGGCGTAAATCTGTAACTATGCTTAAGTTCTCGCTGCTGTGGGAGGGAAATAAGCACGGAGGAACCGCAGAGACGCAGAGACGCGGAGGCAGCACTCGGACTGCAAACCTTTGCACTCGACGCTCTTTTAGGTCTCTACGCCTGCGTCTTTTAGCGGTACGCCTAGTGTGCTCAGATTGAGAACATGTCCGCCAGTGACGAGGTAAACGGGATGAGCGATCGCCCCAATGTGCCGTGTGAGGGTACCGAGGCGATCGCGGAACAAGCGTCCAACGGGATAGGCGGGCACTACGCCCCAGCCTGTTTCTTCTGCCACAAAAATGATGTCGCTGGTGACATGATGCAAGGTTTCTAAGAGGGTCTCTAGCGTTTTGTTCCAGGCAGTATCGTCTTGCTCTAAAAGGTTTGCTAGCCAGGTGCCCAAGGAGTCTACTAAGAGACAACTGCCTGACGGCGCGGTTTGAATGGTTTCTGCTAACGCGATCGGAACCGTCAGTGTTTGCCAGGTAGAAGGACGACGCTGGCAATGTTGCTCAATGCGGGTTTGCCATTCACGATCGCTCGGCTCGACCTGAGCGGTTGCCACATAAAACACAGGTTTGCCAGAACGCCCTGCCAATGCCTCAGCCCATTCACTCTTACCCGATCGCGCCGGACCTGTCACCAGTATGAGCTGATGGTCAGAAGCCATTGCAGTCACTCCTTGATCTACTGATTGACTGAGTTCTCAACCTGCTCACCTCCGATCGACTGTCTTAGCCAAGATGTTCAAACTTTTTTACCTGGTGCATCCATTCAGCCATGTGGTGAGTAGTGTTCTCTAGCAACGTCAGGAACCGTTACCCGTTCCACGCTGCGTATCAGGCGCTCAAGGTTGGGCAGCGATCGCCGCTATTCAACTCTGCAACGCTCTGTACGTTAGCGCTGCTTTGCCGTGGGTGTTGACTGACGCTACCTAACTGTCTGATGAAGCGATCGATCGATCAGCCGTAGCAGACAGCCTACCCGTTTCGATCAGTGATGACCCTACTAAATGATGAGCCGCAGTTCATAAAAGTCTACCTGTAAACAAAACACAACCAGAGGAGCAATTGACGTGGCAAGTATCCTAGGCACCCCCAATAGCGATCTTCTTCGTGGCACCGATGCCAGCGATCTCTTAGCGGGTGGTGATGGCAATGATGCCCTGTTTGGTGGCGCAAGTAGCGATGCCCTTTTGGGCGGTGCAGGCAATGATGTGCTGGATGGCGATGGCGATCTGGGGTTGGTGGCATTAACAAAAGAGGGGAATACCCTGGTTGCGTTTGACCCCACCCGCCCGGAGCAAACAACGACGACCAGTGTGACGGGCATTGATGGCAACCTGATTGGCATTGATGTGCGTTCAGCCAACGGGCTGCTCTACGGTATTACAGATACAAACAAGCTTTATACGATCGACTTCACAACCGGAGCCGCTACCTTTGTCAGCACCCTCTCAGCGCCTTTTAACGGTGGCGCACAGTCCGGTGTAGATTTTAACCCCGCTGCCGATCGCCTGCGTTTAGTGGGCAGCAACGACCAAAACTTCCGCCTCAATGTCGATACAGGTGCGCTGGCTGACTTTGATGCCGTAACACCGGGCGTGCAACCCGACGGCAACTTAGCCTATTTAGCAAGCGACGTTAACGCTGGCACAGACCCAAACATTACAGCAGCAGCTTACATCAATGCCTTCCCTGGCGCACCGACACCCACAGGCGTGACACCGCCAACGCGCACCACACAACTTTTTGGCATCGACTCCAATCTGGATGTGCTGGTGCTGCAAAACCCGCCCAACGATGGTGGACTCCAAACGATCGGTTCCCTGGGTGTTGATTTTGGTCGCACAGGCGGCTTCGACATCTTCTCACCCCAAAGCGGACAGAATACTTCATATGCCACATCTGGTTCGACGCTGTATACCGTTGATCTCGCAACAGGTAAAGCAACCGTTGCAGGCACGATCGGCGATGGCTCCCTTGATATCCTTGGTTTAGCCGCGCTGACGCTAACACCAGGTACCAGCGGCGATGACGTGCTAAATGGTGAAGCGGGTGATGACGTGCTGAGAGGCGGGGCGGGCAACGACCTGCTCAACAGCGGCAGCGGCAACGATAGTCTGGCTGGCGGCGCTGGTACCGATGCTCTCTACGGCGGTGCTGGTAACGATACGCTTCTGGGTGGTGACGGCAATGATGTACTCAACAGCGATGCTGATTTGCGTGTCTTTGGCTTGACGGACAGCAACACCCTGGTTTCGCTTGACCTTAGTGGTGCCGGACAACCAACTACGATCGCTGTCACTGGCATCGACGGCAATCTCATCGGTATCGACGTGCGGTCTGCCAATGGCTTGCTGTACGGTGCCACCGACACTAACAAGGTCTACACGATCGACTTTGCTACGGGTGCAGCCACTTTCGTCAGCACACTCTCAACCCCTTTTAATGCGGGTCAGCAGTCTGGGTTTGACTTTAACCCTGCCGCCGATCGCCTCCGTTTAGTAGGCAGCAACGACCAAAACTTCCGCATCAACGTCGATACAGGCGCACTGGCTGACTTTGATGCCGTAACACCGGGCGTTCAACCCGACGGCAACTTAGCGTATGTAGTGGGCGATGTTAACTTTGGCGTAAATCCCAATATCACAGCGGCAGCGTATACTAATGCCTTTCCTGGCTTGCCCACACCTACAGGCGTGACACCGCCGACGCGCACCACACAACTTTTTGGCATCGACTCCAACCTGGATGTGCTGGTGCTGCAAAACCCACCCAATGATGGCGGACTCCAGACGATCGGCTCCCTGGGCATTGACTTTAACGCGACAGGCGGCTTTGACATCTTCTCGCCCCAAAGCGGGACAAACGTTGCCATTGCTTCGTCGAACTCGACGCTGTACAGCATTGACTTGACGACGGGCAAAGCTACCACCATTGGCGCGATCGACGGCTCCTTTGACCTGATCGGTCTGGCAGCAGCAGCCGTCAGCGATCCCACCACCAGCGGCAATGACACGCTCAACGGCGGTTTGGGCAATGACACCTTCCGGGCGGGTGCAGGCAGCGATACGCTCACAGGCGGCGGCGGACAAGACACCTTTGCCATTCGTCTGGGCGATGGCACTGATACAATCACCGACTTCGGTGGTGTTGGTCGCAATACCAATCCCTCTGCGGCAGTGGTGGCAGAAACGGACGTGTTGCAATTTCAGGGTGCGGGGTTAGTTGCCAGAAATCTCCTGCTCACGCAAACCGGGGCTGACTTGAACTTGACGTTTGCAGGCGCTGCCAATACACAGGTAACGCTCAAAGACTTTGCGCTAGAGAATCTAGATAACCTGCAACAAGCGACTGGAGCCGCTGTTAACTTGAGCAACATCCTGTTTGACGGGCAGGCATTAGGGCAGGACAGCTTTGATGTCTTTAACGCTGATTCGGTGATGACCAATCTGTTTAACCGCAATACAGTGACGTTTCTCAATGACCTCGACAACACCGTCTTTGGATTTGACGACTCCGATGATGTGATCAATGGTCAGGGTGGCAACGACACCATCTACGGCTGCAGCGGCAACGACTTGCTACGAGGCGGCGCTGGCAATGACCGTCTCTTCGGTGGGTTGGGTGCCGATCGCTTTACCTTCGATACCGGAGTCGCGTTTGACAGCGCGGCACTGGGCGTAGACACGATCGTGGACTTCAGACCAACCGAGAGTGACACGATCGTGCTGAGCAAGCAGACGTTTACAGCGCTCACAACGCCAGCAGGCAGTACACTTACAGGCGATGACTTCGCGGTCATCAATGATGCGGTCAACGGTGCCACATTAGCAGCCGCCAGCATCGCACGTATTGTGTTCAACGAAGCAACAGGCGACCTGTTCTATAACCAGGACAGCACAACGGCTGGCTTTGGCTCTGGCGGACGGTTCGCCACTCTGGCAGCAGGAGGCACATCCCCGTCTGCTAGCAGTTTCCTGACTGCTTAATGACCATCGTTACTCTGAACGACTGAGCAACACGATCGGGTAAAGTAAAGTCGCTTTACCCGATCATCCGTAGATCCCCGACTTCTCAATCAGGTTTAGCCAATCACAACTATGCCTGCACAAAGAAGTCGGGGATCTGGCAGAAGTCATCGCTTTATACATTCATGCCCAACGTTCGTGTAATCGATCAGCAATGTGATGTGATCCACGAGCAATCGATCGCGATCGTCAAGCAATGTGATGCCCCACAACAGCAATGTGACGCATTGCAGAAGGATGTTAAGAAAGCGCAAAAGCAATGTGATAAGCAACAGAAGCAAGATGGTACGATGCAGCCCAATGCGTGGCTAAACCATGCCATAGTTTTAGGGTTGTCTGACAGTGCGATCGTCTGGCAGTGCGATCGTCCCTTCACTTCTCACTGCTTTCTACCGTCGATGTTCGAGCTGTTTGATGGATCAATCACCTTCGCCTCCTACCTTTGACTATGAGTCTGCCCTTTTAGCCTGTGCTCAGGGCGATCGGGCGGCGCTTCAGCAAATCTATGCACGCGAAGCCAGTCAATTGCTTGGCGTTGCCCTACGCATTGTGCGACGGCATGATCTTGCTGATGAGGTGCTGCAAGATGCCTTTTTGCAAATCTGGCAAAAGGCAACCACGTTTAACCCCAGTCGTGGTTCCGCACGTGGTTGGATCTTTAGCATCGTACGGTATCGTGCACTGGATGCTTTGCGGAAAGCCTCCCGCGAGATCGCTGTGGATGAGACGCTCATCGTCAATCGATCGCCCGCCACAGCAGATATGCTAGACAACCTCTCACGGCTGGCAGAAACCAAAGAGTTGCAAACCTGCCTTGAACAATTAGAACAACCAAAACGGCAAAGTATCCTGTTGGCTTACATGGATGGGTACACTCACATACAAATCGCAGCGCAGCTTGAGGTGCCACTAGGCACCGTAAAGTCGTGGATTCGGCGGGGGCTACTGACGCTGCGGGAGTGTTTGCAATGACCGTACAGGATTGGGATTTGCAAGACCAGAACGAACTATGGGGCTTAGCGGGTGAGTATGTGTTGGGCGTACTCACAACTGAAGAAACTGCCGCGATCGAGCGCCTGATGGCAACTAACCAGGAACTACGAGCAGCCGTTCACTACTGGGAAGACCGACTGCTAGGTATGACGGCAATGGTAGAACCCATCACACCTTCACCGTCACTGTGGAGCCAAATTGAACGCCGTCTTCCCGCACCGGAGCCTGCTTCAGCACAGGTCGCACCGCTACGCCGTCCGCCCTTTTGGGAAACGCTCAACTTTTGGCGCTTGACGACTGCGATCGGCGCTGCTGCCTCCATCATCCTTGCCGTGACAGCCTTCTCCAGGTCTGCCAACCAAGCGCCCACCTATGCCGTCGTGCTACAGTCGCCCGATGACAAAAGCCCGGGCTGGATTGTACAGGGCGATCGCTCAGGCAAGCTGCAAGTCATTCCCCTCGCCAAACCCGTCGTTGCGCCCGATCGCTCACTCCAGCTTTGGACGAAACAAGAAACAGCCAAAAAACCAACCTCTCTGGGGCTAGTGCCCAGCGATCGGACGGTGCAAATTCCTGCCGATCGACTCCCTGGTCTGGAAGCAGGGCAACTCTTTGAAGTGACGCTAGAACCAGCGAACGGTTCACCGCTCGATCGTCCCACCGGCAAAATTCTCTTTATCGGGCGCATTGCAGCGGTGCAGTAAGCAAATAGAGCAGTATCCAAGGCAGAAGCTGCACACAGACGTAGAACTGACACGCTTAAAGCTAGCCGCAGAAGGACCAATTAAGCCCTAGTGAAGATTGAATCGATAGCCAGCATACTGTTCGCCTTCATAAAGAATGACGAGAAACGTCTGCGGTTCAAACTCTAGCAGGTAGGCTTCCCGTTGAGCCGTTGCCCCAGCGCGAACTTGAAGATCGGCGAGCTTGCAGTACGGGTCTTTGAGAATTTCCTGTACTCGCTGCTTTTTGCCCCCCTCTGGTACGGTCAGCAACCGCGCTAGCTGCTGCTTGGACAACTTTGACTGAGACTGCACAACTTCCTGGCACGGTTCGCCCGAATTCTTTTTGCTCAAAAAAGACGGCAAGCTGTGCAAATCTAGCAAAAGCCCAACCGCCAGCAGTACAGCGCCACCAGCCAATAATTGTTTTGAAATCAGTGGTTCAGGCTTCGGGTATTCCATCTATTCTCCTTATACATCGATCGGGTCTGAGCAAGGACAACGGCGTAGTACTCTGTCGCCATCACGATCGCGGTGCGAGGGCAGGTGGTTACTAACCAAGTCTTCCCCCTAATAGCAATCCCAGCATGACGAGAAACAGCCGATAGATCGAAACAAACCCTGCTCTCGGCACAAACACTGCCAGGTAAACAGCAAGAGCAGCAGGTGCAAACATCAGCAGCGCAAAAAAGGGGGAGAGCGCTGGCACCATTGCCAGCAAAAACCTTGCTCCCACTCGTATTGCTGCTGCAAGCACAATCCACAGCACAGCATCGCCAACCTTATCAAACGGTTTCTGTGGCATTTGAAGCAACTGCCGTAGCTGTAAACCGTACCGCCGTATAGGTGAGAGACTCGGCTGGGAGGTGCGCGATCGTATTGCTCGGCGCGGTTCATGATGAGTCGAGGCTGCGATCGTGGGTTGCAGGTGTTCTCGACCGACATCACGACTCGCCAGATAGCGGAGTGCCTGGGCAGTTTCAGTTGCTTCCTGCTGTGCTTTCTGGTTCACCCCTGGTGGTTGCTGGCTTACCGACGATCGCGTGTTTGCTCCATAGCGATAAGTGTCAGCCGCAAAGGCTTCGGCACTAGAGGCAGACGGGGAGAACGTTTCAGAGGTAGATTGATCCAACGGCTGCGATCGATCGGCACTCATGCTGGGCGTTGTTGCGTTATCGTGTGGTGTCGCTTCTCCCAGGACAATGGCTGTCTCTAGTTCTGCCAGCAACTGCTTGATCCGTTCTGCCTGTGCTTCTAAGGCTGCGGTATCGTCATCCTGTGCTGGCATCGGCAAAACCTCTCGTTGGGGCGATCGTGACGGTTGCTTGCTACCCTTTGCGGTTTTCTTTTTCGCTGCTGAGGCATCACCGCTGGTTGGATCGATCGATGGCTCAGTTTGTGCCTTTTTCCGCTTGCGCTCAGCCAGCAGTTGGTTAATCCGTTCTGCCTGAGCTTCCAGCCGTTTTAACTCATCAATGTAGGGCTGCTGGTGCCCATCGCGCATCTGCCGGAACGGAAAGGCTTTCTGGCTTGCCGTTGCAGGCTTCTGCTTGGCAGCACCTTGCTTCCGCTTGGCTGTGGAGCGCTGCGTTGGTAACGGGTCAGACGCGCTTTCTTGTCCTTGACGATTGGGCATTTCTACTACATTTGCCTCGCCCTGTCGTTGCCCATCATCAGCGTATTCAAACTCTGGATAGGGCTGCTCGGCAAGGTTCCGATCGGTTTGTAACGATCGCATTTTCCTAAAACGTGTTTGAAGTTCGTCCATGGTTGGGGATAACCAGCTAATCCAGCAAAAAGTCTCTTAGCAGGTGCAACCAAGAGGTACTTTTATCGACAATAGTACAATGGTACTACAGAAGGATGATTAGTGGCAACAATTTTTGCGGCACAAGGAATGTGCGATGAACCTAGCCCAGCCAGAAACCCGCTTTCTCTACCAGTATGAGGGATGAAATCTGTCGGTTGCGCTCAGAAATCGGGTTTCTGAGAAAACGTGCAACAGTCTTTGGAGGATCTCCAGTGTCTAGGGAATCGTTTAAGGAATAGGAATGTCGTTCAGTAGCCGATCGACGATCGCCCGTGCTTTCCGTCCACCTGTGGGGATCATGCGATGAGCCAATACATGCGGTGCGAGAAACTTCACATCGTCAGGGATGGCATAATCACGATCGTCTAAAAACGCCAGCGCCTGGACTGCTCGGTGTAGCGCCACGGTGCCTCTGGGACTGACACCTAACGTCACATCCTCATCATGCCGCGTTGCCCGCACTAAATTGAGCATGTATTGCTGTAGCGATTGTTCGACCTTGACATTGGCACACAGTTTTTGCAGCGCCTGGATGTCAGCGATCGATAAACAGGGCTGCAATGCATCAGCGCTCACTCTGGTTTGCAGGCGTTGTAGCATTTGTAGTTCTTCCGCTTCCGTTGGATAGCCCAACGAGAGCGATAGCATGAAGCGATCCATTTGCGCTTCCGGTAGCGGAAAAGTGCCCTGGTATTCCACAGGGTTCTGAGTCGCAATCACAAAAAACGGCTGCGGCACCTGGCGTGAAACACCATCTACCGTGACCTGGTGTTCTTCCATCACTTCTAGCAGTGCCGCCTGAGTACGTGGCGTGGCGCGGTTGATTTCGTCAGCCAGCAAAATATTGGCAAACACGGGACCGGGCAAAAACTCAAAAGTGCCGTGGCTGGGGTTCCAGATGTTTGTGCCTGTGACATCGCTGGGCAACAGATCTGGCGTGCATTGAATGCGCTGAAATTTCCCGTCGATCGATCGCGCTAAGGCTTTCGCCAGTAGGGTTTTGCCAACACCCGGCACATCTTCCAGGAGGGTATGTCCCCCTGAAATTAACGCGACTAGCACTAGCTGGATCGCGTCATGCTTACCCACGATCGCGTGTCCTAGATTTGCCGTCAGTGTTTGAATGCGTTCTCTCATGCTAGTGCAGATTCCAAGAGTACAGGCAGAACGGTCTTAGTGTGCCCAGTGAATGGTGTTAAGCGACCGTTCGCTACATTTGCCCATCACCGGGTTGGCTTTCAGCAATCATAAGACTTATGCACCTGGTAAAGATCTATTCACGTTTTGGATCAACTGCGATCGCAAGACGAGCCTGATTACTAATGGCGCTTGGGGGAAGCGATCGCCAAAAAATAAGGATAAGCCGTATAAAACTGCTTATCCCTACGTTCGTGACCTTAGAACACTGGCTAACTGGCGAGATACTCGCGCACATTTGCCTTGCGGCGACGCAGATGGTCGAGCGCTTGTCGCTCCAGTTGACGCACCCGTTCGCGGCTGAGGCTAAGCCGTTCGCCGACTTTAGCGAGAGACAGCTCGTTGCCGTCTTCCAAGCCATAGCGAAGGGCAATCACCTGGCGTTGCTGTGATGTCAGGTCAGCCATGAGCGTCTCTAAATCCTGACGCAGTGATTCTTGCGCCATGTAAGTTTCAGGCGAAGGACCGTCATCTTCTAGCAGGTCTTGCAATTCGGTGTCTTGGTTATCACCCACGCGCAGATCTAGAGAAACAGGCTGACGCGCGATCGTCAGATACTCCCGAATTTGAGCGGGTTCTAGCTCCAGAGCAACGCCAATCTCAGCCGCCGTAGCACTGCGACCAAATTGCTGTGCTAGTTCGCGCTGCACTTTCTTGATCTTGTTGAGCTTTTCGGTGATGTGGATGGGCAAGCGAATAGTACGTGCCTGTTGCGCGATCGCTCGTGTGATTGCCTGTCGAATCCACCAGTACGCATACGTCGAGAACTTGTAGCCGCGCATGGGATCAAACTTCTCAACGCCTCGCTCTAGACCCATCGTGCCTTCTTGAATAAGATCCAGGAACTCCAGATTGCGCTTCTGGTATTTTTTAGCGATCGACACGACCAAGCGCAGGTTCGCCTCGATCATTTTTTGCTTCGCTCGCTGACCGCGCTGCATCACCTCTTTGAGCACTTCTTCACTCATACCAGCGTGGTCGGCTAGTTCTTTCGCGCTCGGTTCATGGTCAAGCGTCTGTGCCAGCGCCTCTTTTTGGTCATGCAGTGCCATCATCTGCTGTACCTGCTTGCCATAGATAATTTCTTGTTCATGTGTCAGCATCGGTACACGACCAATTTCGTGCAGGTAGGTACGAACCATATCTGCCGTAAAAGTGGGCTTCGTCGTTTTAGATTTGGTGTTGGCAGTAGCCATGGATGCGTACAACTCCGTAGACAAAAGGACAGGGAACTATGACTGAAGCGAAACTAGCGCCCTAAGCAAAGTTAGCTAGGACAACGGTAGAGACAAGAGTCTTGCACCAGGACGACTCTCTCAGGCATAGAGTCGCGCCCCTGACCATGCAGCCTCTTGGCTTTAGACGTTTGATTCCTAATAGAGGATCACAGCACCCTCAAAGTGCTTCAGGTGTATCGAAACAACTGGTTAGGAGACGATTGGTTACAAGGAAGGGTTGGTTAGAAGCAAGAGCACTCAATAGCTAGACAGTGACGACTAATACGAATAAGTGAGACAGCAACTGAAGCAATAATACGGAGTCATTATGAGTTTGTATTTGATTGTAGCCTATATTATAGACGCAAGCAAATCCCTTTAGTTTCGCCCTGTAGTATGACCCGACCGGGTGAAGAGTGAGGCTTAGGCAGCATACGAAAACTCCAAATGTTTTAAGGTTTCAGAGACGGTCGAGTCAAAACGGTCAGTTGCTGTACCTCGTCTTGCTTCATACCCTATATTGACTTGATTGTTTGCTTCTGAACAGTCCTGGACAAGAGGGATAACCGAACGGTGTATCGCTTCCCAACAGGCGATCGAGCGTTTTTAAGCGACCACTTCTGTAAGGTTTACGTCTGTGCTTCACGAGTGGATGCATTGGCTTTGCCAGTCTAGGAAATGATCTTAGAAAATGGTTGCTACCGCTCTGTGTCAGATGTAACGCGATCGTGTGTCATACGCCATGTTCTCAGATGGGATGGCTGCTTTTGCTTAAAAACCCAAATCAGCTTTCGCTGCTTCAGCCGCCTTGAAGACTACAGAGGCTGGCAGTTCCTCCCAGACAGGTTCGCTAATTTCGGCGTAGAACGTTTCATCGTAAGGACGCGTTTTGACCACAACAGGCATCGGAATCGCGTGACCCAAAATGAGTGCCTGTTGCTTCGAGTCCAACTTTGCCAGCACCGATCGCAGGCTTTGTGCGCCTGAAACACCTGTAAAAATGGCATCAATGTCTTTTTCGTCATTCAGCAGGGCGGTAATACGAGTCCCAATCTGAGACATGACTTCATTATCAATACCGGATGGGCGTTGATCGACGACTAAAAGGGTGACGAAATACTTTCGCATTTCACGGGCGATCGTGCCAAAAATGGTCTGCCCTACAGTTGAAGGATCAAGAAACCGATGTGCTTCTTCAATCGTGATGACTAATTGGCGAGGGCGATCGCTCACCTTTTTAGTTTGCAAAAACTGTTCGGCTTTCCGCACATAGGCATGGTGAATCCGACGCGCAATCACATTCGTTGCCAGCATGTAAGACAGTAGATTAGACTGTGACCCAAATTCAACGACAACGTGCTTGCCTGCCTCGATCGACTCCAGAATTTGACCGACGTAGTTGTGTGGGCAGGTTTGGCGAATGTACTTCAACTCATCCAGGCGATTCAGCTTCCGTTGCAGTGCCATGATGGAAGACTTACTGCCCATCTTGGTTTCGCAAAACTCCTGAATTTCGCCATTGCTCATTGCTAACAGACGGCTGATCCAGGCTTTGCCAAACTCGTTGCGGAGAATAATCGCGTTTTCCAGGCTTGCCTCCGATAGGTTCAGTTCGCCTCGTACCAGCATCAAATCTTCCGCGTCGATCTGGTCGAAGCTGATGTAAAGCTCTTGAGCGTCTCGCACACCACGCCGCTTCGTCGAATCGGGGTCAAGCGTGTAAATTTGCACCTGACCGGGAAACAGTTGCCTCAACCCCTTCACTGTGCTGAACTGCTTGCCTTCTCGTGCTGCCTCCCAGCCGTATTCCGAGTGCATATCAAAAATGAGATTGACGGCTGCCTGTTTGCGAATGATGCCGGATAGGAGTAACCGTGTGAGAAACGATTTCCCTGTACCCGATTTGCCAAACACGCCGTTGCTGCGTTCGACAAAGCGATCGAGGTCGATGCAAACAGGCACCGCCATGTCGATCGGCTGCCCGATCGCAAAATTCCGCCGACTGGGATCATCCTCCCACCCAAACACTGCCCGAAAGTCTCGCTCACTGGCATCATAAACCTGACTGAAGTGACCCGGAATCGTCTTGACGGGAAGCAGCTCGATATCCGCACTGGTTTGAACGGTGTAAGAAGCAGCGCTTTTAGCTTTCAGCTTTCGGCTATCAGTCCCACTGCTGAGCGCTGAGCGCTGACCGCTGACCGCTTCCCCCGGCGTAAACATCAGCATGGGCGTTAAAGCAATGGTGCCAAACGTACCAGTGCCAGCAAGAACTTCTTGCAAAAAGCTGTTGGGGTCGGGGGGGTTTGCCAAAATGCGAGGGCTACCCGTGCCCAGAGAAACATCCGTAAGCATACAGAAGAAGCGCGATCGCATCCCCTGCACGACCAGAAACTTTCCCACACGCATCTCTTCCACAAACACATCGGGATGTAAGCGGACTTCTAGCCCCTGGCTAAGGGAACCCTGAACGACAGAACCGAGTGGTTGCTCCAGAGTCATTCACTACCCCATTTCTCACTGCTCAAACCTTGCTGCTGGAACGATGCTTACGGCAGTCGTACTGGCAACGCAACGTTACAGTTCTGGCTTAAAGCAGATGTACTACTTAGTAAAAGTGTACCATCTTGCCCAAAGTATGCAAACAGGATCGAAAGCATTGACATTTTGAGCTGCGTCAGCCGCCCTTTAAAACGTTAAGGGCTTCTTGGGCGACCTGTTCTGTATCATCTTGAGCCAGAGTTTCCAGGGTTGAGCGGGCGATCGTTCCTTGCATGTGAGCGAGTGCCTGAACAACCCGATAGCGGATTTGCCAATCGGGATTGGTCGCAAAAGGAATGAGCAACTGAATGGCGCGATCGTCGCCCAATTCTCCCAACGAGCCGATCGCGGCTGTTTGCATCAGTTCGTTATCAGACTGCAACGCTTCTTCTAGCAGTGCAAAGGCTCGTTGATCGCCCAATTCACCCAATGTCGCTACAATGCTGAACTTGACTAACCACTCAGAGGTGGTGTGGTAAAGCTGTTGCAGTTCATCAAAAACCTCAGTGAGCTTGAGCGCACCTGCCGAATCTGCCGCTGCTGCCTGCACATCTGGATCATCATCATGCAGGCGATCGCGCAAGAGCGTCGTCACGTGAGGCAAATCCTGCTGCCCCAGAGTGGCTAGCTGGCTCACAGCCGCATATCGCACTCGTGGATTAGTGTCTTGCATCGCAATCTGAATCAGTTCAAAGCCGATTGCAGGTGCCAACTGTCTAATCTGGTTGACTGCCCGCAGGCGATCGCCAAAATCCGACGACTCTAACAATGTGCCAACTGATTCAGGGGTGATGCTCATAGCTAATGGTGAGGAGTAAGGGGTGAAGAGTAAAAGGGTACGGAGTGAGAAGCTAGCGTTGCTGGCTCTCGCCTCGCTTGTGGAGTCAGCAACGTTAGGACAATGAGAAGGAGCTAGAAAGCGTCAAAAGAAGTCTGAAGTCAGGAGACTGAGCAGTCAGGAGTCAGAATTAACTCTCCTCACTCCTCACCCCTCACGCCTCTCTCCTTAGCCTTCCTGCTCCGCTGCCATCGCTCGAATCACGTCACCACGGGTGAGAATACCAACTACTTGCCCGTCTCTATCAAGTACTGGCAGACGGTGGATTTTGTGCTCATGAAGGATTTGAGCGGCTTCTCGCAGCGGTTTTTCAGGCGTGATGGTAATTGGCTTTTGGCTCATGGCTTCTTTGACGGTTTGACCCAGTGCCTTATGCAGGTCGCGTTCGTATTGTCCGGGATTTTCCAGATAAATGACGCTGTCTAGCAGCATGATGTAAGGCGGCTGTGTGACTCCAGTTTCACGCCACATCAGGTCAGTTTCAGAAATGACCCCAACAAGCTTGCCCGCATCATCGACTACTGGGAGACCACTGATTTTTCGCTCGGCGATCGTCCGAATGACATCGGTAAGAGGTGTATCGGGCGTTACCGTCAGTGGGTCACGGGTCATCACTTCTGCAACAGTCTTTGGCATACGAGTCTGGAATCCCTGTAGCGTTTCTGTCTTCATTGTAGGGAACTGTGAAGAACAACCCGCACCGATTCATAGGATGTTACAGACTGCGGGCAAAAGCGATCAGCGGTCAGCCATCAGCTTAGAAGGAGTGAAGAGAGGAGGTAAGGGGCGAGGAGGTAAGGAGATTTTTGAATAGGCGTTGCAGCACACTAAAGAGGTTTGAGTTATTGCTGACCGCTGACCGCTGACGGCTGACCGCTCTTCCACCCTCTTAACGTCGCGCTTGGCTCCAGGGAATCATCACATCTCCCGCCAGTTGACGAGAGACTGCATACGCGCCGTAGCGGTTGAGATGGCTCGGATCAGAAAAATAATTGGGTTGTACTAGCGCTTGATTCAGGTCACGATAGACGAAACCCAATTGAGTTGCAAGCTGTAGCATGTGTTGTTGAAAAGCCTCTTCGTGCCGCTTTCGAGTGGGGTCGAGGTAAGCCTTTGTTAGGGGCAAATTAACGAAGATGAGTGGGATTTGGTGCGTTTGACTAAACTGAGCCAGGTTGGTCAATGCTTGTGTTTGGGTGCCTTCAAGGGTAAAAGAGTCGTAGTCCGAGTCGTAATCACCGTTCACCCTTGAGTATTTTTGATAGTACGTTGCGGGATTGAACTGATTCGATAAGGGTAAAAAGCCATCAACATCGATCGCGCTCTGTCCTTCGGCAAGTACAGAGTCTGGGTCATTAGCAGCAGCAGCGCCCGGACTGGTGACATCGCTGAGGTTATGAGACGCGATCGCGCTACCAGAGAGTACTGTAAAAGGGCTTTGAGGCAATAGGCTAACTAGCCCATCACGTAAGAAGACTCTTAGATGCTCACGCTGAGCATAGAGCGCAGACAGTGATCCTAGCTGTCGATTGAGTTCCTGGTTGACTGTTTGATAACCGCCCGATAGAGACGTGGGTGGTTCCTCAGTGACAGAGGCGGTTGCGGCAGGCTCGGTCTGTTTGGCACCATCAGTCACTTGAGCCACTGCGGTGCCTGGAATCGGTGGGTTGCCCGCTGCTAAAGCCTTGTAGCCGTCAGATGCAGTAATGCCATTGTAGGTGAGGTCTGCGCGACCGCTGTTAAACGCGCGAGCACCATCTGCCCACAGAATGAGTTTGGGTCGTTTCTCTGATGGTAAAAGCTGCCGTATGACCATATCTACCACTTGAGCTGTGGCACCGTTGACACCAAAATTAAAGATTTTTGTACCTGTGTATCCCTGTTCCGCCAAAGCTTTTTCTAGCGCGATCGGGTCAACACCACGCAATGCCCGCGAACTACCAACGACCAGCACGTCAGGAGCGCCATACTCTTTGAGATAGCTCTGATAAAGGGCGAGTTTCTCATCAAACTGACGACTGTTAAACGTGGGATATGCCTCGGAACCTTTGGTCAGCCCAACTGCCTTAGGGCGAAGTAGTGAAGCAGGCAGCGTCGTCTCTGATGGCTCTGAAACACTAGCGCCTTCTGTTGCATTCAGGGATGGTCTACCAGTCTGGGTAAAGCCAGAGGCATTGAAAACAGAGTTGTCGCCGGACTTATTTGGCTTCAGAGAGAGTGTGGGTGTCGGTGAGCCTGCTTGAGCGGAAGGCACGATTATCGGTGATGGTTTGGCTGCAATCGGCGTTGGTGGAGTGGGCTGCAACCAGCGGCTGAGCAACCAATCTGACTGAACCACGAGCAGTACGCCGATCGCACTCCAAACGGCAGCTACTTTCAAACCCCGCTGGAATGTCAGCTCTGTGAGGCTGTGCGAGTAGGTCAGATTAGGGCTGTGAGTCGAGTCTAGAGGCACAAAGAGCTGCGACCAGAGGAGCGATCGCTGTATGCGCTGGATGGCGCTTTCAACGAAGGTGTTGAGAAACGACTGTGACGCTTCTGACTGCTCTGTCCGAAGGGCGAGGGCACCGGGCGGCGAGAGCAAATCACCCACATACGCATCAGAGACTGCAAATTCAGGGGATGCTTCAGGCACCAGACGATCGCGGGGGCTGAAATCTACGCCATAGCTCCAGAGTGGTTGCTTTTGACCGGATCGACGACCATAGACGCGAACACCCGCGATCGTGGGGATTTGCAACGGCTTCAAAAAACGCGCGATCGCAGTACCCATCTGATTTTGTGACGGACAGGTGGGTGCTTCGCCCATGATGTGCAACAAGTCTGCCTTTTGCCGGACTTGTACCCGCATGCCACCCGTTTCTAATGTGCGATCGAGATTGGGATTGAGCAGCCGCGTCAGCAGAAACGCGATCGCGTCTAAATTTCCTTGTTGAGCGAGGTCGAGAGTCGATGGCGGCTGAGGATCGGCAGACAGATCAAGCCAATGTACCCAGACGGGGGCAGGTGTCGTCGTGGCACTTAAAAGGTCAGTGCTGTCTTGATGGGCAAAGCCATAGATGGTAGCAGCCCGAATACCCTGCGGCGAAAGGGTTTCTAGCAGTGGCACGATCGCGGCGATCGTTGCCAGCTTAGCAGGCGTTGCAGAGTGGGTGCCTCGACACGTTAAATGCAATGTCGATTCCTTGAGGAGGGCAACGGTTTGCACCTCAGGTAGCAGCACGCGATTGAGCAAGCGTGTAATTGCCTGTACGTCACCCCAGCGTGCCCAAGCCTTGAGAATGTCATTGGGCGGCGTTAAGTCAACGCGCAGCACCCATTCTGACCTCGTTTCACCAGTAACCTGACCAAAAACGATCGCATCCTGAAACCCGTTGAGTTCTAGTGCTCGTAGGCGTTGCGCGATCGGTTCGGCAAACAGCAATGGGTCGGGACTGTAGGCAGATTCACAGGCGATCAGGAGGCGTTGGGGGAGTGGGGGAGTGGGGAGTGGGGAGTGGGGAGTGGGAGGAGTGGGTGTGGGGTGTGGGGTGTGGGGTGTGGGGACTGCTTGAAGAGGCTTTTGGGGTTTTTCGAGCTTGACGCGAACGGCAACGCCTAGAGTGCTGAAGGCATCGCTCAAATGGCGCGCGATCGCGTTGGGTTGCCCCTGACGCGCGGCACTCAGTAGGGGTACTTCAATGTTACATTCCTGAGGGGTTGATCCAGCCGCCTCTGAGAGTCTCTGCGGTGTTATGGGCGCTCGTAATTGCTGCGACTCTGAGCGATCGTTTGCATGAGGCGTAAACGATTCTGTCCACTCAGGCTGAGAATGGGGCGATCGCCGCCCGTAGGCAATAACCCTGTAAACTGGAGGAGACTGGGGCGGTAGCAATGTCGTCAGCGCCTCAGCAGAGAGTGTCTCTGTCAACTGCGGCAAGATGAGCGCACGATCCGGGCAAGGCGTTCCTTCAAACAAAAGATGAAGGTTATTGCCACGCAGCTTACTTTTCACGTGCATCTGTGGCACCGCTATCTGCTGGTGAATCCAGTCATTCAGCGAGATGCTGCTCGCTCCCAGAGGGCGTTTTGCACGAGCGGAGAGAGAATTGTATCCATGTACATCCAGCATGAGCACCTTAACAATTGCAATTTATCCAGTGCGGTTAATCCAAAATCAAGCTTTAAGTGCTGTCATTTTGCCCCATACAGATAACATATAGCCAGAGATCTGGCACAGTTTCTCTCTAAAGCCCTGGTTCAAATTGTGCCCTCCTGCGATCGCCTGAACGTTGCCTTACCATAACAGTCTGGCTGACCGGGGGACTTCGTACACAACAGACGCATCAGTAACAAACTTTACGAGCTTTTGATTATGCCACCGTTTGAACAATCTGCACCTCAAGCACCGAATACGAAGCCATTGGTTGCCCCAGAGCTTTTGCTGAGCCTTGCGACTGCCCCTTTACTGGTGGCTCTGGTGGGCGGCAAAGTATTCACAGAAGCCGTGCGCGAACTGGGTGTACTGAGTGAAGAACTCTTTCGCGGCGATCGCCTCCCTGTGCTTAATCCCAACAATGCTCGATCGAATCCGGACGACAGCGCCTCCGGTTAGCGTCATTTAACTCAATAACTGAGCCGCAGAAAATAATTTGGTGCCCCTGAAACCAAAAACTGAGGATTACCCCATAGAATTATTGAAAGATCTTTGCAAAGAGCAGCCCCATGAGTTCGACAAGACCTTCATCAGATGATAAATCGGGCTTGAGTACGGCAACCGGGTCTAGACTATCCGAGACAATGCCTGTGACATCATCTGATCTCTTTTTGCGACATCGGCTCAAAATCATTGAAGACCTGTGGGCGTTTGTGCTCCAGCAGGAGTGCGGTCAAGAGCTGGTTGATCTGCTCAATCAGTTGCGCGACCTCTGTTCACCAGAAGGACAAGCGCCCAGCTTTCTCGAATCAGAAGTACTGAAAGTGGTCGAACGGCTGGATCTCAACGAGGCAATCCGTGCCGCGCGCGCCTTTGCTCTTTACTTCCAGTTGATCAATATTGTCGAACAGCACTACGAGCAGCGCGACCAGCAACAGCAGTATCGGGCATCCCGCGATACGGCATCGTCTGTCGCGGTGGAACAGAGCGCTACGATCGCGGGCTATCCCGGCTCAGACGGCGAGTCATCCACGCCGACGGGCAGGCTTGAAGCCGACCTGTTAGAAAAAAGCCTGCAAGACCCAGAAGCACGTAAGGAAATGGGTTCGTTTCACTGGCTCTTTCCTAAACTTCACAGTCTCAACGTACCGCCCCAGCACGTTCAAAACTTAATTAATCAGCTTGACATTCGGCTGGTCTTTACCGCACACCCGACTGAAATTGTCCGGCATACGATTCGTGACAAACAGCGTCGCATCGCCCGCATTCTGCGCCAGCTTGACCAGGTGGAAGATCGGCTCAATGCCCAGGGACTGCCTGCGGCATCGTGGGAAGCCGAGGTTTTACGAGAGCAACTCACTGAAGAAATTCGCCTGTGGTGGCGCACCGATGAACTGCATCAATTTAAACCGACCGTGCTGGATGAAGTCGATTACACGCTCCATTACTTTCAGGAAGTGCTGTTTGATGCCATTCCACAGCTCCATCAACGCTTTAAACAGGCGCTCAACGCGTCCTTTCCGTCGATGCAGCCACCGAGCAACAACTTCTGTAAGTTTGGCTCCTGGGTGGGTTCCGATCGCGATGGCAACCCCTCTGTCACACCGCAAATCACCTGGCAAACAGCTTGCTACCAGCGGGGCATGGTGCTGGAAAAATACATTCAGTCCGTCCATCGCCTGAAAGATCTGCTGAGTTTGTCGCTGCACTGGAGCGATGTGGTGCCCGACTTACTGGAATCGCTGGAGCAAGATCAGCTTCAAATGCCCGATATTTACGATCAATTGGCGATTCGCTATCGGCAAGAACCGTATCGCCTGAAGCTGTCCTACATTCAGAAGCGGCTGGAGAATACGCGCGATCGCAATGGCAAAGTCAACAACAGCGACTGCCTGCGCGGTGATGAACCAGACTGCAATCCCAACACCATCTACAGCTCTGGCGCAGCCTTTCTGTCAGAACTGCGGCTCATCGAGCGGAGTCTGACTGAAACAGGGTTAAGCTGCCGTGATTTGGAAACATTGATTTGCCAAGTCGAGATCTATGGCTTTACCCTGGCGCATTTAGATGTGCGTCAGGAAAGCACGTCTCACTCCGACACCATCAACGAAATTGCCGATTATCTGCAACTCCTCGCGAAATCCTACAATGAGCTGACCGAATATGAGCGAACGCTGTGGCTGACCACCGAGCTACAAACCCGCCGACCGCTGATCCCCACCGAACTGAATTTTTCAGCTAAAACGCGTGAAGTGGTAGAAACTTTTCGTATGGTACGGCGGCTTCAGCAGGAGTTTGGGACTGAGGTCTGCAACACCTACGTCATCAGCATGAGCCACGAGGTCAGCGACCTGCTGGAAGTGCTGCTGTTAGCGAAAGAAGCGGGACTCTATGATCCAGCCACTGGTACGAGTGCCCTTCACGTCGTACCGCTGTTTGAAACGGTAGAAGACTTGCAGAAAGCGCCCTCCGTCTTAAAGCACCTGTTTGAACTTCCCCTCTACCGAGCCGCGCTGGCAGGTGGGTATGCCCAACTCGACGAACCAGCGCCCGCATTGCTCCAGGAAGTCATGCTGGGCTACTCAGATAGCAATAAAGACTCTGGCTTCCTGAGCAGCAGTTGGGAGATCCACAAGGCACAACAAGCACTGCAAACGATCGCCGAAAGCTATGGTGTCGCGCTGCGGATCTTTCATGGGCGGGGTGGCTCTGTCGGACGAGGTGGTGGACCTGCCTATGAAGCAATCCTGGCGCAGCCCGGTCGCAGTGTGAACGGGCGGATCAAAATTACGGAGCAGGGTGAGGTGCTGGCATCCAAGTACTCGCTGCCTGAGTTGGCACTTTATAACCTGGAAACGGTGACGACGGCTGTGATTCAGGGGAGCTTGCTACGCACAGGGTTTGACGACATCCAACCCTGGCACGAAATTATGGAAGAACTGGCGGCACGATCGCGCGCTCATTACCGCGCCCTGATCTATGAGCAACCAGACTTTCTGGATTTCTTTTTGCAGGTAACGCCGATTGAAGAAATCAGCCAGCTCCAAATTAGCTCTCGTCCTGCCCGTCGGGGTGGTGGCAAGCGCGATCTCAGTGGCTTACGGGCAATCCCCTGGGTGTTTAGCTGGACACAGAGCCGTTTTCTGCTGCCTGCCTGGTATGGGTTGGGCACCGCTCTCCGCGACTTTTTAACCGAACATCCCGAAGAGCATCTGAAGCTACTCCGCTATTTCTACTTCAAATGGCCCTTCTTCAAAATGGCGATTTCCAAAGCAGAGATGACGCTCTCCAAAGTCGATCTGCAAATTGCGGGACACTATGTTCACGAACTCGCCAAACCCGAAGACAAAGAACGCCTGGAGCCAGTCTACGAACAAATTTCAAATGAGTACTATCTAACTCGTGAGATGGTGCTGACCATCACAGGGCACAAGCGGCTGCTTGATGGCGATCCCGATTTGCAGCGATCGGTGCAGTTGCGAAACGGCACGATCGTTCCTCTCGGCTTTTTGCAGGTGTCGCTCCTCAAAAGGCTGCGGCAGCACAACACTGAGGCGGTTACAGGCGTTGTGCGATCGCGCTACAGCAAAGGCGAACTGCTGCGTGGTGCTCTGCTAACGATTAACGGCATCGCCGCTGGCATGAGAAACACAGGCTAATTTGAGCACGTTCAATCACAAGTCTATGACTCGTTGGCTTCGCTGGTGGCGCATCGTTTTGAGCGTGACAGTTTGCTTTGCATTCTTGCTGGCAGGCTGTCAGGTGTTGCCTGCAACCCCGATTGCTTCAACCGCTCCCGATGCTGTCTATCAGCAGCGATCGCCCAGCAGCGATGGCATCGGCAAAGTCTACATGGGCAGAGAAATTGCTCAAGTCATGGGGCATCTCGGCGCTGGTTGGCTAGAGCGTCCCAGTCGAGAACGAGAGGAGCAACCCCAAACGCTGATCAAAGCCCTCGCTCTCAAGCCAACGCATGTCGTCGCTGATATTGGAGCAGGAACAGGCTACTTCAGTTTCCGCATGAGTCCATTGGTGCCGCAAGGAACGGTGCTGGCAGTCGATGTGCAGCCTGAAATGCTGGAGATAGTCGAAGGCATCAAGCAAGAGAAGAAGGTCAATAACGTAAAGACTGTCCTTGGCAGCATCACAAACCCGAATTTGAAGGATGACTCGATCGACCTGGCATTAATGGTCGATGCGTATCATGAGTTTGATCATCCCAGGGAAATGATGCAGGCGATCGTGCAGGCACTCAAGCCAAGCGGACGGGTTGTACTTGTGGAATATCGCGGTGAGAATCCCCTCATTCCCATCAAAGCGCTTCACAAAATGACGCAGCGACAGGTTCGTAAGGAAATGGCAGTTGTCGGTCTAACCTGGCTCGAAACCAAGGAAACTTTACCGCAGCAGCACATTCTAATCTTTGGGAAGCAAGGTGTTTAAGCAGACGGCTATCAGCAATTAGCGGTCAGCGGTCAGCAATTAGCGGTCAGCAATTAGCGGTCAGCGGTCAGCGGTCAGCAATGATTATTTTAAAAGTTTTGAGTTTTGAGGCTGGCTTTCTACTCGATGACTCCTACTCCCTGGTGACAACTGATAGCTGATAGCCATCAAAGCCTCTAATTGACCTGTGGGAAGGTTGTCCATAAGAAGATACCAACCGTTGCGATCGCTAGCACGCCTTGAATCAAATTACCTACCAGTGAACCAACGACAATCCCCAGCGCTGCTTTTGCCGCCAGCTTCAAATCCCGGCGGTAAATAAATTCGCCCACGATCGCGCCCAAAATCGGTCCAACTAGAATGCCCAACAGCGGACCACCGATCGGTAAGGCAGGCAGCAGTCCTAAAATGCCGACCACCAGACCGACAATGGCACCGATCTGTCCCCATTTGCTGGCTCCCGCTTTCTTCGCACCGTAATAGGTCGCCAAAAAATCGACCCCAATGCCAGCCAGCAGAAACACGATCGCAACCGCTAGAGGAATCGTGACGCTACTAAAGCCGTTAACTAAGCCCCAAATGAAGATGGCGATCGCAATCAAGCTAATGCCCGGTATCGCAGGCACAACGGCACCGATGATGCCAACGACCATAACGGCGACGACGAGCCAGTAAAGAGTGAGCATGGGGAGTAGGGAGTAGGGAGTGGGGAGGAGATGCAGGGGGCAGGGGACGTGCGATCGGACTGGATTATGTCAATCGTTGTCGATTAACTCAAGCTGCTCAATGACTGGATGATGACCGTGCCACCCTCTATGGCATCAAGCTGGACTCGATAGCCATAGAGCAAACTCATACCAACCAAAGGTTCTGTCTCGGATTCGTTGATATCGATGCGTCGAACTTCTCCGTCCCAAAGGACTACGCCACGATAGACATCAAAAATACAAGTGCTTCCATCTCCTAATGTTCCCGCTTCCCGTCTGTATGCCTGTAAGTTGAGGCTGTTAAGTATGGGCAACGGCAGAGTCAGAAAACCCGTGAACCCTGTATCAATGACGGCATCAATCACTTGCCTTTGTGAATTTGCATTGCCTACGACCAGCCGGATTGTCGCCTCACAGTTTTGATCAACAATTCCATGCATCATAAACTTACAGCAAACGACCAACACCAAAGCGATGAACCCCCTTGTGTCCAATCCGAACACACCAGATTTGAGCATCTGGGTGGCGTTCAAGTAACCAATCGGAGGCAGTCATCGTATCATCGGCAAGCTCAAAAGCGCCTGTTTCAATGTCGATCGCCACAATTTTGCCATGATTGCCAACCTCAACTTGAGGACGTATCTGGGTTGTGTAGAGTTCATTCCCGCGTCGAGCAAATTCTTCTTTGCTATAACGAAGTGGCTGCATCGTCATCGGCGCGACCTCGATGTAACGTTATGCCCCTAGTTTAGCTTGGACAGTCGATCGCTGGCTCCAGAGCTTGTATTGGGTTTCAGGATGTTCTACTCAGCTACCGTTCTAACGCTATAGCTGGTTGATAAGTTTACCTGCCAAGTCTTCCGCAAAGGATAGTTTGTTTATGACAGTTTGAACATCATCTGAGTCGAAGGAACGACTAAATGTGTTGGTCTTACTCGAAACCAAGAAATACAGCCCTATATCTTTACAGGTTCAAAATAGGAAATGTGATTTTTTACTAGAAACAGTCACTGATAAAGTATCACTAACATCGCTGCGCAAGACAAAGTCTTCTGAAAATTCTCCTGAATACTTCTCTTGTTCTAAGAGTTTCATTCTCTGGTGAGCTTTTTTAAGGTCGTTCACTAGCTTAGGAACTCTGGAACTAGATATGGCAGCTACTCCAGGCTTATATCTTCCATCATGACCCGGAACAAAGAAGCGAATGTACCACTTACTCCTCTGTGCAGTATCACGATAAGCAATCAATGACGCTTGAATGTTTGGTAATCCCAGATCTTGCTCAAGTTGTCTAGGGTTCATAGTAGAAATTCAGCACAGTTATCTACATTGTTCCCAATTTGAGCCTTGAAACAGATGTCTTCAAAGCACTAACCAATCAGGTTGAGCGGCGACATAACACTTGTTGGACTGAAAGCTTCGGGTTTATCGCTCCATCTCAGGATATTGTCTGGAACGTTTGAGGTTAATTCTCACTTTCAGACCG
This sequence comes from Tildeniella sp., assembly GCF_059505325.1. Lineage (NCBI taxonomy): Bacteria > Bacillati > Cyanobacteriota > Cyanophyceae > Oculatellales > Oculatellaceae > Tildeniella > Tildeniella sp. Next base: position 273,198 of record NZ_JCACKI010000053.1, read on the forward strand.
CCCCATCGAAATTTTCTAAATCATAATTTTTTTTCCAGATCGCCCCTCTCATCCGTTCACCACAGCGCCTTTACGTTCTAGGATCGATGCCCGACAGCATACAAGGCATACATTCCATTAGCGTATTTTCGAGCTTATCTGCGATCGCGCCAATCCATTTCTCATCCTGGCGAGTGTAGCTGCGGGGCGCATTGGCTGCCAGAATCATCGCTCCTCGTTTACCTAGAGGTTGACAGATGACCCCTTGGGTATTTTCAGGTAGGTAGTCAAACTCGATGCGTCCAGGATAGACGTAGAGCGCGACGAGATAAACGGGTGCTTGTTTGTCTAACACGCGCTGTAGGATGGGACCGATCGTGATTTCCCGCTTAGTTGCTAAAATGCCGCGTCGCAGCAAGATGTTGCCGTCGTACCAAACGATGAGCGATCGCGTCACGGTATTGGTCAACAGCAGATGAGATGCCCAGGCAAGCTCGGTTTTGAGTGCATCCGGCAGATCTGGATCAAGCTCAAAGCCTTCTTCGCCAATCAGGTCAACCCGCTCAGGGGTACGAGGCTGCACCTGTTGCCAGAGCAAACCCGTTAGAATCAGAACGGCGCTGACAATGACACCGAGTGCATCCGATCGCGACTGAGCATTGGTCAGATCCGGCGTGAGTAATCGGTTTGCCAGTAACAAGCAGCCAGCCAGTCCACCGACGGCGATCGGCAGCAATCTCAAAACCTGATTTTGATCGGATTTAGTCATCCCATTACGCTAAAAGCCTTTATATTCATTCTATTTGGAACCCATCCAAAAACCTGTGGTCGTGCCACACTGTCTTGGACTAGAACGGTTTTGAAAGTGGTTTTCGCACTCTAGTTTTATTGGCACCGTTGGGAGGCAGGGATTGCTGGAATTATTTAGCTCTGGATTAGTGTCGCTGTGGCTCAACATGGCAGGGGTATCCCGTCCTGCGGCAAGCAGCGGCAATGCAATCAGTGCGTTGTGGCAGGATACGCCCTGGATGATACTGCCTGGTACGCCCGATACCGCGACGCAAACGACGCTTCAGAAGTATTTAGACGATCTCACCCGCAAAGGTCTGGCTACGAATTTGCAAGGCGTTTGGCTCCAGTCGGGTGTCCAATTTTTGGCGAGCAATCAGGGGACAACGCCACTTCCTGCTGCCTCGTTGACCAAAGTGGCAACGTCCTTAGCCGCTCTAGAAGCCTGGGGACCCGATTACCAGTTTGAGACGCTCGTTAGTGCCACAGGTCCCATCCAGAACGGTGTGCTGGATGGCGATCTGGTGGTTCAGGGTGGTGGTGATCCTTTGCTGGTATGGGAAGAAGCGATCGCCGTTGGTAACGAACTCAACCGTCTCGGCGTGACAAAAGTCGCTGGCAATCTGGTGCTAACGGGCAATTTTTTGATGAACTTTGAAACGCAGCCAGAAAAAGCAGGCGCGTTGCTCAAGCAGGCGTTGAATGCGAACAGTTGGTCTGGTGAAGTCGCTGATCAATATCAAAAGTTGCCAACTGGAACCCCACGTCCACAGGTGGCGATCGCGGGTGATGTGCAGGTTGTGCGCTACGGCGCAGATTTGCTGCCCAAACAAATTCTGCTCCTGCGACATCGCTCGTTGCCGCTGTCACACATTCTCAAGCTGATGAATATTTACAGCAACAATGTCATTGCGGAGTCCCTGGCAAATTCGCTCGGAGGAGCCGCTGTCGTTGCTCAGCAGGCAGCGATCGCGGCAGATGTCCCTCAAGACGAAATTCGGCTGAAAAATGGCTCTGGCTTGGGTACAGAGAACCAGATTTCCCCCAGAGCTGTCTGTGCCATGTTTGCCACCATGCAGCGCTATTTGCAGTTCCGCAACCGGACGATCGCCGACCTGTTTCCGATCTCTGGCGTCGATGGTGGCACGATCGACTATCGCAAAATTCCTCAGGATGCAGTGGTGAAAACAGGCACGCTCAACGATGTCAGCGCTCTGGCAGGCGTATTGCCCACCCGCGATCGTGGCTTTGTGTGGTTTGTCATGATCAACCGGGGCACTGATCTTGACGATTTGCGCGATCGACAAGATCAACTCCTGCAAGCATTGGTCAAGCAATGGGGCAGCGTTGCAACCAGACCACTGGCATTGTCTCCCAACGGTACGCAATCGACTGCCAATCGTCTTGGTGCTGGCGATCGCACAGATGCGGTGCGATCGGCGGTAGACATCAACACCTACTCAAACAACTAAACACTTAGCTTTTAGGGAGCCAGAACGATATAGGGAGAGGCGATCGCATCCGCTTTCCCCGCGTTCACCATTGCCTGATAAACAAATGCCGCTACGTCTGCCCGTGTTGCTGTTTGAGTCGGATTCAGTTGACCTACAGTGGGATAATTGACAACAATTTTGCGCTGAGTGGCAGCAGCAACGCTGGTCGTTGCCCAGGAGGGAATTTGTGCCGCATCCTGATACCGAGACAGAATGCTGGTGCTGCCAGCCTTAAAATTCAATCCGTTTGAGAGGGCAACCAGCGCTTCCACTCTAGGAATGGACTGGTTAGGGCGAAAAGCTCCGTTGGGATAGCCGCGCATAAAGCCGCCCCTGGCTGCTGATTGAATCGCGGTATAACCCCAGAAACGGCTGTTGATATCCTTAAATTGAGTGGCTTTTTGTTTGGCAGATGGCGTAAACGCTTTGTTGATAATGGCGGCAAACTGTACCCGTGTCACAGGGTCATTTGGACGAAACGTGCCTCCAGGGAAACCACTGATGATATTTCGCTTTGCCAGAGCGCCAATGTATCCCTGTGCCCAATGCCCCTGCACATCAGCAAACTGACTAGAACCACTGGGCGCATTTGAGGGTGCAACGAATGCCACACGACCGGCAATTTTTCGGGTGTCGATCGTATTACCAACTGAATAGAGCGTATTACTGGTGGTGTTATTGAGATCGTATTGACGATTGTTGCGAATGACATTATTACCCGCACTATCCGCAGTGCCGAGATCTGGTTGAGCGTTAGTGGTGACGACAATGCCATCCCGTTTATTGTTTTCGATCGTGTTATTCCGCAAAATAGGACGAGCAGCGTCATTGATGTAGAGTCCATCGGTGTTCTCAATAATCCGATTGCCTGCAATTCTAGGTGTAGCGTTACCAGCAACCGCCAAACCAAAGCCCGTGTTTTGAAACACGTTACCGCTGATGTCTCCTTTGGCACGGTTGGCAACCGAAATACCATTGCCACCATTCTGAGTAAACACGCTATTTGAGATCACCGGGTTTCCTGTACCGGTGATAAAAATGCCTTCCCGATTGTTGCGGTTAAACGTGCAGTCGGTAATTTTAGGATTAACGGACTCGACCCAAATGCCCGTGCCGCGTGTATTTGGATTAGTAAACGAAACGCCCCGAATTTCGGTATCTTTGCTTGCTTGAAGGGTCACATTCTGACGTGCAAAGGTTGGGCTAATGAGATTGCCCCCGCCGATAATCGCTACCGTTTGTCCCTTTTCAGACTCTTCACCCCGTAGCGTTACTCCCGGTGGCACGTTGAGCGGAAAGACCTCGCCAGACGACTCTGTGTAGCTGCCCCGTGCTAGCTGTACGTATGTTCCTGGTGTTGCTTGCCGGAGGGCATAGGCGATCGTGCGGTAAGGATTGCTTTCACTACCCCCACCAGACGCGTCGTTACCAGATGCAGGATTGACGTAAATGAGTGTTGCCGAAAGCGGTGTCTGAGCCATGACAAAAGGCAGCTTCACCTGCGAAAAGGCGGCTGGAGTAGCCATTCCCATCACTTGACTGCCAAGCAGCAGCAGCATTAATCCGATGCGAAGCCTAAAGTCGTTCGTTGAACAGCATCGTGCTGTTGGTTTCTTAGTACAGTCTTGTTTCTGTGGTGCACGGCTGTTGCGTGTTAACCGATCGAGCTTAAACTGCTGGTCAGACATATGTGTGCGCCGATGACGAAGGGTAAAGCGAGGAAGCAAAAAACAAACTGAAGCTAAATTCATTTTGCTAGAAGGCGAGCGAACAAAACCTACTGTAGAACTCGCTATCGTTACCTGAGCTAACCATAGAGCCAACATTGTAAAACCGTGACAAGCGTTTGATGACTAAGGTTCTCATTCATACCATTTCACTAAACTGTGGCTACACAGGCAAGCTTCGGCTGGCGGTCAGCGGTCAGCGGTCAGCGTCAAAAACGACTCTGTAGGGCGAGTTTACAGAATTGGTACAATCGACACCTGGCTTGCCATTGGTTTTAGAAAAAGCTGTGCTGTGCGATCGGAAGCGCTCTTGCAATAGGAGTCGAGTATGCCTCGTGTTAGATGAGTCACTATAGGGAAACGAATATCATCTGGATATCGTCAAGGCGATTAGTTGTTTCCAGCGATGACTTCTATGCGTTTTTCACATTTACCACTCCGTTACATCGGGCTGTTAGCTGTCAGCCTCGGTACTGTGCTTTACAGCACGGCTAGCCTAGCAGCCGAAAAAGTGGTCTTGAAGTATGGCATCTTTCAAGAATCGATCTCCGTCGCCGAACTATCCAGCTTTGCGGAAACAGGCGACCCATCGCCGACGCTGGCAGCCTATATGAAGCTGGCGAACAAAAAACCAGAAGAGATACGGGATGCGTTGACGAAACAAGTGAAAGTAAGCCCAGTCGTGCTTGACCGGGCGCTAAATAACTTTGTGGGAGAGCGCTTGCTGGATGAAGTTGGAAGAACAGTCCATACCTCTACCGATACTGCCAACCGTCAGGCTTTACGCTCAGCGCTCGTGCTATCTGCCAGTGATGACAGCAAAATCTCGCTGATAGAGGCAATCCAGAAGTATCCCACTCAGGAAGTTGAGGTTGAGGGCGATCGCTTAGTCGATACCGCAACCAAGCTCAGCGACCTGGAAAGTGGTCTTCGCAAAATTTTAGGTGTTTTTGACCAGCTTTAGTACTGAAGCGAACGCTTTAGTAAGCTAGCGTCTCCAGGGTCTCGCGTAAGTAGTACCGCACTAGATTGTCAAGATTGAGTCCGCTCAGCCGACCGTCTGTATTGCGCTCCAACTGCCAGCGCTCGAATCCAGAACTTGCTGCGATCGCCTGCTTGAGGCTGTGCCAAATTTCAGAATCCACTGGAAGCTGACTAAGAAGATCTTTGTTCACGCCTCCCAGAGGCGAAGTATTCTCAAAGGAGGAGCGGAATTGCGAATCAGCCATAAACACCTCAAGGAGAAGAGACTTCAGCGTTCTACCAGTGCTCAACACATTAGCCCTAACAGCAGGTAATGTGGCAGAACAGATGCTACTCCATTACAGAATAGCGCACCCCAAAAAATGGAGTGTGATGGCTACAACATTTTAGTACCATGTTCTTGAAGTTCGTACCACGTTCTTGAAGATTTCAGGTTTCGATCGCTAAGCCCTAATCGCCAAGCCCCAATGATTTCAGTTGAGCAAGCAGAGTCGATCATCCTGAACCTCGTGCAGCCGTTTGATGCCGATCGCGATCGTGAGGTGTTGGCTTTACTGGATGCCGCTGGTCGAGTGTTGGCAGGCTCTATCACTAGCGCGTTGGACTTTCCACACTGGGATAATTCGGCGATGGATGGCTATGCCGTGCGCTATGCAGATGTGCAGACGTGTTCGGCAGAGACTCCTGTCACGCTGGAGATCATTGAGACGATTCCAGCAGGCTATCAGCCGCAACATACTGTAGCAGCAGGGCAGGCAGCGCGCATTTTGACGGGTTCAGTGATGCCTGATGGGGCTGACACGATCGTCATTCAAGAAGACACTCAGCGAGACGGCAATTTTGTCACGATTTTGGCGGCTCCCCAACCCAATGCTTTTGTGCGTCGTCGTGCTGCCTTTTATCAGGCAGGTCACCCTCTCTTGCCATCAGGGCTACGGCTTCAGGCTCCAGAAATGGCTGTGCTGGCGGCAGCCCAGTGTGCTCAGGTAACCGTCTACCGTCGTCCACGGGTGGCAATTCTTTCCACAGGTGATGAGCTGGTCAGCATCGATCAGCCGCTCAAACCAGGTGAAATTGTAGACTCCAATCAGTACGCGTTGGCAAGTTTGGTCGCGCAGGCAGGTGCCATTCCGCTACGGCTAGGCGTTGTACGGGATGAACCAGAGGCACTCAAACAGGCGATCGCCATTGCGCTCGATCGTGCCGACATGGTGCTTTCATCCGGTGGTGTCTCGGTTGGCGATTATGACTACGTTGAAGACATCCTCACGGCACTGGGTGGCGATATTCACATTCGCGCAGTAGCAGTGAAGCCAGGGAAACCGTTAACGGTGGCAACGTTTGGAAGGGAGGAGAGAGGGGAGAGGGGAGAGGGGAGAGGAGTCAAGAGTCAGGAGTCAGGAGAACGTGAACTCAAAGCTCCCCTGCCTCCCCTTGCTTCCCCTGCCTCCCTTGCTTCCCCTGCCTCTCTTGCTTCCCCTGCCTCTCTTGCTTCCCCTGCCTCCCCTGCCTCCCCTGCCTCCCTTGCTTCCCCCGACCCACACTCTACACCCCATACCTTTACACCCATTCTCTACTTCGGTCTTCCTGGCAACCCGGTTTCGGCGCTAGTGACCTTTTGGCGCTTTGTTGAGCCTGCGTTACGTAAACTGTCGGGGCTGCCTGAACCTGCCTGGAAACCAACCTTTGTGAAGGCAAAGACGCAAGTGGCGTTGCGATCGGATGGTAAGCGCGAGTCGTACCTCTGGGGGCAATTGCATCTGGTGGACGGGTTGTATGAGTTTACTTTGGCAGGAGGGAGCCATAGTTCGGGAAATTTAATCAATCTGGCTGGAACGAGTGGGTTAGCCGTCGTACCAATTGGGCAAACTCACATTAGCAGCGGAGAACTGATTCGAGTCATGCTAATCAGCTCAGGACTGCGATCGTTAAGTTAGGGTTTCAGCACATTCGAGCAACTGAGGTGCGAAGGCATGGTTAACTCATTTTCTGTGATTGTTCCAGTACTGAATAAAGAAAATGAGATTATTCGTACTTTGGAAAGCATTGATGCCAGCATTGCTTTTTTTAATGAGCAGTATGATGGTGCTCAAACGGTTCGCTCTGAGCTGATTGTGGTGGATGAAGGATCGACCGATCGCACACCAGCACTGCTGGCAGAATTTGGTCGAGACAAGCCTTACTTTCAGGTGATCAAGCATTTTAGAAGTTTGGGCATTGGTCCCGCCAGAAACACGGGAGTCAAGCTTGCCCAAGGCGAGATTCTCTTTTTTTGTGATGGGGATGATTTGTTTTTTAAAGAACATATCTATCTCTGTTTTACACTGCTGAATTATCAACCGATTCCTGCTGATAAAGCGAGCCACACGTTTGAAATCACAATCGGCGATCGGTCTTATCCGCTGACGCTGCCACCGCATCCAGTCGGTATTGTGCGGACGGGTGTGCATATGCAAGATCCGCTCTATCCCTATTGGAAAGCCGCGATCGAAAACACATTAGCGCTGAATTTATGCATCCGTCGAGAGTGCCACGAATTTATCGAAGGTTTTCCTGAAGCACCTGTCTATAAACAGATTGGTGGTTGCGAAGATGTGTCCTATGATTTGTGGATGGCAAAATTTTTCAAGGTGCTTAAAGTTGAGATCGAAACAGTTGAGTATATCCGCTATCCTGGAAACAACTTCGATCGCCAGCTCAAGAAGTTTCAAACAGCACCTGATCGCTATCAAGACGAAACTCCACCTGAAGAAACAGCGCTCCACTTGCTACGACGAAAGCTAGAGCAAGATCGATTTAGCTATCTTGCTGAAAAGTTCAAAAAGGTTGCCTGGAACGCTGCCTTTGTTCCCATTTTGAACTGGCAGCAGTTAGCGGGCGATTATTTGGCACAAGACTGCTACCTTGAAGCCATTTCACTTTATGAACAGGGCATTGTAGCAGAACCGAGTACATATGAAAGCGTTAAGAATATTCTGGCAGCCGCTTACAATAATTTTGGTTCTGCGTTTCATAAGCAAGGCGATTTGGAGCATGCAGGACTTTATTTTAAGAAGGCGATCGACCTGAATCCAACACTCTCTCATAGTGATTTTGCTAGAGTCCACTTCAACCTTGGTACGGTACTTTATAAGCAGACTCAATTTGAACAAGCGATGCTGTATTTACAGAAAGCAGTTGCCTTGCAGCCAGACTTTACAGAGGCGATCGCAGAGCTTTCGACAGTAAAAAATCAATTTCAATTAATAACAAAAGGCTATCAGTTTTCGAGCAGTGCTGCTGTTGATTTCACCCCTTTAGCAAGCTATTTCGACCAATTTAAGCCAGTCGCTTTGAACGCATTAGCGATCGGGAGCGACGATGGTCGCATTACATGCTGGCTATTGGACAATGTTTTACTTCAACCAGATGCAACAATTACCTGTGTCGATCGCTTTGAAAAGCTGTCTGACGGGCAACCAATCTTAGAGCGCTTTGAGGCGAATATTGCTCGTACAGGTGCTGCTGAAAAAGTGCATAAAATTGCTGGTCAGCCTCATGACGTGCTGCGATCGCAGCCATTTCACAGCTATCAATTAATCTATATTGGCAGCATGACAACTGCTAGTGAAACGCTCGAAATAGCCGTACTGAGTTGGGGATGTCTCACAGTCGGCGGTGTCATTGTGTTTGCAGATTATGAACTGAAACCATTATCCAGCATGACCGATATGCCACCTAAAAGTGCGATCGATGCTTTTATGACCCTCTTTAGCAGTAAGCTCAAGCGACTCTACCAAGGCAGCCAGGTGCTACTGGAAAAAATTGCAGATTAGCGATGTTCATGGTTTTGAGGAGCTGTTAGCAGCCAATCCTACCATCATCGCTGACGGCTGACCGCTGACGGCTGACCGCTGACGGCTGACCGCTGACCGCTCCTTACTGCTGACATTCTGCCAATAGCCATAAATCTGCTGCAACCCGCTCAAACACCCCTTGCCAGCTTCCTCGTTGTCGTTGCCGAAACAGGCGCATGGTGGGATACCAGGGGCTATCGTCGCGCTCTAGCAGCCAGCGCCAATCAGGAGCAAATGAGAGGAGTAACCAAACGGGCTTACCCAATGCGCCTGCTAGATGGGCAACTGCCGTATCGATCGTGATGACCAAATCGAGTTGCGCGATCGCGGCGGCTGTGTCAGCAAAATCGTGCAATGACTGACTCAGATCCTGAATGGGCAATGGCGCAAGGGTCTGTAGATCGGCGACAGCGGCACCTTTTTGCAAACTAAAGAAAGACACTCCAGGCAATTCGCACAGTCGTTGAAACTGATCGATCGCACAGGCGCGATCGCGATTGTTTTTGTGCTCAGGATTGCCCGTCCAAGCAATGCCGACTTTGAAACGAGTTCCCAGGGGAGTCTCCAAGCGCAACGAACGGTCGGTCGGTGAAGACAGGTAAGCAACAGACGCGGGAATCGTCTCCAGGGTTGTACCGAGAAGATGAGGTAGACTCAATAGCGGCGCATGAACATCAAACGTAGGCAGAGATGTACCTTGAGCAAGCAATTGGTCAATCCCTGCTCCTGTTTCGAGCAACCGCAAGAGGGCTGGCTGGCACTCGACGATCACTCGTCCACCCCGATCGCGCACTAACGCGGCATAGCGAATGAATTGAATCGTATCCCCAAACCCTTGCTCTGCGTGAAGCAGAACCGTCTTACCGTCTAAAGGCGATCCATCCCAAAGTGGTTGTGAAAACGCACGAGGTTCCCAACCTGCTTGTCGCCAACGCCACTCATATTCCTGAAAGCCCTGCTGCAAAGCGCCTGTGAGTAATAAAGCGTGACCCAGGTTTTTGTGCGCTCCGGCTGAATCAGGGGCAAGCTGAATTGCCGTACCATAGTGCGCGATCGCCGCCTCTACCAGCCCCAACCGTCGCAAGAGAAAGCCCTGATTGTAATAAGCATCCGCAAACTCAGGTTTCAGCGCGATCGCCTGCTGGCTGTGAAACAAGGCATCTTCTAGCCGATCTTGCGCTTGCAGCACCAACGCTAGATTGTAGTGAGCGTCTGCGTAATCTGGTTTGAGCGCGATCGCACGGTTGAAATGGGCGATCGCCTCCTCATGTCTGCCCTCCTCCTGCAACGCCGTTCCCAAATTGCACCACGCTTCAGCGGCATCAGGCTGTAGTTGCACCACTCGCTGAAGGTAGGGAATTGCCGCCCCTGACCGCCCTGCGCCACACAAAGCAACACCCAGAATTTGTAGTGCTTCTACGCGATCGGGCTGCTGCTGAAGGATTTGACGACACACCCGTTCAGCTTCAGCGAACTTGCCATGATGGTAGTGCTGAAGGGCAGAGGAGATGAGGGAGTGAGGAGTGGGGAGTGGGGTGTGGGGAGTAGGGAGTGGGGTGTGGGGAGTAGGGAGTGGGGTGTGGGGTGTGGGAGAGTTTTGAGTTACCGCTGACGGCTGACGGCTGACCGCTGACCGCTGACGGCTAACCGCTTTCCGCCTCCGCGTCTCTGCGCCTCTGCGGTTCCCTACTGCTTCTCTTTCAATCAACGCCTCCTTCACTGCCCCCATGACACTGCCCCAGTCACCGTACACTGATTGGCGAAACAGGCGCATCGTAGGATACCAGGGGCTATCGTCGCGCTTGAGCATCCAACGCCAGTCGGGGGCGAAGGGCAGCAGTAGCCAGACAGTTTTACCCAAAGCCCCTGCCAGATGGGCAACCGACGTATCAACAGCGATGATGACATCAAGCTGGTTGATCAAAAGCGCAGTATCAACAAAATCGTGTAAGTGTTCTCGTAAATCGTGTACGTGGGGATATGTCTGCAACTGTGCTTGATCGTCAGGAGACAGTTCTTTTTGCAGACTATACAGAGTAATGTCAGGAACATCCGTTAGCGATAAAAGCTGATCTAACGGACAGGCGCGAGTGCGGTTGTAAGGATTTTGTGGATTGCCTTCCCAGACGATACCGATCTTGAGAGAGGAGTGAGGGGAGGGGAGAGTGTCAGATGTTGGTAGTTGGAGGTAAGGAATATCGGCAGGAATCGTGTCGAGACTGATACCAAGAATGTTTGGCAGGCTCATAAGGGGTGCGTGGACATCGAATGCAGGAGGAGCACTACCGTAGGAGACGATCGCCTGAATATCAGGCAGACTCTTGAATAGGTTCATCAAAGGCGCATGGCATTCCAAAATAATTCGTCCACCACGCTGAGCCACTAGCGGCACATAGCGGACGAACTGGATCATGTCGCCCATGCCCTGTTCGGCGTGCAGGAAGATGGTTTTGCCATTGAGGGATGAACCGTCCCAGCGAGGCTGTGAGAAGGGGCGCTGAGGTTGAAAGGTGGGCAGTTTAACTTGCCAGCGCCATTCGTATTCAGCAAAACCGGGCTGCAATTCGCCGTTCAGCAACAGTGTTAGCGCTTTGTTCCAGTGTGCTTCTGCAAAGTCTGGCTCGATCGCGGTTGCCCGGTTGTAATAATGCACCGCTTCTTGCAATGCACCCCGATCGCGAAAAATGTTGCCCCAGTTGTTGAACGCCTTGGCGTAGTCTGGCTTTAGCGCGATCGCCCGTTCGTAATGCGCGATCGCCTGGTCAAAATCGCCTAGTTCTTTCAGTGCATTACCCAAATGGTTGTGCGCCTGCGGAAAATCTGGCTTCACTGCGATCGCCTGTCGATAGCAAGCGGCTGCCTGTTCAAAGCTTCCCTGCGCGAAGTAGATGAGTCCCAAATTGTTGTGAGCATCGGCATAGTTGGGTCGAATGGCGATCGCTTGCTGATAGTGCGCGATCGCCTCATCCGTCCGTCCTTTGTGACGTAGGGCATTCGCAAAATTGTTGTGAGCGTCGGCATAGTTGGGCTTGAGGGCGATCGCTTTTTCGTAATGCGCGATCGCGTCGTCAATGCGGTCTTGCTCCTGAAGCGCGACTGCCAGATTGTTGTAAGTGTCATAGTTGTCAGAATTGGTTGCCAGTGCACGACGATAGGCAGCGATCGCTGCGTCAAAGTGCCGCTCCTGATGAGCAATCATGCCCAACAAATGCCATGCATCCGACTGCTCTGGCTGCTTCTCTAAAACTTGACGACACAGCCGCTCTGCCTCGCGGTAGCGCCCTGCTTGATGATGGCGCACAGCCTCTTTGAGTGCCTGTGGCAGTGGGGAGTGGGGAGCGGGGAGTGGAGGGTCGGTGGTGGAGTGTCTTAAATGGCTCTCTCTGCTTCCCGTGCCTCCCGTGCTTCCCGTGCCTCCCGTGCTTCCCGTGCCTCCCCCGCCCGCTTTCTGCCTCTGCGTCTCTGCGTCTCTGCGGTTCCCCACGTGTCCTTCAATCAATGCTCCCTTCACTGCCTCTAAAACACCGTCCCAATCGCCGTATGCAGGCTGACGAAACAAATGCATAGTGGGATACCAGGGGCTATCGTCTCGTTGTTGCATCCAGCGCCAGTCGGGAGCGAACGGCAGCAACAGCCAGACGGCTTTGCCTAAAGCGCCTGCCAGATGCGCGATCGCGGTATCAACACTAATAACGAGATCAAGCTGATGAATGATGGCAGCGGTATCAACAAAATCTTGGAGATGTTCCCGCAAATCGTGCACATTGGCAGGTGCTTGCAAGTGCTGCTGATCTAGCAGAGATGGCTCTTTTTGCAGGCTGTAGAGTGTGACATTGGGCAACGCTGCCAATGTTAGCAGCAACTCTAGCGGACAGGCACGGCAGCGATTGTAGGGGTTCTGCGGGTTGCCTTGCCAGACGATGCCGATTTTGAGAGAGGAGTGAGGGGTGAGGAGAGAGGAGTGAGGGGAGGAGGGATTACCGGATATTGGTAGTTCGAGGTAAGGGATAGCGGCGGGAATAGTCTCCAGCGTGGTGCCGAAGAGGTAGGGGAGGCTCATCAGAGGAGCATGAACATCAAAGGCTGGGAGAGGCGTACCGTAGGGAATGAGCTGCTGAATGCCTGCAACGCCCTGTAGCAGATTGATCAGAAGAGGTTGACACTCGACGATGACTTGTCCGCCACGCTGGGCAACCAGTGATGCATAGCGAATAAACTGAATGGTATCGCCCATGCCCTGTTCGGTGTAGAGCAGGATGGTTTTGCCGTCTAATGGAGTCCCGTCCCAGCGGGGTTGGGGGAACGATCGCGGTGGGTTTTGCTCCTGAAATTTGCTCCACTGCAAGCGCCATTCGTAGCCAGCAAAGCCTTGCGCTAAATCACCAGTAAACAGTTGAGTGAGGGCTTTGTTCCACTGCGCTTCCACAAACTCTGGATTGAGCGCCAGTGCCTGTTCGTAGGCGGCGAAGGCAGCTTCAATGTCACCGTGATTACGTCGAGCAATGCCGAGGTTGTTGTAAGCGCCTGTGTAATCGGGCTGAACCGCGATCGCTGCTTCCAAATGCTCAAACGCCTCTGTAAACTCACCTTCCTGCTGGAGCAAATTGCCCAAATTGCTACGAATTTCGGCATAGTTGGGATTGATCGCCAGCGCCTGACGGTAACAGTCGATCGCCGCTTCCAGCTTGCCTTGATCCTGGTAGGTGTTGCCCAGGTTGTTATGCACTTCTGCGTAGTCGAGTCGAATGGCAAGCGCTTCGTGAAAGTGAGCGATCGCCTCGTCAAACTTGCGCTGTTCTTTCAGCACTGAACCCAGGTTGCTGTGTGCTTCGGCAAAGCGCGATCGCAAGGTGAGTGCCCGCTGGTAATGCGTGATCGCCTCATCAAACTTGCCTTGTTCCTGTAAGGCATTACCCAGATTGTTGTGTACTTCGGGGTAATCATCCCGCAGCGTCAGCGCATCGTTGTAAGCCGCGATCGCCTCGTCTAGCTTGCCCTGCTGCTGCAAAGCATTTGCCAGCCCATGATATGCCTCGGCATACGTTGGTTTGAGCGCGATCGCCTGCTGATAGTGACCGATCGCCGCTTCCAAATGACCCTGCTGCTGAAGCGTATTACCCCATGCATGGTGAGCTTCAGGATAGTTAGCTTTGAACGCGATCGCCTGTTGATAGTAATGAGTTGCGTCTTCTAAGTGCCCTTGACGCTGAAGTGCGACTCCCAGATTATGGTGAGCCTCTGCATAATTGGGCTTCAAAAGAATCGCTTCTCGATAGCGGGCGATCGCGTTTTCTAGCTGTCCCTGGTCTTTCAGCGCAATACCCAGGTTGTTGTGCGCTTCGGGGTAGTGCGGTCGCAGGATGAGCGCTTGCTGGTATACGGCGATCGCTCCGTCCAAATCACCTAACTCTTTGAGTGCATTGCCGAGATTGTTCAACGCTTCTACATGATCGGGCTGAAGAGTGAGTACCTGCTGATAGTGCGCGATCGCCGCTTCTAGTTTGCCCTGCCCCTTCAAGGCGATGCCCAGGCTGTTGTACGCATCCGGGCTATCAGGTTGCAGGGTTAAGACTGTTTCAAAGCAGGCGATCGCGTCTTCAAAGCGGCTTTGCTGATAGACCAAGGCACCCAAAAGATTCAGTGCATCTACCGCACGTGGCTGCTGTGCAATGATCTGGCGGTAGGCAGATTCCGCCTCAGCAGTGCGTCCATTACGATGAAGTTGTAGTGCAGCAGTCAACGAGTCGGGGGGAAGCGTCATTGGCAGGATTCCTATCCTGTGCTGTCTGGCAATTTATTCTACCCGTCGCATAGCAGCTAGTAACGCCCTGCGTAATGCCCTGTAATGTGAAGGCGGTCAAGGAGGCAGGAGCAGGGGAAGCAAGGGAGCAGGGGAAGCAGGGGAAGCAAGGGAGCAGGGGAGCAGGGGAAGCAGGGGAAGCAAGGGAAGCAGGAGAGGGAGCCATTCAACACTTCTTCCTACACCCCACACCCCACACCCCACACCCCACACCTGTCTCACTACCGCCCCTGGGCATACGGCTTTCCCTACTGCCATAGCGGCGTTGCCAGCGATAGAGTAACAGTAATTAGAACACAAAAGTACATACGGTCTCATGGGGAGCCGAACCCCACTACTGCAACTGATCCGATTCATCACAACTGAGGATCTGGGCTACAGCGATGTCCTTCTAACCACCGCCTCTTGCTCTGTCAGTTGTCTCATTCATCGCTACAAACGGCGTGGTAGGAGAACCAATCATGTTTGAACTATTCACAGAAAAAGCTATCCGGGCAGTCATGTTGTCCCAGGAAGAAGCCCGTCGTCAGGGGCATAACCTGGTGGGTACTGAGCAGATACTGCTAGGCATTCTTCGAGAAGGCACGAGCCTTGCCGCTCAACTATTAACGAAATTGGGCATCACGTTAGATGCTGCACGCCTTGAGTGCGAAAAGATGACCGGACGCGGGACGGGTACCATCCCTGCTGAACTGCCGTTTACTCCTAGAGTGAAGCGGATGTTTGCCGAAGCAATGCAGCAAGCCAAGCAGCTTGGGCAAAATCACGTCAGTCCTGAACATTTGCTGCTGGCACTGACTCAAGGCAATGAAACGGTTGCTATCAAAGTACTGCAAAATTTGAGTGTCGATGCATTGGCTGTTCAAGACCATATGCTTCAGGCGATCGGCTCCCAAACGATCGGAGAAGCTGTCGCCGCTTCGGTTGGAGGCGGACAAAACGACTCCTTCAATCGTGGCAACGCACAAGCTGTAACACTGGAAGAATTTAGCACAAACCTGACGAAACTGGCTGCTGAAGGCAAGCTTGATCCCATCGTGGGTCGCCAATCTGAAATCGAGCGGGTCGTCCAAATTCTCGGTCGCCGCACGAAAAACAACCCTATTCTGATTGGGGAACCCGGTGTGGGCAAGACTGCGATCGCCGAAGGACTCGCCCAGCGGATTGTCAACCGCGACGTGCCCGAAAATCTGGAAAACAAGCAGGTTGTCAGTTTAGACATGGGCGCGCTCATCTCTGGCACACGCTTTCGGGGCGACTTTGAAGAACGCCTGAAGAAAGTGGTGGAAGAGGTGCAAACCAACGGCAACATCATCCTGTTCATCGACGAAGTGCACACGCTGGTTGGTGCAGGTGGCACAGAAGGCGGTATGGATGCCGCCAACCTGCTCAAGCCTGCACTAGCACGAGGTGCAATGCAATGCTTGGGTGCCACGACGCTGGATGAATATCGCCAGTACATTGAGCGTGATGCTGCGCTAGAACGTCGTTTTCAGCCTGTCAAAGTAGCTGCACCTAGCGTGACTGAAACGATCGAGATTCTGTTCGGCTTGCGCGATCGCTACGAGCAGTTCCACAAGGTCAGAATCGAAGATACCGCACTGGTTGCTGCTGCGACGCTCTCCGATCGCTACATTGCCGATCGGCATCTACCCGACAAGGCGATCGACCTCATTGATGAAGCGGGTTCTCGCGTCCGACTGGCACACACCCAGCACTCACCTACCAAAGCGTTTCGCAAAGAACTGCGGCAGGTGACAAAGGATAAAGAAGAAGCTGTCAATGCTCAAGATTTCGACACGGCTGGAAAACTGCGCGATCGAGAGTTGGAGCTAGAAGCACAGATCAGCGGTCAGCGGTCAGCGGTTAGCGGTCAGCAGACGAAAGAGGCGGAGGGAACACTTTCCGACTCCCCACTCCCTACTCCCCACTCCCCGTCTGTTACTGAAGACGACATCGCCCATATTGTCGCCTCATGGACAGGCGTTCCTGTTCGGAAACTCACCGAATTGGAGTCAGAGCAATTACTGTACCTGGAAGATGCGCTGCATGAGCGGGTCATTGGTCAGGATGAGGCAGTTAAAGCCGCTTCACGGGCGTTGCGACGGGCACGGGTGGGGCTGAAGAGTCCCGATCGCCCGATCGCTAGCTTCTTCTTTTCGGGTCCTACAGGTGTGGGCAAAACGGAACTAGCAAAAGCTCTAGCAGCCAATGTCTTTGGTTCTGAAGATGCCATGATTCGACTCGATATGTCTGAGTTTATGGAAGGGCACACGGTGTCCAAACTCATCGGTTCACCTCCCGGCTACGTTGGTTATGGTGAAGGCGGACAGTTGACCGAAGCAGTACGGCGCAAGCCTTACTCGGTGGTGCTCTTCGACGAAATCGAGAAGGCTCATCCCGATGTATTCAACCTCATGCTGCAACTGCTGGATGAGGGTCGTTTGACCGATGCTCAAGGGCGTACCGTTAACTTCAACAACACGCTGGTCATCATGACCTCTAACGTCGGTTCCAGAGTGGTTGAAAAAGGTGGCAGTGGGTTTGGCTTTGAGTTTGCCAGTCAGGCTGATGCCCAATACAGCCGGATGCAAGCATCGGTAAACGAAGAGCTGAAACAGGTCTTCCGTCCCGAATTCCTGAATCGTCTGGATGAGATCATCGTCTTCCGTCAACTGACTCGTGACGAAGTGAAGCAAATTGCTGATCTGCTCATCCGTGACGTAGCGACCAATCTCACCGATCGCGGCATTGCCCTGCAAGTCACCGATCGCGTCAAGGATCGCTTGGTGGTGGAAGGCTACAATCCTAGCTACGGTGCCCGATCGCTTCGTCGAGTCATTACCCGCCTGCTCGAAGATGCTCTAGCAGAAGCATTGCTGTCAGGAACCATCAAGGATGGGGATACGGCGATCGTTGATCTAGATGATGACAATAACGTTGTGGTTCATCCGGCAACGCAAGCAGAACGATTACTGGAATCGATCGTCGCTTAAAAGCTGCTCAATCTCTAATCTATGCCCTGCACTTCAACGGTGTAGGGCTTTTTCATAGTAATGGCTGGATTTTGAAAAGATGCAGATGTTTCTCGCTAATGACCTACACCAGAGAGATTTAGCTACACAATTTCTTGCTCAAAGTAGCCTTCCTTCAAAGGCGAAGGTAGACGCAATCCACATTGCAGTCGCTACCATACACAGCATGGATTAGCTGTTAACCTGGAATCACAAACATATTGCTAATGCTCAAATTCAGGGGAAGTTGGTGGAGATTAGTCTCGACTTTGGCTATGTGCTGCCTATCCTTTGCACACCCAACGAACTAATGAGAGATTAGGTCATGTGGACAGATGAGATCGTTGAAGAGATTCACCGAATTCGTGAAGAGTATGCGAAATCCTTCAACTATGATTTGGGCGCAATCTTTGCAGACCTACGCAAGAAAGAAGCAGAAAGTGGCAGAGAAGTCGTGAACTTATCGCGGAAGCGCGGTCTAACAACACGTTGGAGCGGACAGGCAAGGGATCTTGGTGAAGATGCAAAGGATACTAGCCGTCACTCAACTTAGCCGTTAGCTGATCAAAAAAGCGGGGAAGCATCATTGCCGCCCCGCTTTTTGTTTTGATTGTCCGACTGGTCTTTCAGCTTTTGCCGCAGTGCTTGAAACTGCTTGCGGCGCTGTCGTTGGCGGGCAGAGCCGCCCTTGCCTTTGTCGTTTCGTCCTTCGCGGCGGGGAGACTCCCATCGCTTTAGTTGTTGTGCCATGAGGGGTAGGGGATGAGTGGTGAGGGGTACGGAGTGAGGGATCAGAAGTTTCTCTCACTATTGTAGAAATTTTTTTGGGTTGATCGCTGCCATTCAGTCAACTACGCTCTCAATGCGATCGTTTCCAGATTCTGATGCAACCTGATGTCACGTACTCTTATTTTCCTATTTGAACTCAAAACCCTCACCGTGTCCCCTAAAATAGCCAGAGACCATCTCAATGATTGGCGCACCTATGAACGCTCTCTGGCAACACCTGACATTATCGACGCTGTCGTTTGAGCAGTGGCGTAGTGCCAGTTATCTGAATCGCTTGCTGAGTCCACTACGACGTTGGCGGCAGAGTAGTTTTATGCTGCGGTGGGGCGATTTACTGGGAGCCGTTTTGGTGAGCCTGGTGTTTGCGATCGCCCCGTTTGTTTCAGACGACAAGAGTTCGCTTGCGGTCTTGCTCGTTGCCTGCGCTGGCTTCTGGGTGCTATTAACCGTGTCCGATGAGGATGCAACTGAGGTGCGAGCCGCGATCGATCCTCAAACAGAGCCGCGATCGCTCCAGCGCTTTTGGCATGATGTTACCAGTCCCGGTCGCTCGTCTCCATTGGCGACACCGATTCATTTTCTGGTCGTGCTGTATTGGGGGATTTCAGCCGCAGCAACTGCTTTGTCTCCGGTTAAACGAGCGGCATTTACAGGGTTGAGCAAGCTGACGCTCTACCTGATTTTATTTGCGCTGATGGCAAGGGTGCTGCGATCGCCCCGCGTCCGTTCGTGGGTGATTGGGATCTATTTACATGCGGCGCTGCTAGTCAGTTGTTATGGCATCCAGCAGAAAATCTCTGGGGTTGCCGCTCTCGCAACCTGGGTTGATCCGACCTCTCCTTCTGCCAAGGAACCGCGCGTTTACAGCTATTTGGGCAATCCGAATTTGCTGGCTGCGTATCTGCTGCCAGCGATCGCGCTGAGCATCGTTGCCGTCTTTGCTTGGCGACGGTGGGGACCGAAACTTCTGGCGATGACAATGGTTGTTGTGAACGCGACTTGCCTTTACTACACAGGTAGTAGAGGTGGATGGATTGGCTTTGCCGTCATGATGCTCGTGCTCTTAGCGTTGCTGTTCCATTGGTGGAGTGTGGCTTTACCGCGCTTTTGGCGCACGCTAGCGTTGCCTCTTGGCTTGGGAACTATCGCCGCCGTGATTGTCTTAGCGGTTCTGGTCGTAGCGCCACTCCGCGATCGCTTCAGCACCATTTTCGTGGGACGCAACGACAGCAGCAATAACTTCCGCATCAATGTCTGGACAGCCGTCATCCAGATGATCCAAGACCGACCGATTCTAGGCATTGGTCCGGGTAACGTCGCCTTCAACAGCATCTACCCGCGCTACCAGCGCCCTCGCTTTAGTGCCCTCAGCGCTTACTCCATTCCGCTCGAAATTGCGGTTGAAACTGGCATTATCGGTCTCACCTGTTTTGTTTGGCTCTTGCTGGTCACGTTTAATCTTGGTTGGAGCCAACTACAGCGGTTGCGGACAGTGAGAAATCAGGATGGCTTCTGGCTCATGGGCGCGATCGCTACCCTCGTTGGATTGCTCGGTCACGGGTTGGTAGATACCGTCTGGTACCGTCCCCAGGTCAATACTCTTTGGTGGTTGATGATTGCTCTCATTGCGAGCTACTACAATCGAGCCGATGAACCGCAGGAAGAGGTATAGAGGACTAACGTAAGCGCGATCGCTTAGAAGTTCTTCAGTGCGCGCTGCATGGTACGCTGATCTTCTCGTTTCTTGATATCTTCGCGCTTGTCGTGCAGCTTTTTGCCCCGTACCAGTGCCAGATCAACCTTCACCCAGCCGCGCTTCATGTACATTTTGAGCGGCACCAGCGTTAGCCCTTGCTGCTCGACCTTGCCGATGAGCTTGCGGATTTCTTCGCGGTGCAGCAACAGCTTGCGGGTACGAGTGGGTTCGTGGTTAAAGGTCTGACTGGCTGTTTGGTGCGGCGAAACGTGCACATTCAGCAGCAGAATCTCACCATTGCGAATGAGCGCAAAGCCATCGCGCAGGTTGACTTTACCTGCGCGAATGGATTTAACCTCCGTGCCCATCAGTTCGATGCCTGCCTCGTAGGTTTCGAGAATTTCGTAGAGATAGCGAGCCTGACGGTTATCGCTGACAATTTTATAGCTAGTACTGTTATCGCCCATACCTTTCACTCTAGCGCTTCAGGTGACGGTCTGCTACCCGTTTGAGGAACAAAAAGGGTTGCTTGACGGTCGTTTAAGTTCACAGGCAGATCATTCAGGGCATGTTTAAGTAAGACACTGAATCACCTTTGCTTTAGATAGCCATCATTGCCTGCCGCTGATCCGTCAGTTTGACTCTTTCGCTCTGTTTGTGCGTTCCAAATGAGCCGACGATCGGTTACTTTTTTGAAAGATGTCACTGCTTAGCCTTGCTGCTAACGTGCCAGCCAGGGTAAGTATGAGGCGAACCGTTTCTCGATCGATGACTTTAATTCTTCTCACTGCCACCATCTAGCCATGCTGAAGCTCTCTGAATCATTCTTTCGCCGCTCCTGGGTCTATCCGCTACTCTCGGTTGCTGTCGCTCTGGGTATATGGTTTGGTCAACCGCTGCTGGTGCGTGCCTTTTCGTTAGGCGACATCATCCGCGTGATTCCGAGTGGCATACAGGTCATCCAGCTTGCCAATTTGTCTGACCAGCAGGAAGTGGCGATCGGCAAGCAGATGAACGAGCAAACGATCACACGCCAGTTTCGACTTTATCGCGGCGCTGAGCTTAATCAGTATGTGAATCAGATTGGTCAACGGTTGGCGGCGCAGAGCGGACGGACGCAAATTCCTTACACGTACCAAATTGTGGATGATAAGAGCGTCAACGCCTTTGCAACGATGGGTGGCTTTGTTTATGTGACTACTGGGCTGATGAAGACAGCCGATAATGAGGCACAGCTTGCCAGCGTGATTGGGCACGAGACGGGGCATATTGTCCGGCGACATCTGGTGAACCAATTAAAAGAAGAAGCAACATTACAGGGTGTCGCAACACTTGCTAAAGTAAACAACAACACGATCGTGAACCTGGGGACAACCCTAGCGCTCAGTCGCCCACATAGCCGCAATGCAGAATTTGAAGCAGACCAGGCAGGTATGAATATGCTGGGACGAGCGGGCTATGCTCAGTCGGCAGCACCCGCATTTATGAGCAAGCTGCTAAAGCAATCTGCCACACCGACGTTCTTGAGTACTCACCCAGCAACGGCTGACCGTGTGGCTCGCCTGAAACAAGCAGTTAACCCTACGATGGCAAACGGAGCGGGGCTGGATAGCGCTGCGTACAAAGCACGGCTGCGATCGCTATCGTAGATTGCTTTAGCCTATACCCACCGCGTTTGGACGCTCAGCCAGCACAAAGGGCACAATCAACTCAGCCAGTTCGGCAGCGTACTTTTGCGGCAGGGCATGATCGGCGTTGGGGATGACTGCCAGTTGTGCACCTGGAATTTCGTTGGCATACGTTTGCGAGTGCCACAGAGGAATCGTCTCGTCACGATCGCCGGTTATCACCAGCGTTGGCACTTGTAGACGATAGATATCTTTCTCCACTGTGTCGATCGCGTCTTCGGGGCGCAGGCGATCGAGCAAAAAGGAGCAGGCAGCGGGCTGTGCCATCAGTTCGCGTCGAAACCAGGCGATTTGCTCTACGGCTGAGCGTTGACCAATACTGGCGGCGATCGGCTTTGCCAAATTTAGTGCCCAATCCACAGCCGGAGTGCGCCAAAGTAAAGGGCGAAGATGGTCGTAACGTCCACAAAAGCTATCGTCTCGAATGCCCGCCGGAGCCGCCAGCAGCAACCCTTTGACTGTCTCTGGATATGCCAGAGCATAGGCTGCCCCCACCCATCCACCAAACGAATGCCCCAGAATGTAGCACGACTCGAGGCTAAGCGCTGCCAAAACCTGGTGGACAAAGGCAACTTCTTGAGCAATGTCATACCGAATGGAGGGCTTTGCAGAATCGCCAAAGCCCAACAAGTCTAGACTGATGCAACGAACGTGAGCGCTCAACCGCCCCATCAGCGGTAACCAGTTGGTTGCATCACCTAAAAACCCATGCAGCATCAAGAGCGGAGTGCCATCTCCCTGCTCCAGGTAAGCAGCCAAGTAAGGGGTTTGACCGGGTAATACAGCCGATCGCAGGTTGAGAAGCTGCTTTTCAATCAATTACGTATGCACCATGAGATATTGACCATTCCCATTATATTCACCGTCAGACGTTGCAAAAATTGTCCCCAACAGCAGCATGTAAAAGCGCCACATGCGACGAAACTTGGCGTAATCCATACCATAATCTAAATGCTTGACCGTTTCTTGGCTGCTGTCAAAGCGCTGTAGCCAGGTCATAGCGGTCTGATGGTAATTCGTACCATTGATGTACCATCGTTGAACTGTTTTAAGATCCTGATTATGGTTAGGAACTGCATCGTAATTCCAGTAACGACCGTTGGGAAAAATGTACTTGTGCGTGAAACCAGATGAAAAATTGTTCGGAATACGCACAGTAATGATGTGAATAAAAACCTTGCCGCCACTTCTAAGCAGTGATGCTAGCTTTTGAAAGGCTTGTGTCAGATTGCCAACATGGCAAAAAACACCGATCGAGAGAATCTTGTCAAATTTTTCTGGAAACTGAGCATCGTTCAAATCACCCTCGTACAGTGTAAAGCGACCTGAACTCAAGTAGCTTTCAGGGTCTTGCATTTTGCGACGCATGTATTCACATTGCTCATGGCTTAAGTTCAGCCCCGTAAAACGCACATTTGGAAACTTAGAAAGGATGTAGTTAGGCACACAGCCCCAACCGCAACCAAAATCCAGGATATGATCGCCATCTTCAATGCCTAAGCGATTAATTACCTGATCGATCATGTGTTTTTGAGATTCTTCCAAATCGACGGCACCGTTTTCCCATAAACCCATGCTGTATTTAGGATAAATGAGCTTCCAATCTCCCAGCATTTGGTTAAGCATTGCTTGGGGTAGGTCGTACTGAACTTTCATCAGTTCCCGTGAACCTTCAGCAATCCGATTGGTCTCATTTAAGACCCATTCATAGGGAGCCAGCACACCAGGGGCGTGTTTGAATAAGACAGGCATAGAGGCATGAATCGACCTTTGCAGTAGTGAATCCGGTATTTCCAAACCGTTGATGTAGGCTTCTGCAAGTGCCATGTGAGACGCATTGAGCACTCTAGCCATGCTACGAGTTACTTTGTAGCCGAGCTGACTTTTTTGAGCGAAATCTGTCGTTAGAGGGATGTCTCTTGGAATATTTTGTAGCTCAGGAGCGGTCTTCATACTGAACCTCCAATTAGCTCTGAACAGACTATTACGCTACTACAAAAAGAAAAAATTTCTCACGTTCTTTAGGATTTAAAACAAAGCTACACTTGATTGAATTCAAGAGGATATATGACTGTACCGACCGACCAAGCATTAACTCATCAATCGGTATATGCCAAAAAGCTGCGCCCTCTTTTACCACCAGAAGCATTTTTCCCAGATGCCAGCAAAGCGGTGATTCTGTGCATCAATCTGGCGATCCTGGTGTTGGGTTGGGCGATCGCTGACAAACTCGATCGCTGGGATATCCGTCTTTTGTGGCTTTATCTGCCGTTAGCCCTAATCATGGGGAATAGCGTTGCTGTTCTGGCATTTAGCTGCCACGACCTTATGCATGGCACTGTAGCTCGAAATCACCGCTTGATCGGTGTGCTCAGCCTCTTGGGGCAAACAATACTATGGATGCCGCCGACACTGTGGAAACTATTACATAATCGAGTGCACCACAATACGACAAATTCTCTCAGTGATCCTGACCGTAATTATTTACACACTCAGCCCAAAACTTGGGGAAAATGGCTGCAAAACTTATGCTTTCCCTCCTTTGAAGTTCATCCGATCGGTTTAGTTGTTGGCATGGCGGCAGCCTGGGGCTTTTATGCGTTCCGCAACTTGACTTCGGTACTTTTGTTTAATCGTGAAACAGTTGATTACCTTCCTGCCGCCTTTAAAGTTAAAGCAAAAGAACGGCTAGCGATCGCAGGCGAGTTTCTGGTGATCTTAGTGTTGCATTTGGGCATTTTGTCCTATCTTCAATTTAGCCTCGTGAAAATTGTTATGAGCTATCTGCTGCCGATTTGGGTTGGCTATAGCATTATGATTTTCTACATTTACACTCAGCATTTGGTTTGTCCTCTGACAGCCGTTAACGATCCGCTTGTTAATAGTGTTTCGCTCCGGGTGCCAAAGATCGTTGATCGGCTGCATTTGAATTTTTCTTACCATGCCGAACACCACATTTTCCCAAGTATCAACTCCGATTATTACCCAGCCGTGAGAGAGCTATTGCAAATTTACTACCCCGATCGCATGCACTACATACTGGATGCGAGAGAGGCTTGGCGGTTTTTGTTAGCAACACCCCGACACTATCAGGATGAAACGACTCTGACAAACTGGTCAGGGAAAGCTTCAATTGCCTGCCTCTTAAATTTACCGACACTCTAAAATTGCGTCAAACTAGAAGTGGTAGGCTTCCACTGCTACTGTGCATTAGATGCATCTGCCTTAGCAGCTAAGGACGCAAAACCTAGTTTGACCATTCTTATGATTGAAATCCTGGCTGTGCTCTCTGCTTCCGCAGCAGGAGGGATGAGGATTGCGCTCCCGTTGCTGCTCATTGGGTTGCTGTATGGAGGCAGTTTGTGGTCACGAGTGCCGCTGCTGTCACATCTTTCGCCGCCCGTGGTTTTAGGTGTGTTGGTCAGTTGGTCGCTGGTAGAAATTTTTGCCTCTAAAGATCGTCTGGGGCAGCGATCGCTGCATATTATTCAACTCCTCTTTAGCCCCTTGGTCGGCGCGATTATGGGTATGGCGGTTGCACAGGCTGCTGGCATTCCGACCTGGTTAGTGTGGCTGTTGGGCGGCATTGGTGGGCTGGTTGCCCTGGTTTTGCAACTGGTTCAGGTGGGCTGGTTTTACCGTCTGAAGCAAATTCCGCTCTGGGTTGTCTTCGCGCAAGATGCACTCTGCTTTGTACTGGTTCTGTTTGCGCTAGACGCACCTCGGCAGGGCGGTTTAATCGCTTTGCTGTTGCTTTGGTTAGCGATTCGGAGTTCTAAAGAGTGGCGGCGCTGGTATTTGGAGCAAACGGAGGGGCACGATCGCCACAACCCAAGACGCTACAAACGAGACCCAGATTGATGCGGGAGAGGAGCGAGGTGTGAGGGGCGAGGTGTTAATTTTGACGACTGACTGCACTGTTAACATTTTGCCGTCTTCTTTCCCGCTTAGGAATGAGAATGGGAGCATGTCATCTTTGCCGATTCCGAACTGCCCTCATCCCCTAACCCCTTCTCCCAAAGGGGGAGAAGGGGAACCGAACCGGATTGAAGTCCCTCTCCCAAAAAGGGAGAGGGATTTAGGGTGAGGGCGCAAAAGTGACATGCTCCCAATGAGAATTAAATAAGATCGGCTTTTGTAGGATGTGTATAGCCTTTGGCATGGCTTCGCTAAAGGTGATAGCCGTAACGCATCACAACCCCCGGAAGCGATGCGTTACGCTGCGCTTTTCTGGGATGCCGGAACGGCTTTACACATCCTACGCAAGCATCCGGTTTTATTAAATCCACGATCCTTAGAACTCCAGCACAAAGTCAAGAATGTGTGTTCGATCCCAAAACGATCGCCCCAGGTAGATGCCAGGTGCAATTTGTCGAATTTCGTCGCGGATTTTTTGGGCAATGAATGACGTTGTACTGTAGTCCAAAATGATTGCGTCCTTCCCATCAATCCAGCTAACGCCCAGATAGACCTGTGCCTTCACCAGCTTCAGCCCAAACGGTAGCACTTTGTTCAGCAGCGATCCCTGGTCTTGGTTAAAGCCTTTTCCTTGCCAAACCAGCGACTTAGCGATGGCAGCAAGCCATTGGTTGGCTTTTGATCCAGGAGCCAAAATAAGGGTTCCCTTGCTGTCGCCGTTGGGGCACTGACCAACAGCACTCCGTCGATAGAGCGTGTCCAATTCGGCTTTTGTCAAAGTCATCAAGGTTGCTGTCTTCATCAGTCTTTTCCATGTTTTATGAGCTTTATGAGCGTCGTACGAGCGAGTCACCCGTTTGCACGTCAAACCAATGCATTGCTTCGGGTAAAACAGTCAGCGACAACTCTCGGTTTGCCCAGCGATCGGGAGCCAGCAGTAGCCGCAGAACGATCGGTTCACCTTGAGCGTTGGGCACTTTGATACTGACAAGATTGTGCATCCCCAGGTTTTCCACGAGAAACACCTGTCCTTTGAAGAGTGGGGTTTCCGTCTCGGCAAGGCGCACATTCTCCGGGCGCATACCCAGCACAATTTGGGGCGGTGCGGTCGGCAGATCAGGTAGCGGCAGTTTGAAGTCTCCCAATAGCGCACAGTTACCCTGGCAGGGAAGCGTGAATAGATTCATTTGAGGGCTACCGACAAAACCCGCAACAAACTGATTTGCCGGACGATTGTAGATTTGCTCTGGTGCGTCTAGCTGTTGGAGATAGCCGTTGTTTAACACGGCAACCTGAGTAGAAAGCGTCATTGCTTCCGTTTGGTCATGCGTAACGTAGACTACGGGTGCATTTTGCGATAGGAAGATTTGCTTCAAGTCGGCTCGTACATGCTCTCGCAGGAGTGCATCCAGGTTGCTGAGTGGTTCGTCTAGCAGAAACACATCCGATCGCCGCACCAGTGCCCGACCAACGGCAACGCGCTGACGCTGTCCACCCGAAAGCTGTCCGGGTTTGCGCTGCATCAGGTCGTCTAACCCCAGCACCCGCGATACTTCGGTAACACGCTGCTCAATTTCATCAGCAGGCACTTTTTTCAGCTTCAAGCCAGCACACAGGTTTTCATACACGTTCATGTGTGGATAGAGGGCGTAGCTTTGAAACACCATCGCAATGTTGCGATCGCCCGGTCGTTTGTTAGTGATATCGCGATCGCCAATAAGCACCTGTCCCCGTGTGGGTTGTTCCAAACCCGCAATCATCCGTAAAATCGTCGATTTCCCACAGCCAGACGGTCCCAGTAAACTCAGTACTTCACCATCTTCAACGGTCAGACTAATGTCTTTAACGGGGATCACTTTGGGAGTGAATGTTTTGTTAAGGTTTCTGAGTTCAAGTCGAGACATGGGGGAAAGGATAAAGGATAAGGGATGAAGGATAAAAAGCGTTTTAGCCTTTAGCTTTTAGCCTTTTACGGCTCCTGCCGTCAGCCCTTGCACAATCTGGCGCTGAAAGATGAGAACAAGGATGACAAGGGGGATGGTGCCAACGACGGTAGCAGCAGCGATCGGTCCGTAGGGAATCTCAAACACAGAGGCACCACCAATTTGAGCAGAAGCAACGGGGATGGTCTTCATTGTTTCTTCAGTGATGAAGGTGAGTGCAAAAATGAATTCATTCCAGGCAAAAATGAAGGTAAGAATGCCAGTAGTCACAAGGGCAGGTAAGGTGATCGGCATCACAATTTGTACAAGCATTTGTAGCGTACTGTAGCCATCGACTCTGGCGGCATCTTCTAAGTCTTTGGGCAACTGTTCGTAGAAGCTCCGCATGACTAGAATGGTGAGTGGTAAGTTAATCGCCGTATAAGGAATGATCAACGCCAAATAGTTATTGCCCAGCCGAAGTACTTGAATTATTTCTAGCAGTCCCTGAAGCAGCAGAATGCCAGGAAAGAGTGTGATTAAAAGGATACCTGCCTGAATAATTTTGCCGCCCAACGGACGTAAGCGAGCGAGGGCGTAGGCAGCGGGTGAACCGATCGCCAAACACGCGATCGTCGAAATAAATGACACCACAAAGCTGTTGAGAATATAGCGCCAAAACGGACGACGACTAAAAATTTCGATGTAATGATTGAGCGTCAGCCGTGTTGGAAGATACACATTCGGTACGGCTGAAATGTCCTCATTCACTTTGAATGAAGTCAGTACTTGCCAGAGGATCGGCGCAAGGCAAAAGATCGCAATCGCTACCACTGCTGCCCAAAAGAAAACGCTGCCGATCGAGAAGGACGTTTTCGATCGAGTCGGTTGGGTTGGTGAAGTGCCGTTCAGTATCGTAGCCATACGCTATAAAGCTCCTGATGTGCGAGAACGATACCGGATGATCAACGAACTGCCCAACGCTACAGCGATAACAAGCAGCAGAAATGTAACCACAATCAGCGCCGAACCATAGCCGAAATCTAAATACCGCATGGCGTTGGAGTAAATGTAAAGCGCCACAACCTCTGTTGCGCCACCGGGTCCACCACCCGTCATCACCTGCACCAAATCGAAGATGCCAAACGCCTGAGCAAAGCGAAAGAGCGCTGCAATAATGATTTGGGGCAACAGCATTGGCAGCGTGATCCGCCAAAAGCTCTGCCAGCGGTTAGCACCTTCTAGCGCATAGGCTTCGTAAAGATCGCCTGGAATAGACTGTAGCCCTGCCAGCAGTAGCAAACTGATGAACGGTGTCGCTTTCCAAACGTCTGCAAAAATGAGCGCGATCGTGGCTGTGAACGGTTCACCCAGCCAGTTCACACCGTCTTGCGCCAGTCCCAACCGCAGCAAAATATCATTGGCAATGCCGTATTGATCGTTGAAAATCCAGCGCCAACCGAGGGCAATCAGGGCAGTTGGCAGTGCCCAGGGAATAATGGCGATCGTCCGCAGCACATTCCGTCCCCGAAACGATTCGTTTAGCACCAATGCAATGCCCATGCCCAGGATCAGTTCCAGCACCACAGAAATGATCGTAAACCGCACTGTGACCCAAAACGTCTGCCAAAAATGTCCGTCTCCTGCAATCCGAATATAGTTATCAAAGCCCGTGAAGACAGGCTTGAGTCCAGTGCCAAGGTTTTGAGCAAAGAACCCTAACCAGAGCGATCGCCCGATCGGATACGCAAACACCAGCAGCAGCACCAACACTGCTGGCAGGATCAGATACAAGCCAGTCCATTGTTCGCGCGATCGCAGGGTTCTTGTTTTAGTGGGTGGCATAGAGCGGGAGTAGGGAGTAGGAGTGGGGAGTGGGGAGTGGGGAGTGGGAAGGAGTTTTGAGTTGATCCTGACCGCTGACCGCTGACTGCTGACCGCTGACTGCCAACAACTAGCAACTAAAAACCAACCACTTCTATGCCGCGTTTACTTTGCCAGCCTGTAACAGTCGTCGAGTTTCATCCGCCGCTGCTTTCATCGCTTCTTCTGGCGATCGCTGTTGGGTCAAGGAGGCACTCAGATAGCGCTGTAAAATATCTGACGCTTGAGCATATTGGGCAACGGGAGGACGCAGCACTGCCTTATTCACCACGTTAAGCAGTTCGGGATAGTGACTGTACCGACCAACAATATCTGGATCATTAAAAAGCGCTTTTCGACTGGGGACATAGCCCGCTTCCTGAATAAAGCTTTTTTGGGCATCGGCGCTGGTCAAGAAGCGAATAGCGGTCAGGGCTTCTTTCGGATGTTTTGAGGTTTTGGCAATGCCCAAACCCCACCCACCCAGGCAAGAACCACCGGGATGTCCCGGTGTGCCCAAGAGCGGCATGATGCCAATTTTGCCCTTGATTGGTGATTTGTCGGCATTTGCCAGGGTCCAAACGTAGGGCCAACTGCGAAGAAACACCGCTTGACCACTTTGAAAAATCTGGCGAGTATCTTCTTCAATGTAGTTGGTCACTCCGGGCGGAGAGATGCCCTGATCGACCGTGCTGCGAAGAAACTTGACGGCTTGAATGGCTTCTGGGCGATCGAGTCCCACGTCTAGCGTTTCAGGGTTGACCCAAAAGCCACCGAAGCCTTGAAGCACCTCTACAAACATGGCAGCAGAGCCTTCATATTGCTGCCCTTGCCAAATGTAGCCCCAACGCGCTGCCCCCTGTTGCTGGATTGCTTTGGAACTTTTGACCAGATCTTCAAACGTTTTCGGTGGCTCAAGCCCTGCTTTTGCCAACAAATCTTTGCGGTAGTAGAGTACGCCTGCATCCGATCGCACAGGCAAGCGATAAAGCCGATCTTTGTATTTACCACCGTCGACATCAGCAGTAGAAAAGACGGCTAAATCCTGTTCTGAAAATTTATCGGTGAGATCCAGAAGCCATCCCGCTCCAGCAAATTTGGGTGTCCAAATGACATCCATATTAATCAGATCATAGGGAGAATCACCTAAGAGAAAAGCAGAGGTATAAAGGTCTTCAATCAAGTTCGTTTGATTAGGTCCTTCGACAATTTGTAATCGAATGCCGGGGTTTTGCTCTTCAAACGCTTTGACCATCACCTTGTTCCACGGAGGCACATCGGGAGAGGTCATTAACAGTTTTAGTGTCACAGGCTGCGATAGTGCGGGCACTATAATCAGCAGCGCACCCAGGCTGAAAGCACAGAGTAAGCAAATGCGACGAAACCAAGCGGACTGCTGCCACTGCTGCCTAAGCGATCGCTGAAGAGAAGCAAAAAAAATCATAAGCAAACGATTGGCAAATAATGTTAGTCAAGGCTATTGAGCACTACTTCATTGCAATCAAATCAAGGCTAGTTTCTGCAATCGATTCGTAGTCAGTACTCAAAGCAAGTATGAATCAATGGACATAGAATGAAGACAGTATAGTGCTTCGGTAATAAAAAAACTCTCTATTGCTTACGCTGAGAGATTACTAAAATAACTAATAGGTATAGTTTTCTCAAAGTATAATATGGATCGTAAAGCTACGGAAAACCTCCCTTCGGTGATTAACTCAGCGCTCCAGTTTATTTAAGAGGCTGTTTGAAAAGTGTTTGGCGGTTAAAACCGCGACTACATCAACAAAGTCCGCCTGCGCGGACTACCTCAGCACGAGGGTTTTGGAACCTGCGTAGGCAGGTTTTGTGCGTGTAGCCGCGACTTCAGTCGCCAGAGCTACACGCATCTGGACTTTTAAAACATCCTCTAAGCGTATTTAGCCGATACTGGCGATCGTATCAGCAATGCTCACGCGCTCCAAACCTTCGATTGCCAGACGATGTGTCGGTAAAAGCCCTAGCATATTGACAGAGATTGTGTTGCCAAAAACGTTTTGTGGATTTTGTAAAAAGTTGTCTACGTTATAAATTGGTGGACAGTGCCAGTACAGTTCATAGCCGATCGCTACGAGATATTGAATGAGCGCAGTTGCTTTGTCCTGACGATCGTTCTCAATGTACAAAATGGGTTGACAGCGCTGAATCGTTTCAGTTGCGCCTTGAAGTACCTGTAGCTCCATGCCTTCCACATCAATTTTGAGAAGGTGGCACTGTGGTAAAGCGAAGCTATCGAGTGTAGCAATCTGGATCTGCTCTCCAACCGCCTGCGTTTCAGCAGCATTGTGACTGAGACTCACACCACCGTAGTTATTGAGTTGGTGATAGTCGAGTATGGGAATCTGGGCAAAACCGGGAGCTTCACCAAGCCCGATCGCATAGGCATGAACATTCGTAAGGCTATTCAATGCAAGGTTGGCGCAAAGCGTTTGAAACACAATGCGCTGTGGCTCGATCGCCAATACACGACCCTGAGAACCCACCGCTTTCGCAAAAAAGACGGTATGAGTACCAATATTCGCGCCCACTTCTACTACCGTGTCGCCCGATCGAATCAGCGGTTGGAACAGTGCCACTTCTCCTTCGCTCCACTCGCCATACAGTTCGAGCGATCGACCGATGTACAGATCATTTTGGTTGTAGAGGAACGTACCATGACGGCAGGCTTTGAGTTGATTGAAACCATTAGTGGTGTGGGGTATGGGGTGTGGGGTGTGGGGTGTAGAGGAGGGTTTTGCGCTTTGACTTGTAAGAGAAGAGAGATGATTCTGACTGCTGACTGCTGGCTTCATTTCTCTGCGTCTCTGCGCCTCTGCGGTTACTCCTAACCCCTCACCTTGCTCCAATACCGATCGCAACGCCTCTGCAACTTCCTCAAAAACCCCATCCCAATCACCCTCTTGCGCTTGCCGAAACAGACGCATAGTGGGGTACCAGGGTGTGTCATCGCGATCGCGCAGCCAACGCCAATCAGCAACGTTTGCCAGCAGCGTCCAAACAGGCTTACCGAGCGCACCCGCAAGATGGGCAACGGCTGTATCAACGCTAATCACCAGATCCAGTTGGGCGATCGCGGCGGCAGTATCAGCAAAATCCTGCAACTGTTCATGCAACTGTACGATTGGATGTGCCTCAAGCAGCGCTAAATCCGCTTCAGTGGGATTTTTTTGCAGGCTGTAGAGTGCCACGCCCGAAAGATTCAGGAGAGACAGAAAACGTTCTAGCCCACACGATCGCTTACCGCTGGTAGAACTGTCTGGATTCGCTGCCCACACAATGCCAATTTTGAAGGGTGTAGGGTGTGGGGTTTGGAGTGTGAGACAGTCAGCAGCGATCGGTAGATGAAAGTCGCTGGATGGGGTAAGGTAGGGCACGTCACTGGGAATCGTTTCTAGTGTGGTTCCCAGCAGCAGTGGTAAATCCAGTAACGGTGCGTGAACATGCGTCTGGACATCGACATTGGCGCGATCGACACAGCGATCGATGCCTGGAATCGTGTTGAGCAACCGTAGCAGCGGTTTTTGGCAAGCAATCACCACATGCCCGCCTCGTTGAGCAACCAGGCTGGCATACCGCGCAAACTGAATCGTATCGCCATAGCCTTGCTCTGCGGTCAGCAAAATGACCTTACCATTCAAGTCTGAACCGTCCCACAACGCATTCGGGTAGCGTAGAGAGGCACACTGCCGATTCTGCCAGCGCCAGTGATATTCTTCAAAGCCCTGCTTGAGGTCGCCCAACAGCAGTAGCACAATGCCCAGGTTCAAATGGGCGTTGGCGTGATTGGGCTTGTAATAAATTGCCTGTTTGTAGTATTCGATCGCCGTCCCAAAGTCTCCTCGATCGACTAAACCGCTGGCATAGTTATTGTGGGCATCTGCATGATCAGGCTGAAGTTGAATCGCTTGTAGGCAACTGGCGATCGCTTCATCAACGCGTCCCTGTGCCTGAAGTGCCGATCCTAGATTGTTATAGGCATTGGCAAGATTCGGATCAAGCGCCAGCGCTCGTCGATAGGAGGCGATCGCCGCTTCAACCTTGCCCTGTTCTTGCAGTACCGTGCCCAGATTATCGTGAGCGCTGGCATACTCTGGATTGAGCGCAAGCGCCTGCTGGTAATAGGTTGCGGCTTCTTCTAACTTGCCCTGCTTTTGGAGTGCAGTGCCCAAGTTGTTGTAACTGCTGAAGCTGTCTGGCTTGAGAGCGATCGCCCGTTCGTAATGCTCAATTGCCTGCTCCACCTGTCCGTGATGAAACAGTGCGACTCCTAACCCATTCAGCGCGTTGACATGATTAGGATTGAGCACTACTGCTTGCTGATAGTGAGCGATCGCGTCCTCCAGTTTGCCCTGCTTATACAGCGCCATTGCCAGATTGTTGTGTGCCGCACCATAATTGGGCGCAAGCGCGATGACCTGCTGATAGTGAGCGATCGCCTGATCAATCTGCCCAATCTGACTTAGAATCACGCCCAGATTGTAATGCGTCTCCGGCTGATCTGGTTTCAACGCGACTGCCTGCTGTTGATGTTCAAGCCCCTCTTGCACTCGCCCCAGACGACACAGCAGCGTTCCCAAATTGCTATGTACTTCTGCACTCGGTTGTAAGCTCAGCAAGCGATCGTAATAAGCGATGCTTTCTTCCGGTCTACCCAACTGATCCACAATGAGCGCCAGCCAAGTCAGCGCCGCAATCTGCTCTGGGTCTTGCTTCAGCATTTGACGGTAAAGCGTTTCTGCTTCAGCTAGCTGCCCCGCTTGATAGCACTGATGCGCAGCAATGAGTTGACTAACCGTGAGATCTGAAGGGGGTAATGACATAGAAACAAAGGGGGCAGGGGGGCGGCAGCTGGGGAAGTTTTGAGTTAAAGCTTCTGATTCTTGGCTTCTAACTGCTAACAACTAAAAACTAATAACCAACAACTTTCCCTAACCTTCCCCTTACACCAGCGGAAAGAACACCCGAAAATAGGCTGAGAGTATCGCGCTGCCCCAAAAGACGACGATCGCGGCACCCAACGCTAAAAAGGGACCAAATGGCATTGCTTGCCGACGATCGAGCCAGCCCAAGGCGATCGCACCACCACCAGCAAAAGCACCGATCGCGCAGGCAAGAAAACCAGCCAGCAGCAGATATTTCCAACCCAGCCATGCGCCCATCATGGCAGCGAGTTTGGCATCTCCTGCGCCCATTGCTGCCTGCCCCAGAAGCATGGAGCCAGCAAGCGCAATGATATCCAGCAGCCACAGCCCGACGACCGCACCTAAAATGCCGTGCATCAATTGTGTCAAAGCCTCTGTAAAACTGGCGCTGATCGAAAAGCCGATGATCGCTTGAAAGACCAGACCGATCGCTAACCCAGATTGCGTCAGCGGATTTGGCAACGTCATCGTATCCAGGTCAATGAGCGACAGTGCCAGCAGCCAGCTCAAAAAAGCCCAGTAGCCAATGGTCTGCCACGACCAGCCAAACGCCCAGAAGGTAGCGATAAACAAAATTCCTGCCATTCCTTCTATCAGAGGATAGCGGGCAGAGATCGAATTTTTGCAGTGCCGACAGCGCCCCTTGAGCAGCAGCCAGCCCAAAACTGGAACATTCTCACGCTTGCCGAGTCGATGCAAACACTTAGGGCAGCGTGACGGCGGATGCACCAGCGACAACCCTGCAGGTAACCGATAGATCACCACATTCAAGAAGCTACCGATCGATGCTCCTAGAATGAAAACCGCGATCGTCGCAGACAGCTCAAATAAAAGATCCATGAAAAACAAGGGTTAGGGGAGGCATCGGCAATACTGAGCTGACAATGCTTAAGTTACCCTATGGGCACAGAAAAATTGTTGTTGATCAATGAAGGATCAGCATAAATCCCCGACTTCTGAACCAGGTTCAACGAATGCCTCAGAGTTTGACAAAGAAGTCGGAGCTTTGGCACCCACCGATCGCGCCCCTATACCCTACACCCCAACCCCCCAACTCCTAATACATCTCCGACTCAATCTGACTAAACGGCACAAAGCATTCTTGAGGCAAGAGAACAGGCTTACCCGAAAAAATCAGCTTGCCCCGATGGGTGAAGCGATTGATTGCCACTCCAAGCGGGCGCTGAATCAAACCGGGATGCACTTCATAGTAGGTCGTGTAAATGACCCGCGCTGAACGAATCAGAGCGGGGTCTAGTAACGCCGTAAAGTCCGAGTCATCCACCCTGCTTTGATTTTGTCGTTGCGAAGCGTATACCACCGTTTTGCCTCTTCGTTTTTGCTGACTTTAGTATATCTGTACGTTCTTGGGAAGGGTAGCCTTCAAATTTAGGGCTTGTTAAAAAATAAGCTCGTGGTTTGAGGGAGCGCTCAGCCGTCAGACTATCAGCAACGACCATTGCCTTCATCGCTGATCGCTGAATGCTAATTGCTTAACAACTCTGCCGCCTGAGACTACCGAAACCTCGTAAAAGTATACTCAGGTTCGACGAGATGGAGCCGATCGCGTCAATTCTTTACAAAACTACACTTCATGAAGCGCCTGAATCAGCGCCTCACCCATTGCCTGACAGCCTAACAGCGTCATACCTTCAGACATGATATCGCCCGTGCGGTAGCCGTTATCCAGCACGGTTAGCACTGCCTGTTCAAGGCGATCGGCGGCAGTAGGTTGCTTTAAGCCGTAGCGCAACATCATCGCCGCACTCAAAATCTGTGCCAGAGGATTTGCCTTGTCCTGACCAGCAATATCGGGTGCCGAACCGTGTACTGGCTCAAAGACACCGGGACCTGATGCGCCCAAACTGGCAGATGGCAACATCCCGATGCTTCCGGTCAACATTGCCGCTGCGTCGGAGAGAATATCGCCAAACAAGTTGCTGGTAACAATCGTGTCAAACTGTTTGGGGTAACGCACTAGCTGCATCGCGGCATTATCGACGTACATGTGGGAGAGTTCTACGTCGGGGTATTCGGGTGCAAGGGCAGTGATGCGATCGCGCCACAGTTGCGACACTTCCAGCACGTTTGCCTTATCCACCGAGCAAAGGCTCTTCCCTCGCTTCTGAGCCGTTTCAAAGCCCACACGACCGATGCGATCGATCTCCGATTCGGTGTATGCCATCGTGTTCACACCGCGCCTTTCCCCCGTCTCTGTCTCAAAAATGCCTTTAGGTTGACCAAAATAAACGCCACCTGTCAACTCCCGCACGACTAGAATATCTACCCCTTCAACAATTTCGCGCTTCAGGCTAGAAGCATCAACCAACTGGGGCAGAATTTTGGCGGGACGCAAATTGGCAAATAACCCCAACCCTGCCCGCAGCCCCAGCAAGCCTGTTTCGGGACGTAGGTGGCGCGGTAAGGTATCCCATTTGTAACCGCCGATCGCGGCTAGCAGCACGGCATCGCTATTCTTACACAGGTCTAACGTCTCAGCGGGAAGGGGTTCGCCTTTTGCGTCGATCGCCGCTCCACCCATCAGCGCCTCCTGAAACTCAAACGACAGATCCAGTTGCTCGCCAATGACTTTCAGCACACCGACAGCCACTGTCATAATTTCGGGACCAATGCCATCGCCAGGAAGAAGCGTAATGCGGTAATGCTGAGTCATAATGTGCCGTGAATTCAAGCGCTAAGTTTTGCCATAACAGCTTTGCCGTAACAGCGTTACTGTGTCACCGCAAAGCAATTGCAACAAGCAGATTGCAGGCTCATTATCATACCGCGAGATGGACATACCACAAGGTAGCAAGCACTGTGACATCAATAAAAGCACACATTGACAGGCACTGTCCCCATGAATGTCTAGAGAAAGAATTCCATCAAATAGTTGTTAGACTGCCCCGATCGGTGGATCGAGTTGGAACACGATCGCAAGCCCTTTACCGTTGTTATGCTGCGTTTAGGAAAAGCGTCAGTGGTGTACCACTGATACAAATGGTTAGCAAACCGCTCCTGTAGACAATGCGTGTGCTACTGCGTGAGGCTAAAGGCGATAGTGGTTTTCCCAGCGTCCGATCCTAACTCCTACCCCTTTCGCTAACCATCATCCGGGTTGATGGGCGCGCCAGAGACTTTTGATGCGGCGGATAGTCTGTCGGGTGCACTGATGTGGAAGTGAGAAACTCCAGGTTAAACCGATAGCCCACATTGCGAACGGTTTGAATCAGGCTCGGTTGACGCGGATCGGTCTCAACTTTTTTGCGGAGCGACAGGATGTGAGTGTCTACCGTGCGGGGATTGTCGATCGCGTCGGGCCACGCTCGTCGCAGCAGTTCCAAACGGCTAAGAGGCAGTCCACCTGCCTGAGCCAGCACATACAGCAGACTAAACTCTTGAGGTGTTAAATCGACCAGATCACCTTTAAACCGCACCCGACGATGGACGAGATCGATCTTCAAGTCGCCATAATCTAGCGATGCGGGGGGTGCAGGCGCTTTGCTGCGTCGAGTCAGTGCCTCCACCCTAGCGAGGAACTCTTGCATTCCAAATGGCTTGGTCAGGTAGTCATCAGCGCCTGCCCGCAGCCCTTCGACAATATCGGTTTCACTGCTGCGAGCAGACAGCATCAAAATCAGTGATTGCTGCTGTTGTTGCAGCCAGCGGCAGAATTCGATGCCACTGCCATCGGGCAGTTCAGAATCCAGAATAATTAGCGTTGGCTGGCGATGCTGAAAGACCTCTCTTGCTTGGTGCAGGTCAGCCGTTTGATGCACCCAATATCCTGCCTGCTGCAAATGCCAACCCAGTAGCGATCGCAGATGCGGATTTGCCTCGACAATTTGAATACAAAAAGCTCCCACGGAGGCTGCATTCCTCAACGACTGTGGTTATAAACTTATCAGAGCCTTCAGTCTGGGTTTGTAATCGGCGCTACCCCTACTGATTCAGCCATTTCAGGAAGCTTGCATACCCTCAACCGGATGCACACTTACGTTTGATCGCTCATTCTGTCTCAGTAACATCGTCTGAGCGAATGCCTGCCAACAGCTCATATAAGGTAGCGAGAGCAGCGTTGTCCAAATCGCCTTTGCCCTGCGCCAGTAGTGCATCCATCAAGGTCGTCACCTGGGCTGAGCCAAGCAGCGGTACGCCCACTTCGCGCCCTGCTTGCAGAACAATATTCATATCCTTGCGGTGCAGGTTTAGTTTGAAGCCTGGTTGAAAATTGCCTTCCAGAATGCGTTTACCATGCACTTCCAGGATGCGACTTTGAGCAAAGCCACCCATTAAGGCATCACGCACTCTGGCGACATCGACCCTTGATTTTTTAGCCAACGTGAGCGCTTCAGCCACTGCCTGCACCGTGAGCGCAACAACAATCTGGTTACACGCCTTTGTCACCTGCCCCGCACCTGCTTCGCCAATGTAGATGATATTCTTACCCATTATCTGCAAGACGGGCAGCGATCGCTGAAACGCCGCTTCATCCCCCCCAACCATGATCGACAGCGTTCCCTGCTGTGCGCCAATATCGCCCCCTGAAACGGGCGCATCCAGAGCATCAACGCCCTTCTCCTTGAGAGCTGTGTACACTTTGCGGGCAGTGGCAGGGGCGATCGTGGACATATCAATATAAAGCAATCCTGGCTTTGCGCCCTCAATGATGCCATTGCTGCCTAATGCCACTGCTTCCACATCCGGTGAATCAGACACGCAGCTAATGACGATATCCGTTTGTTGAGCAACAGTTTTGGGTGACTCTGCCAGCACTGCCCCCTCCACTGCCAACTCATCCATCGCCGAACGGCTACGGTTATAGACGACTAGTGGATAACCCGCCTTGAGCAAATTCTGCGCCATCGGCTTACCCATAATGCCGAGTCCGATAAAGCCAATGCGTTGCATAAGAGAGGTGAGGGGTAAGGAGTGAGGAGTGAGAGGTGGGGAGTAGGGAGTGGGGAGTAGGGAGTGGGGAGTAGGGGGTGGGAGTGGGCTGAAAGCAAATGACTGAAGGCTCAACCTCCTAACTTCTGCCTTCTGCCTTCTACCTCTTCGCGGAAGTGAGATGTGAGGTGTGAGGAGTATTGGCTTCTGCCCTCTGCCTTCTGCCCTCTGCCTTCTGCCTTCTGCCTTCTGCCTTCTGCCCTCTGCCTTCTGCCCTCACCGCCATCAAATGAGCTGAGATCGTACTACAGGTCGTGCTTGCTTAAGCGTTGATAGACAGTAGCAAGCGCATTCGCATCACCAACGTTGCCGGGGAAGAGAACGACGGGCAGATCTGGAAACTGTGGATGATTTGAGGGCGATCGCACCATTGAAACGCCTGCCAGCACTTGCCCCAACAAACGTGCGGTTCTCAGAGCCAAACCGTTGCTAAGGGTATCGTTAGAGGTAATACCACCTTTGCTGATCAGGAAGCCAATATCGTTGGGTAGGTGACGGATGATGTCCATGAGCAGGGCAGAAACGGCTTCGCCAAAGTCCAAGCGAGTTTGCATGTTGTCAAAGGTGAGTTCACGGCGACTGGTATACACAACAGGCGTTTTGCCTGCGGTATGAGCCGCATTCACCTGTTGGATGGCTTCTGTGAGCAGGTGCGATCGCGCCTCACCAGCATCTAACAAGCGAGCCACCTCTAGCTCAACGCCAACAATACCAGGCTGTGCCAGCAGTTGCTCTAGCTGTTCGGTTGTTTTCTGGACGTGCGACCCAACGATAATGGCACCAGGTTTGCCGTTGCGGACGTAGTTTGCCATTGCTTCAGGGGCGATCGGCTGTGGTGGTAACGCTGCCAACGCCGTTAACAAACTGGCAGCACTGCGAAAGAGAAACCGTTTGCCCTGCGATGCGGCGGTCAGCACATCGGCAGCAAAGCGATTCAGGTCGTCCTGGGTCTCTGCGTCGACGACACCGCACTGATTGTCATGGAGTTGCAGCAGGCGATCGAGCGCTCCCGCACGAATGTCTTTCAACAAAAATCGCTCCACGCGATCGGCAGCGATCGTGCCTCTCGTCTTCTCTTGCACGTAGTCGGGCAAATAGCTGTGGTGATAGCCAAACACCGAATCACGCGCAAACTCCGTTTCATGCACCGGAGTATCAA
The DNA here is from genome assembly GCF_059505325.1 of Tildeniella sp. Taxonomy (NCBI): domain Bacteria; kingdom Bacillati; phylum Cyanobacteriota; class Cyanophyceae; order Oculatellales; family Oculatellaceae; genus Tildeniella; species Tildeniella sp. The sequence continues at coordinate 313,763 of NZ_JCACKI010000053.1, forward strand.
CCCCGTTTACCTTGAGGTAATGGATACTGTCTCTCGTGGTGCGTCCCCCTTCAAAAAAGGCAGGCGTGAGAAAATGGGCATCAAAGGAACCAAGTGACTCAGCAATGACATCGGTTTCGATCGGATAATGTCCACGCAGAGTAGAGTCCGATCGACTGACGACCAGAAAATCGTGGATATTTTCGAGGGCGATCGCCTCCTTCAGATTGTGGCAAACCTCCCGCGTCACCGCTGCCGCTTTTTCAGGTGACAACGCGCGTGTATTCGTCAGCACGAAAAAAATCGGCGCATCGTCCGCCAAGCCTAATCGGAGCGTCTCGACATCCCACTGCATGAGCAACAGGCAACTGTGAACCGTTTGCGACCCGGTTGGATCGTCGTCCAGGACAATAATCTTGGGTTGGTTGGGCATGATTGGCGTGGGCGGAATTTGGTGTTAGCCAATTATCACGCGAGTTGGGGAGTAGTGATGAAGGGTGAAGGAGAAAGTAGAATGTGGAGCATACGTTTGCTGGACAGCTTGAACTGTTGAGACGGATCATACATAAAGGAATTGGGGGAGTTAAAGCACACCACGTTTGGGTAAGCACTGCGATAAAACGTGATGAAATTTGACTGGGACGAAAATAAAGCAGTCAGCAATTTATCAAAGCATGGAGTTCGATTTGAAGAAGCGAAGACTATTTTCGATGATCCACTCTACGTTGACTTCTACGATCCTGACCACTCCGACGAGGAAGAGCGTTATCTTATGATTGGAGAGTCAAGCCAAGGACGTTTGTTGATTGTTTCCTACACGGAGAAAGGCGATTCCATCCGTCTTATTAGTGCCAGAGAAGTAACCCGATCCGAGCGAGAAGCGTATGAAGAAGGATAATCCAGATGTGGAAGATGAACTTCGATCAGAATACGACCTGAAGAGTTTGAGAGTTAGAAGGTTAGGGGCTGGACGAAAAAGCTTCAATGGGACAGTCATTCGTCTGGAACCTGATGTAGCAGCGCTCTTTCCGAATGCCGATGCAGTCAATGAGGCACTACGGTTCTTGATCAGAGTGACACAAGAAAATCAGTTGCCCGACTCCAAACCGCCGCTCGATCGATCGATTGAGGTGGACTGAGGGAGAGCTCGTGTGGGTGCTGATTCTAACAGCCATGCAACAAAATCGTTAGCGTTAGGAACAGCAGATGACGATCGGCATTTGGGTGCTAGGTGATCAACTTTGGGCAGGACAAGCAGCGCTACAGAGCTGCACTGACCACAAACAAGCGACTCCAGTGATCTTGATTGAGTCGCTGCATCATGTTCAAGCGCGACCGTACCATTTGCAAAAACTGGTGCTGGTGTGGTCTGCCATGCGTCATTTTGCGGCAGAACTGCGGGAGTCGGGATGGTCAGTGGCTTACGAGCAGGCAGACGATTTTCAGACACCGCTAAAACAGTGGATTGAAACGCAGCAGATCACAGAACTGCGGGTGATGGTGCCGAACGATCGCCCCTTTGCCCGTCTGATTCAAGCGCTCAAACTCCCCTGTACGATCACTCTTGTATCCAACAATCACTTCATCTGGAGTGAGGACGATTTTAGAGCATGGGCGGGCGATCGCAAACGTCTGGTGATGGAAGACTTCTATCGTGAAGGTCGTCGTCGCTGCAATCTTCTCATGGCAGGCAAACAACCTGTTGGCGGTCGCTGGAACTTTGACCAAGAAAACCGCAAACCGCCAAAAGGCAAACTGTCGCTGCCGGAAGCGCTCTGGTTTGAACCCGATGCCATCACGCAGGACGTGATCGATTGGATTAAACAGAGCAGCCACTTTCAAGCGAGTCAGCAGTACTGGCAAAGCGAACCGTTTCAATGGGCAGTGACGCGTGAGCAGGCGCTTCAGGTATTGCATTTTTTCATCACAATGCGCCTCTCTGATTTTGGTCCGTATCAGGATGCCATGGTGACAGGCGAAGTGACGATGTGGCACGCGATGCTGTCACCCTATCTTAATCTTGGACTCTTGCAGCCGATCGAAGTCATAGAAGCCGCCGAACGAGCCTATCTCGAACACCAGGAGACCTGGAGCCTTAGCAGCGTCGAAGGGTTCATACGACAAGTCTTGGGCTGGCGAGAGTACATGCACGGCATTTACAGCTACATGAGTGACGACTACCCAGAGCGCAACTGGTTCAACCATACCCAATCGCTACCAGACTTTTACTGGACTGGCGAGACACCGATGAACTGTCTGCATCAGATTCTCATGCAGGTCAAAGAAAACGGCTATGCTCACCACATTCAACGCCTGATGGTATTAAACAACTTTGCACTGATTGCGGGCATTTCACCCCAGGCGATCGAACACTGGTTTCATGCCGCTTTCGTGGATGCCTATGACTGGGTGATGCAAACCAACGTGATTGGCATGGGGCAGTTTGCCGATGGGGGGGTGCTGGCATCCAAACCCTATGCTGCGTCCGCCAACTATGTCAACAAAATGAGCGACTACTGCGGCAAGTGCGCCTACAACCCCAAAGCGCGCACAGGTGAAAACGCCTGCCCCTTCAATTTTTTCTACTGGGACTTTCTCGATCGCCACCGCGCCAAACTCACGTCTCAGGGACGCATGAGCTTCATCCTCAAAAATCTGGACAAGATGCCACCGGAGGAGTTACAGGCGATTCGACAGGAGGCGATCGCATGGCATGAGGGTATGAAATCAGATCATGCTTAAACCAATAGAGATTTATGCAGAAGAGATCCCCCAACCCCCTTAAGAAGGGGGCTTCTAGAGTTCCCCCTTCTTAAGGGGGCGAAGGGGGATCAAGGTTTCAAGCTTCAAGTGCGTAAGTTCTAAACCGATCGTCCCTGGGTTGTTCTCCCACGCTTTTTCCAACACAATACAAAGATGACGCTCATTACCGTGCTTGCTGAAGGTCTGTATTGTGAACAAGGGAACTTCTTTATTGATCCCTGGAAGCCTGTAGAGTGTGCGCTGATCACCCATGCCCACTCTGACCACGCGCGATCGGGTTCACAGCACTACATCGCCACCAAAATCTCCGAAGGCATTTTGCAGAAGCGATTAGGCAACAGCATGAGCCTTCAGGGTGTGGACTACGGGCAACGCATCAAGTTAGGCAACACCTGGGTTTCGTTCCATCCAGCGGGACACGTGCTGGGTTCGGCACAGATTCGGGTGGAATGTGGGAATGAGGTCTGGGTTGTTTCTGGCGACTACAAACGTGGCTTCGACCCTACCTGTGAACCCTTTGAAGTCGTTCCCTGCAATACATTCATTACAGAAGCCACCTTCGGCTTACCCATTTATCGCTGGGACACAGGCGCTGAGACCTGTCGTGAGATCCATCAGTGGTGGCAGGGCGATGCAGACCGTCCGTCCCTTTTGTTTTGTTATGCCTTTGGCAAAGCGCAACGGGTGTTGAGTGAACTCTGCCAGTTTACGGATAGACCTGTTTATGTGCATGGTGCCGTGCATGTATTGACAGAGATCTACCGTCAGGTGGGTGTGAAGATGGTGGAAACCATTCCCGTATCTGAGATGCCCCGCAACTACAAATTCACAGGCGATCTTGTGTTAGCTCCACCATCAGCCTTTCGATCGCCCTGGATGAAGCGCTTTGCACAACCTCAAACCGCCTTTGCTTCTGGCTGGATGGCTGTGCGAGGTGCCCGCCGCAGACGAGGCTATGAGCGTGGTTTTGTGCTGTCGGATCATGCAGACTGGCAAGGATTGGTGAATACAGCGCTGCAAACTCAGGCAGAAACCATCTACGTTACACATGGACAAACCGACGTGCTGTCACGCTATCTCAGCGAAACTTATGCGCTCAATGCTCTGCCCTTAAAGACACTCTTTGAAGGTGAGGGAGATATTGAATGAAACGGTTTACACACCTGTTTCAGCAGATTGATGCGACGACTTCTACCAATGAGAAAGTCAAGGCATTGCAGCAGTATTTTCAAACTGAAGAACCTGCAAATGCCGTTTGGGCACTGTATTTGCTGCTTAGCAAAACGCGCAAACGCTTAATTACATCTAGAGTGTTGCGCGACGTTTTTTTACAACTTTCAGACATGCCCGAATGGTTGTTTGAAGATTGCTACGCACAGGTGGGCGATACGGCTGAGGCGATCGCGCTCCTGCTACGAGACACGCCCTTTGAAGCGAAAACTGCTTCTCCTGTGCCACTCCACGTCTGGATGGAAGCGATCATTCCCACCGTCAAAACCGTTGACTCGGATGACGCATTGCGCGATTTGATCGTTTCCTGGTGGTCATCGTTGGCTGAGTTTGAAGTCTTTGTGTTGAACAAAGTCTTGACGGGAGCCTTTAGAGTGGGTGTTTCGGAAAAGTTAGTCATCAAGGCGTTAGCGGCAGCATTCAATCTCTCAGAAGCCGTTTTAGCGCATCGGCTGATGGGTGATTTTCCACCCACGGTTAGTTTTTACGACAGCCTGATCGCGGGTGAAGATGCTGCTGATGGAACGCCAGCCCCAACGGGACCGTATCCCTTTTTCTTAGCGTCTTCCTTTGAGGATACTCGGTTGCAAGATGCGGAGTTAGCAGCGTGGCAGGCGGAATGGAAGTGGGATGGCATTCGGGCACAAATCATGCGTCGTCCCGATCGCTTTGCCATCTGGTCGCGTGGCGAAGACTTGATTACGCCTCAGTTTCCAGAGTTTGCAGCACCGTTTCAGCAATTGCCAGAAGGCGTTGTGTTGGATGGCGAAATTCTCTGTTGGGCTGGCGATCGTCCCCAAAATTTCAGCTACCTGCAAAAACGCCTGGGACGCAAGCGCGTGACGCAAAAGATCATTGATGAAAACCCTGCCCACTTTATTGCCTACGACTTGCTGGAAGAGGACGGACAGGACATTCGATCGCATCCCCTGCACGATCGCCGCGATCGCTTAACGAACCTACTCGCCAACGCGGATCCAACCTGGATTAGCCTTTCTCAAGCGATGCCGTTTGACTCGCTGGAAGCACTCAAGCAACTGCGCGATCAGGCACGCGAACACGGAGCCGAAGGCTTGATGCTCAAGGCGATCGACAGTCCCTATTTAGTGGGGCGCAAACGTGGCTATTGGTGGAAATACAAAGTTGAGCCGATGTCGTTGGATGCTGTGCTCATCTATGCTCAGGCGGGTTCAGGCAAACGTGCCAATCTGTTTACCGATTACACCTTTGCGTTGTGGCAAGGGGATGAATTGAAACCATTCGCCAAAGCGTATTCTGGCTTGGATAACAAAGAGATTGACGAACTCGATAAATGGATTCGTCGTCATACGGTAGAAAAGTTTGGTCCTGTGCGATCGGTGGAACCCCTTTACGTGTTTGAAATCGGCTTTGAAGGCATCGCTGCATCCAATCGCCACAAGTCGGGTATTTCCGTCCGCTTCCCTCGTATTCTCCGCTGGCGCAAAGACAAACCCGTCAAAGAGGCAGACACCCTTCAAGCCGCGCTTGAACTACTATCGCCAAGTTCGTAGACCTCGGAGGTTTTGAACCCCTCGGCGGTCTAAAGCCAAGGTCTACAGTCGTTGCGCCATAATACGGTCAGAGTAAACGGATCTCGCTATGGTGTTTGAGTCGATCGCGGGTGGATTGGTCAAAGCAGCATTGCCAAAAGTAGCAGGCGCGATCGCAACAGCGGTCAAAGACAAGCTACATCCAACGCAACTGCAACGATCGTTGGAAATCGGCTTGCGAGAGTCGGGCGCGTTCGATCGAGGGCAAAAGGTCAACAATGCGGTGTTCTACCACTGGGAGCCTGGGAGAACGGATACGTTTCTAGCGGCACTGCTCAACCATCCAGACGTGCAGCGCGAATTACAGAAACCGCTGGAGCAGGAAGGAACGCTGGACGTTGAGATTCTGGTGCAGGCAGCGCGACACGTTGCAACGACGCACAACCTTACGATTGCCACTGACCCTTTAGAAATTTGGCTGACGGCATTTGCAAACGCTTATTTCAACGCCATTACCGCGATTCGGTTTCAGGTTGCGAAAGCAAATTATCTCAAACAACTCGCCAACTGGTTTGATGATGTGAAGTTCGCAGGCGTGGCGGTGCCTGGTCAGGATGTAGAACGAGCCGAACGGTTGGCGCAGATCTTCGTGATGCCGGATGTGGAGGAGGATGGGGGGCAGCGATCGCGACTGGCGTTTGAGCGATCGTTGTTTGAGGAGCAGGGGGAGCAGGGGCGGCAGGGGGAGCTTTTGCAGGAGCAGCGAATGAGGGCGCAGCTTGAGCGATCGGGGCGCAAGTTTTCGGCGCGGCAACTGCTGAACCAGCATCAGAAGAAGATCGTGCTGTTGGGCGCACCGGGTTCGGGTAAAACGACGCTGATGAGTTTCTTTGCGGTGACGCTGGCGGAGAGGCAGGGGGCGGGGGAGGCAGGGGGAGCAGGGGGGGCAGAGAGGCAGGGAGCGATCGCACTAGCAAGTGATGCTTCTACAGAAGGAATTGATCGTGATGCAGAAGGAAGCGATCGTGATGCAGAAGGAAGCGATCGCGATCGATCTCAAATGCAGCGCGATACAACTCGAATGCAGCCGCATACAGAAGGATTGCGACTCGATACAGAAGGATTGCAGACGGATACAGACGCATTGCCGCTGCCGATCTTGATTCGGATTCGTGATTGGGCACGGACTCCTGATGTCACCCTTCCTGAGTATGCGCGGCAGTTTGCCGAAACCACCATGTCTTGCAAGGCTTTACCGAAGGGCTTCTTTGAGCACTGGTTGAACAATGGTCGGGCGCTCATCCTTCTCGATGGGTTAGACGAAGTGGCAGAAGAATCCAAGCGCTACCATCTGGTGCAGTGCATCGAAAACTTTTTAGGACAGTATCCACAGAATCGCGCCATCATTACTTCGCGTCCGGCAGGCTACAAGCGCGACTTTTTCCGCATGGAGGAGTTTCCGCACTACGAGTTGCAGCCGTTTGATGATGGGAAGATTGAGGAGTTTTGCGATCGGTGGTATCGGAGTAGAGTACAGGACACCGCTGAGGCGCAGAGGCGCAGAGAGAGTTTGCAGAAGGCTTTGGGGCAGCAGGATCGGATCAAGTTATTGGCGCGGAATCCCCTGCTGCTGACGATCATTGCCCTGATTCATCGCTATCAAGCACGACTGCCCCGCGAACGCTACAAACTCTACGACAAAGCGGTAGAAACGCTGCTCACCGCCTGGGATGACAACAAAGAACTGAGCAATCAGACCGTCCTCAAATACCTGCAATTGGACGACCTGCGCCGCTTGATGGAAAGTCTGGCGTATTGGATTCACACGCAAGGGAGCACGGGCGACACGGAAGGTGGCACCCTCATCGACAAAGACGAACTCATCCAAAAACTCTGCCAGGAAATCAAAACGCTGAAACAACTCCAGCACTACGAAGCGAAAGCCGAGGCGGAACGGTTTGTGAAATTCAGCCGCGACAGAACCGGACTGCTCAACGAACAGGGACAGGACTGCTACGCCTTCGTCCACAAGACCTTTCAGGAATACCTCGCCGCGCAAGACATCAATTACCAGGCAGACAACGAAGACGACTTCGAGATTATCCTCACCCACATCGAGCAACACCTCCACGACCCCCACTGGCGCGAAGTGCTGCTGCTGCTCATCGCCCAACAAAGCCCCAAAAAAGCCGCGAGAGCGATCCGCAAGGTTCTCACTGCCAATAGTCCCTATGAACAATGGCTCCACCGCGATTTGTTGTTTGCAGGGCGTGGTCTTGCAGAAGATCCAAAAAGTTTATCAGTTGCAGATCCAGCTCTTGGCTTAGAAATTTTGACAAGACTGATTGAGTTGGAAAAAAGCAAATCGCCGTGCATTGCTCAGTCAACCCGAAATCAGGTATTTGAGGTGGTTTGCAGCCTTAGTGAGTCTGAATTTGAGACACAATCTCTACAGCTTTTAAAGAGTGCAGCAGACGATATCGAGCAAATTCGACTCCAACAGTATCGAATTGCTTTGGGGGAGAGAGAGGAAGCGCTAGCACACATACTGATGCTGTTGAGAGGTACTAATTGCGAGATGCGTCGAAGCGCTGCTAAAGCTTTAGGCAAGTTAGGGGATGCCTCTGAGCCCGTACTTCAAGGACTCCTTGCTGGACTACAGGATGAAGACTCATATGTCCTCAGATTTTCTGCCATTGCATTAAGTGAGTTAGGTTGCGTCACCGAAACAGTTCGTCAGGCAATCTTTGAAATGCTCAAACGTGAAAAATCTGATACACCATCCGCTGGTGCAGCGATTGCTCTGGTAAAGCTAGCTTCTACAACTGGAATGACATCTCAGCACATTTTGCCTTTGCTAAAACACGAAAATTGCGCGGTTCGTGTCTATATAGCTTTTGGACTGGGCTATGCAGGAGATTCTTCTGAAGAAGTAGTTCGTGCATTGCTACCTTTACTTAAGGATGAAAATGAGAGTGTACGTTTCAACACTGCTAGAGCACTTTGTGAACTAGGAGATACCTCTAGTTTAGCTGTTCAAGAGCTTCTCTCATTAATGGCTAACAGCAAACATAAATTTTATATATCTGAGTCTATTTTTCAACTAGGTAAATTGGGGAATAACTCTGACTCTGTGATTCAAGCACTTCGTAATAAGTTAATAGACGAATCGCCTGGTGTAATTGTTGGTACTACCAGCGCGCTTCTTAAGCTAGGTGAACCCTCCGAAACGCTACTTCCAATACTTTTATCCTGTTTAGAAAGTTATATTGGTAATACTGACGAAATGACTAGAAACTTCCAGCACTTGGATCAACTCACTGAGGTGCCAATCCAGACGCTTTTAGTGCTTCTCGAAAATGAAGATGCATATATACGACGGAAAATTGCCAAGGCTTTAGTAAAAGTGGAAGAAAAATCCAGTGCTATTCTTCCTGCGATCGTCCAGTGGATTGAGCAGCATCAGGATGAGGAGTGTGTGGGAGCAGGGATTGATGCGCTGTGGGAGATTGTTGAAGGGGTGTAGGGTGTGGGGTGTGGGGTGTGGGGTGTGGGGTGTGGGGTGTGGGGTGCAGGGTGTAGGGGGAAAGGCTAAAGGCTAAAGGCTAAAATGGTGAGATTAGAGTTGAGGGGTGAGCGATTTTACCAACACCGAAACAGAATTTCGCCAGCGTCTGTGTCTGCCAGATGCTGTCAAACTATTATCAAGCCATCCATCTTTTTCGCTTTGATGCCAAATCAGGAACAATTTATATCCTGGCTGCTGAGTCACTCGAACTTGTCATTAGCCGTGATGGAACCTGGAGGTTTTTAGATGAAGCCGAATTTTAAGACGATGCCCCGGAAAGAACTTATCGCTTACGTCTTGGCACATCGAGATGATGACGAAGCCATTGAAACGCTAATCAGCCGCCGCAGCCCTGATGAGGAAGCAACCTGGTATAACGCTCCTTATACCGAGGAAGGTTTACAACAGATGGAAGAGATTTTCCGACGTAAGTTAAATGGGGAAATCTGAGCATAAACTGCTGAGTGGATTGAGTAGCTTCAAGCGAAGGATAATGAACCAGCCAAAACTTCTAGACACGGTTGCCCTTCTCAAGCCAGTTCCGGCTAAACAGCTAATTTTAGTTGAACCAGAGTATGCATCTGTGAATCTACCTGTTGGGCTAGTAGGCACCATTGTCGAAGTGTACGATCGCGAAGACGGCAACCACTTCCTCATTGAATTTGCCGATTCTGATGGCTGTGAGTATGCAATGGCGACTCTACAAGCAGATGGCTTTCTGGTCTTAAAGCATGACCTCGCAGAAGCCGATCGGCAGCTAGCTTCAGTGGTATAACGCCGATGAAAACGATTCGCTACAGCAACGCAGCATCAGGATGAAGCGTGTGTGGGAGCGGGGATTAATGCGCTGTGGGAGATTGTTGAAGGGGAGTAGGAAGTGGGGAAAAAGCAGAGATAATGGCAAAAGGCTTGGGAGGAAAGCAGTCATGAAGGGATATGTCAAAGACAAAAGCATTGTTTTAGTCGATGCGTTGCCAGAAGAGATTCAGGACGGTGATGAAGTTGAGGTCGTTGTCACGCTGATTACCAAGCGGAAATATCCCTTTCCCACGTTTAAGCTAGGGGTTAAAGAGGATTACGTGAATCGAGACAAAATTTATGAGTCCGATTAGAGTCTTCTTTGATACCAACGTCTTGGTCTACGCGCATGATCAAGCCTCGGTTTATCACTCTGACGCTGCATCATTGCTAGAAACTGCCTTTCAGCAAGGCGTTCAAGGCATCATCGCTGAACAAACCATCGTTGAGCTATATCGAGTTTTGACGAACCCCGTTGCCATGACGGGTAGCCCTTTAACACCATCTCAAGCAAACCAATTAATCGCTGGAACGTATCTCAGTGGCACCTTTGAGATCCTCTATCCAACTCTGGCAACGATCAAGAAGACTTTAGAACTGGCAGTTTCTCGACAAATCACCTCCGCCAAGATTTTCGATTTACGGTTGTCTGCGCTAGCGTCTGAAGCCGCGATCGATTACTTTGCAACCTACAATATGCGCGACTTCCAAGGAATCTCAGACTTACCGACGATGCTCCCCCATGATGTTTTGGCAATCATTCAACCTTAAAAAAGTAGTTAGAGGAATGAAATACACGATCATCATCAATGCAATTGCGGCATCAATGCCTTCCGTTTACAGGGTATCCATCAACTCACGGGTAATCTCCCGATTCAAATCAATGCCGTTCAATATTGGCAACGGATGCCCCAACTTCAGACCAACCACAATCCAATCTTCTAGCGTCGATCGCAGTTCTTGTAAAACCTTACAAATCCCTATGCGTAAAGGGTTTGGCAGTTGCGCCAGCGTAGGTAGCGACAATCTGCCCATTACCGACCAATTGATATTTGTAAGTGACTAAACCTTCTAGACCAACAGGTCCACGGGGCGGCATTTTCTGAGTGCTGATGCCCACTTCGGCACCGAAGCCGTAGCGGAACCCATCGGCAAAGCGAGTCGAGCAATTGTGGAAGACACCTGCTGCATCGATCTGCGCCATGAATTTTGCAGCGGTTGCAGGGTTTTCAGTGGCGATCGCTTCCGTATGTCGAGAGCCGTAGGTATTGATATGCTCGATCGCCTCGTCCAGGTGATCCACAATTTTGATCGCCAGGATCAGGTCAGTGTATTCGGTAGACCAATCGGCTTCAGTGGCAGCAGTGATATTGAGAATCTCCAGTGTGCGATCGTCACCTCGCAGTTCGACGTTGCGGAGTTGGAGAGCAACCACCGCTTCGAGCAAGAATTCGGAGGCGATCGCTTGATGCACCAGTAAGGTTTCGATCGCGTTGCAGGCAGCAGGGTATTGCGTCTTGGCATCAACCGCGATCGCGACTGCTTTTTGCACATCTGCCGCTTCATCGACATAGAGGTGGCAAATACCATCGGCATGACCCAAAACCGGAATGCGCGTGTTGTCTTGCACAAAGCGCACAAACGAGTTAGAGCCTCTAGGAATGATGAGATCAACGTATTGATCAAGTTGCAGCAGTGCGATCGTTTCTTCTCTGGTGGTCAAGAGCTGCACTACGGCTGGATCGATGTTGGTCTGAGTTAATCCCTGACGAATGGCGTTGACTAGCGCTTCGCACGATCGCACCGCTTCCTGTCCGCCTTTAAGAATGACACCGTTACCTGACTTGATCGCCAGACTGGAAATTTGCATCACTGCATCCGGACGTGCCTCAAAAATCACGCCCAGCACGCCTAAGGGACAGGTGATGCGCGTCAAGATCAATCCCTGATCGAGTTCGCGGTGAATCTGCACAGCGCCCACGGGATCAGGTAGCTTGGCGACATCACGCATCCCCGCGATCGCCCCTTGCAGTTTTGTCTCATTCAACTTTAAACGAGCAATCAGCGCTGCTGGAAGTTGAGCTGCTGTCGCTGCCTGACAGTCTGCCTGATTCGCTGCCAGAATCTCTGCACTGGCTATTTCTACTGCCTGAGCGATCGCTTCGAGCGCCTGATTCCGCATGTCACTGGTCAGCGCTGCCAGGTAACGGGCACTGTAACGAACGTGCTGGGCAATTTCAGGTAGAGAAGCCGCTGCGGTGGGAAAGACAATAGACATAGACGCTCATCCGGTAAGAAACGGCTAGCTGTTTGAGGTGAATGATTCTAAGTACATACCCCTATGAGACCAACCTGTCTACCAAATTTTGAAGCAAAGCTGGAAAAAAGAATGCGGATGGCGAGACTCGAACTCGCAAGGACTATGCCACACGCACCTCAAGCGTGCGCGTATACCAATTCCGCCACATCCGCAAAAACTGGCTTTGAGAACCAGATTCTTTCAGTTTGAATTGTGCCTCTAGCCTGACGATCAGCCTTGCCTAATGATTAAACCGCTAGACCAAAACTGATTCAGACACGCAGCTCTGAGGGTTGACCTGCTTTAAGACTTACTAAGCATAGCAAAAAGCGGTCAGAGGTTGACGATCGCCGCACTAAATTCGTGAATAAAAGTTGGGGAACTAATCGATCGCCCTAGGGTTCTATGCGAAAGTAGGTATCGAGCGTCAGAAACCAGGTACGCTACAAAAGAATTCTGCCTACGTTCTACAAGTCTGGAGTCGTTGCTGTGACGTTACGGAAAATGGTTAGTCTTGGGGCTTTGGGGCTGGGTGTTAGTCTTGCTGTCGCCTTTTTAGGTGGGTTGGGAAGTCAGACTGCAACGATCGCGCAGTTAGCCCCAACGCCAAGCCCCACGGAAAATCCAATCCCTAGCAAACCAGATGTGCCCTATGTGCCGACACCGGAGATCGTTGTCACGGAGATGCTAAAGCTGGCAGGTGTCAATCGTGACGATGTGGTGTATGACCTAGGCTCTGGCGATGGGCGATTGGTGATTACGGCAATTAAAGATTACGGCGCTAGACGCGGTGTTGGCGTAGACATTAATCCAGGGCTGGTGCGCTTGAGCAATGAAAATGCCCAGAAAGCTGGAGTAGGCGATCGCGCACAGTTCCTACAGCAGGATCTCTTTCAAACCGATTTCCGCGAAGCCAGCGTGGTGACGCTTTACCTGCTGCCTCAAATCAACCTGAAACTCCGCCCTAAATTACTGAGCGATTTGAAACCGGGTACACGGCTGGTCTCTCATGCCTTTACGATGGGCGACTGGAAACCTGACAAAACGGTGACGGTGCCCGGTAACGCGACTTCGTCAGTGCCACGAAACATTTACTACTGGGTTGTTCCAGCTAACATCTCAGGCGATTGGCAGGGACGGGTAGAGTATGCTCCTGGTCGTAGCCAACCGTACACGCTTCGGTTTAATCAACAGTTTCAGCAGGTGAAGGGCGATGCGATCGCCGATGGCAAGAAGTACACGATTCCAAACATTACGCTGACGGGCGATCGATTAACCTTCAGCCGCTCCGAAACCATTCAAGGGCAACAGGGCACGATTCAGTTCAACGGACGCATCGAAGGCAATACGCTGAAGGGTACCGCTGGGATCAAGTGGGGTGTGCTAACGAGAAACTTCCCGATCGTGGCTCAACGCAGTACGACCCTTCAAGGAAGAGCGCAGCGCTAACGGCATCAAGCTGTTTGCAGCTTTTAGTTCTCTGAACAAGTGTTTCATGCACCAACAAGAATCTGTATACAGACCGTTTGCCAATGAATGAGCGCCTGACTGGGCTGGCTTAAGAGCGCTTAGGAATGAGAATTAAATAAGATCGAATTCTGTAGGATGTGTTGGCGCAGCGTAACGCATCAAGCTCTGGCAGCGATGCGTTACGGCTAGCGCCTAACAACTTCTACGCAAGCGTTCGGTTTTATTAAATCCACGATCCTTAACGCGATGTGCGACTTTCCTGAAACACCTGCTGAACTACCCACCCTTCGGGAAGCAAGCTACACCCTAGCCCTCTCCCAGCAGGAGAGGGAACCGGAAAGTTTGAAAGCCCTTCTCCCTGGGGAGAAGGGTGGGGATGAGGGCAAATTTAGTTGCACATCGCGTATCCTTAGGTAATTAGAATCTCTTTAACGACTCGATCGCCTTCTACAACACCGAGAGTGCGACCAGCGTGGCGTTGCTCTTGTGCGATGTTGTACAGCGCTAAACCAGTGCGTAGGACTTCTGCCATATTCTTGCCAGAGTCGTCTGCCAATTTCTGAAGCAACTCATAGGCTTCGGGAGTCAAGTCTAAATTTAAACGTTTTTTCTTCGTAGCAGTCATCGTTTCTCACACCTTTCATCAAAAATCGGCAGAATCGTTTATCGCAAAAAGCAGGCGATCGACTCCCTAAAACTGATCCCGGGCAGTTGATACACGGCAGAGTTCAGGGCTTGTTTTCCAAGCTTTTTATTTAGATAGACACATCCAGATGCACACATGACAAGGAGCTAACTGAGCTTGGAACTCTTGCACAGTTAGCGAAACGCTGTCAAACGCGCTGTCTCACATTTGCATAATATATCACATATCTATGATGTAGCGCAAACATAAATTATATGTAGATTCAGCGCATCAGCAGCTTTAAACCATTTATGAAAGGTATGTCACGGTTTAAGCCCTCAGCGGTCAGCCGTCAGCTTTAAGGTAAGCGCTGAAAATTGACGGCTGAGAGCTAATCCAGCGTAACTTGACACAATTCAAAGAGGAGCGCTACATAGGTTTAGCGTTTCGGGCTTTACTAACGCTTCGTTGAGGGTGCTTCGGTCTTTATAACGGTTGGCGATCGCTACCGTGACAACGCTGCCCAAAAGCCACCCAGCAAAAAAGATGCCATGGAGAGCAGCAAGGTTCTGCCCAAACACGGTAAGAGCCATGCCATCGGCAACGTCACGTTAAATGATAGCAACACGAGGTGTAGTGGCAGAAGCACCAGCAGCAGTAGGTAGATACTTTTCAAAAGCCAGCCTGCCAGCCGCAGGGCAATGTTATAGCGTGGCGTTTGTTTATTCATTGGTATGACCTCCTAGCTACAGCGCTCAACCTTGGTTGAGCGCTGTAACCAATGGTGTTGGTTGTTAGGGACTATTTCTCTGCCTTGATCGATGCATCTGGCGCGGGCACGTAGGTTGTTGTGCCGCTCAGCCAAGCAGTTTTATGGATCACGGTTTTGCCGCCTTCGTGCGTCATCGTTAAATCTCCAAATAACGGGCGTTCCAGCTTGAGAGTAGAGTTGCCCTCTCGGTCTTGGATGACAATGCGCTCATAGCTTTCATCGGTCATGACCCTTCTCCTTGGATAACGATTGAACAATTGCTAAATTGATGTATTTAGCGTTCAATTTATATTCAAAATACTACATATTTTTTGTGTAATCAAGTGGGGTAGAACACTTGTGTCTTACATCATGCTGGTGGGAATGTCCCTTCCCGCACGTCGGTGCTGTAGGTTTGCACTGCTTGAGTAATAGCTTCGCGCAAGTTGACGTAAGACTTGGCAAACGGTGGTTGACGGACAGAAAGACCGAGCAAGTCAGCCGTCACTAGCACTTGCCCGTCACAGTGGGGACCTGCCCCAATGCCGATCGTGGGAATGGTCAGCTTTTGGGTGATTTGGTGAGCGAGATCAGTGGGGATGTGCTCTAAAACAATGGCAAACGCACCCGCTTGCTCCAGCGCGATCGCCTCTAACAGGATCTGCTCTGCGTTTTCGGGAGATTTCCCCTGTTGTCGATAGCCCAGACGGTGCACTGCTTGGGGTGTTAGTCCCACATGACCCATCACGGGAATCCCTGCTTGTACCAGTTGTGCCACAGTCGCTGCGATCGCCGGGTTGCCACCTTCTACCTTCACTGCCTGTACGCCCGTCTCTTTCAACGCTCGTCCGGCTGAATGCAACGCCTGCTGTACGCTTTCCTGATAGCTCATGAAAGGCAAATCAGCTACCAGTAGCGCCCGCTTGACACCGCGTCGCACTGCTTTGGCATGGTGAAGAATTTCGTCCAGCGTGACTGGCAACGTGGTGTCGTAGCCCAATGCCACCATTGCCAGCGAATCACCAACCAAAATGAGGTCAACATCTGCCTCATCTAATACGTGAGCGATCGCGTAGTCCCAGGCAGTCAAGGCGACGATCGCGCGCCCTTGCTGTTTCCATTGGGTTAATTGATGAGTCGTCACTGGCATGGGGAGGGGTTCGGGTGGAGGTATAGGGTATAGCGTACAGAGGTAAGGAGCGGTGAGAAAGGTACAGATTACCGAATGCCCCGCTCCTGTCGTCGTTGGCAGCTAGCAGCGAACGAACTCAAAACTCCTTCTGCTTACCCTGCCCCCTCATCTCCCCGCCGCCATGCGCTCTACTGATTGCGGCTAAACGTATTGTGCGCCCCAGTGCGAAACGTTGTCATGCTAACCCAGGCAAGCCCTTCGCTCGTTCCCACCCAAAGCTTGTCACCACTATCTGGTGCCAGAGAAAGAATGCGGCTAGATGGCAGTCTGGCGATCGCGCCCGCAGACGCACCGTTAAATGGGTTGATGCGTAGTAACCCTGTTGTGGTGCCAACCCAAAGGCTATTGACCTTATCAAATTGAAGCGCTGTTACGTTTCGACCCCGCAAGGTTGTGACCGATCGCACCTGTCCAGCTTTGTCTAGTTCCAGTAAGCCGTTCGGGGTACCCATCCAGAGCGTTCCCCATGAGCTGAGCGCCAGGGTTTGCACGGTTGTACCCGGCAGATTGCCGATTCGCTTGATGATGTCTGCACTAGCGGTATTAATTTGTACTAATCCGTCCAACGTGCCGACCCAGAGATTTCCGTCGGCATCCAGACTCAGTGCATTGGCGCTCACTCCAGGCAAATTTTTCACTGTGGTCATCAGCAAACCCTTGTCTGGGCTAATGAGTGACAGCCCACTGTCAGTACCGACCCACAGATAGCCGCGTTTGTCGATGAGTAACGACAGCACACGATTAGACGGGAGTGAGAAATTTTGCGCGGTCACGTCACCAGTGCGGGGATCAATGCGTGTTAGCCCTTCATAGGTGCCAATCCAGAGCCGCCCCACACGATCGATCGCTAGAGCGCCCACTGTCTGATTCGGCAAACTGATGCGGGCACGAATCTTGCCGCTGGCAGGATTAATCTGCGCTAACCCTTGCCACGAGCCAACCCAAAGTGTACTGGCATTACCGGATTGAAGGGCGCTAACGCGGTAATCAGCGCTGACGGTTTGCTCTTCTTGACGCTGCCGCTGATCGGGTAAGGGGGTTACTGCGGGAGGCGGAGCGGCGGAGGGATACAGTGGTGCCGCGTTAGGATCGCTGGTCGTCTGTGCCAGTGTTTGCTGTAACGGCACCGATGTTAGTGCAGAATCATCGTTTGTGCTGGCAGTCTGTGCGGTACCAGAGGGGCTTTTAACCACTTGTAGACTCAAAAGCAACAGAGTACCACTGAGCGATCGCCCGAACCATCCTGTTCGCCACACCATATCTCACTCTCCACCAACGACAGAAACAGCGCTCTCAGCCACTTAGCCCTAATTTTGGACTGTTGCAGGCTAAGTCTATTGCGCCCCATGATACCGCCAGTCTTTGCGGATGGACGCTAGACTTAACGAATAGCATTAAGTGCTCTTGGGTGCGATCGGGAAACGCTTCACGTCTCTATACACATTCAGCTTTCTGTCAGTCCCCGTGTGCCCAGCAGTGTCATCCGCCCACCGCACCGACTCTAAGAGGATGTCTTAAAAGTGTCTGGCGGTTAAAACCGCGACTACGTAAACAAAGTCCGCCGTTGCGGACTACCGCAAAACCAGGGTTCTGTAACCTGCGACGGCAGGTTTTGTCTCTGTAGTTGCGACTTCTAGTCGCCAAAGTGACAGAGAACGGGACTTTTCAAACGCCCTCTAATCGTGCAAGACCTGTTTTAAAGCGCGATCGTCCCTCTTCACGCAATGGGAACAATGACCTTACCCACTTCACAAGGCATTTGCCGACCTCAGCCATGTTCAACAAAAAAGCGGCTATTCCCCTTTTTCTCATTCTGGCTCTCGTCTTCATCGGCTTTGGTGATCAATTTCTGCCTCAGCCGCTGCGGAGTGCCAGCTTCAAAACTCGTGTAGCGCTCGATCGGTGGGTGACGAACTCATTCCATCTCTGGCAACCGAAAACAAACCCCAACGCCCGCACCGAACGTGCGTTGGAGCAGCAAGAGCCAGGGAAAAATCCTTAGGAGTGGTACAGAAATAACCGCATGGTTTGTAGTTGTCAGCCGTCAGCGAAAAACTGATAGCTGATAGCTGATAGCTGATCCAAACGTGTGCAGTTATTTTTTAGCAAGGTTTTTCAAAAAAGATCGCTGATCCCCTTGACCGAAGACCGTCCAGCCAGTATAGT
Source organism: Tildeniella sp. (assembly GCF_059505325.1). Taxonomy (NCBI): domain Bacteria; kingdom Bacillati; phylum Cyanobacteriota; class Cyanophyceae; order Oculatellales; family Oculatellaceae; genus Tildeniella; species Tildeniella sp. The sequence goes on from NZ_JCACKI010000053.1 coordinate 332,115, forward strand.
AAAACTGTTGGCATACCGTCTGGACGGTTTCCAAGAAATCATTTCTGGTGTTCCTGTGGTTCCTAACAAAAAGTCACAAGCGCGATCGCTCACCCATGACACCCTGTTGCGTGCTGCGGCTCAAGTCATTCTTGACAAAGGAGTGGAGGCACTGACACTGGATGCCGTGGCGCATCAAGCTGGAGTCAGTAAAGGCGGATTGCTCTACCATTTCCCCAATAAGAATGCTTTGGTGGTGGGCTTGGGTGAGCAACTGATTCAGGACTTTGAGGCAGGTCTACAGCAGGAGTTTGACCAGGATGATGCTCCAGGAACTACAGGACAGTGGGTGAGGGCGTATATTCGCTCGACGTTGCAGATGAGTAAACAGTCATTAGCGCTGATTGCCCGTTTAACATCTCTCATTGTAGAGATGCCGCCTGAGCTGCTGAAGTCTGCTGAAGCGTATGAACAGCGCTGTCGGCAACGGCTCGAAACCGATGGACTTGACCCGACTCAAGCAACCATTATTCAGTTAGCGATCGATGGCTTGTGGTTCTCGGAAGTGTTTCAACTGGGCGCACCGGAAGAACCTCGTCGCGCTCAAGTGGTGGAAAGGTTGTTAGCGATGACGCGAGTGTCTAGCTAGCTCGAACGATTTGTTCTAGTCCGTGTGTTCAATGCTGATGAATCTCAAGTTCATCTGGCAAGCTTGACCTGCAATTTTTTGACCGAATTTGTTCTAGTCACAAGCTACTCCCTGACAAGCGATGGACTTCATAAACATCAATGACCAGGAGAAATCCAATGGGACGATCGCTGTTCCACTACTTAAACTTTCGTCTGCTCTGGCTGGGACAATCTTTGATCCTCTGTGCTGTCCAGTTCTGGCTCGTTGCCTTGACCTGGCTCATCTTGCAAAAAACTGGATCGGGCGTGGCGATCGGAACGGTTCTCCTCGCCGCTGCTGTCCCTCGCGCTTTGTTGACCTTGGTGGGTGGAGCGATTAGCGATCGCCTGCCACCTAATCGCATTGCGATGGTTTCTGCCGCTATCAACACCATTCTGGTGGGCAGCGTTGCGGCTCTTCTCTGGTGCAATCTCTTTCAGCTTAGTTATTTGATCATCATTGCCGGAGTCTTTGGGATCTCCGATGCCTTTCTCTATCCCGCTACTTTGTCGGTGTTGCCCCGATTAGTGGATAAGTCACTGTTGATCCAAGCCAATTCACTAATGCAGGGCGGTGAACAAATTACTAACGTGATTGGTCCAGCGGCAGCAGGAATCGTGATTGGGGCATTGGGACTGCCGATCGCCTTCACGTTCAACACCATCCTATTTGCGTTGGGTGGCTTATTTCTCTCCTTGATTCATCAACCTGAACAGAAGCAAGCAGCCATTACGCCATCTGTGCCACAGCTATTAGGCGAAATCGTCGAAGGCGTACGTTATGCCTGGAATCATGCGGCAATTCGGATCAGCCTCCTGCTCGTCGCAATGCTGAATCTGGCAACCTTGGGACCGTTAGTAGTCGGTGTGGCGAAACTGGTCGAACTCCGATTTGGCGGCAGTGCGACGACCTACGGCTACATGCAAGCCGCATTCGGTGTGGGAGCATTTGTGGGCGTGTTGGCGACCAGTCAGATCAAGTCGGTGCAGAATCCTGGTCTATCTTTAGTCTGGCTGGCATACGGATTGGGCGTTGGCACCGCCGGACTGGGATTTGTCAAACAGCAGTGGATGGCGTATGGCTTGATTGTGCTGATGGGATTGGGTGGTGGCTTTGTGGGAGTGATTGCAGTCTCCTGGCTTCAGGAGCAAACGGGCGCTGCGATGCAGGGGCGGATGATGGGCTTGTTGACTTTTACCTCGGTGGCGCTTGACCCTTTCTCCCAAGCGATCTCAGGCTTTCTGATGGATATTAACTTGACGCTGATGTTTGTCGCTGCGGGAGCCACCATGCTGCTAACGGCGGCTATCACCTCGTTTAATCGCGCCATTACGACAAAAGCTTAGAACAAAAGAAAATGATCATGAACATTCAACAACTGGTCAAACCAAATAATCGCTGGATGCTGGGTTGGGTGGTAGGCGGAGTGCTGCTCACTGGTGGCATTGCTTACTACGGTATTGAGCAGTATCAGCAAGCCAGCAAACCACCGGAGCCGACTCAACCCACGATCGCCCAATCCATCACTGCATTAGGGCGGTTGGAGCCAGAACAGGAAGTGATCAACGTCTCTGTGCCTGCCGCATTGAATAACGATCGCATTGCTCAATTATTAGTGCAGCGAGGCGATCGAGTGAAAGCAGGTCAAGTCATTGCAGTGATGGATTCGCATAATCGCTTGCAAAAAGCATTTCTGGAAGTGCAGGAGCAGCTCAGTGTGGCTCAATCAAAGCTGGCGCAGGTACGAGCTGGCGCTAAAGCGGGAGAAATTGCGGCACAGCAAGCGCAAATTGCTCGATTTAAATCTGAATTGCAGGGCGAAATTGCTACAAAACAAGCTGAAATGAGGCGGCGGCGATCGGAAGTTGAAAACGCACAAGCTGAATACGATCGCTATCAGTTTCTCCAGCAGCAAGGAGCCATTTCTGCCTCACAGTTTGACCAGAAGCGACTGACTTTAGAAACCGCACAAGCACAACTAACGGAAACTCAATCCAACCAAAATTTGCGGGCAGATTCACTGCAAGCACAAATCCGCGAGGCACAAGCCACGCTGGACAAAGTGGCAGAGGTGCGCCCAACGGATGTGCAAGCGGCTCAAGCAGAAGTAAAGCAGGCGATCGCCTCTACCAAACGAGCCGAAGTAGAGCTAAATCAGGCATTGATTCGCGCGCCAATCACAGGTCAGATTTTGGAAATCTACGCCAAACCTGGGGAAGTCGTCGGCGACAACGGCATTGTGGAATTGGGACAGACGGATCAGATGGAAGTTGTCGCGGAAGTGTATCAGAGCGACATCGGCAACGTGCGGCAAGGTCAGGTGGCGATCGTCACAGGCGAATCCTTTGCTGGAGCACTGCGGGGAACCGTGCGCGAAGTTGGCTTACAGGTGAATAAGCAGGAAGTGAACAGCAATCAACCGGGCGAAAACCTGGATCAGCGCGTGGTAAAAGTGCGAATTCGGGTCAACCCTGTCGATAGCAAGCGAGTCGCCGGATTGACGAATCTACAAGTACAGGCAGCAATTCAGCCTTGAGTGAGGTGTTATGAAGCGGCACAAAAGCTTTTATCTTTGGTTCCGGTTTGCTCGGCGTAAAGCTATGCCCTGGCTAGTACTGACGAGCTATACCCTCAACTTGACTTGGGTATGTGGATCTGAACACACAAAAGAACAAGCTCGCCTCATGACAGCACTCGCAAAAATTAACTTTGCGCATTGGTTTGAACTTGCTCAAGAAATAATCGATGACTTGCCGTATTGGTTCTATTGATCGATCGGTACCCTGAAAAGGTTGCTCTGAAGCTACTGAATGCAAATCAAGGGGATGTATATGACAACAAAAGTGATTCGGTTAACGCAATCTCAGTTGAATGGTGCGGTAGAAACGTTAGCGCTTGCATTTAAGGATGATCCACTGTTCCGCTACTTCTGTGGTGAGGATCATTTGGCAAGGTTGAATACGATTCAATGGTTCAGCAACCTGTTCTTACGCTACAGCCTAGCCAGCCATCACATCTACACGACTCAGCCATCTCAAGGAGTAGCAATTTGGCTGCCACCCGGATGTTATCCGCTCAACGAGTGGCGACTGTTACAACTTGGACTATACGCCTTGCCATTCAAATTGAGGTTCAGCCGCTTTTGGCAACTGTTTAACGAGATTGAAAAATACCACAAACAAGATATGCCAAAACCCCATTGGTACTTATTCATGCTGGGGGTGAATCCTGCTGCTCAAGGTCAAGGAATTGGTGGATTACTGCTTCAACCTGCCTTACAGCAAGCAGATGCCAATCAGCGTTGTTGCTGTCTAGAAACTTCAACAGAGCGAGCAGTTCAGTTCTATCAAAAGCATGGCTTTGAAGTAGTGCGATTCAAGGAAAACTCATTCAACACGCCGTCGTTTTGGACAATGAAACGATTACCGAAGCCAATTACAGTTCACGAATCTCATTCTCAGGAGAAACCATCATGCTCCAGATAACTTATCTGACGCTGTTTGTTTGTGGTACGGGGCTTCAATATGCTCAATTCATCCCGTTTTTGATTGAGCACGGTCTGGATATCAATCTCTTTATTGACCAACTCTTTGCCAATCAGATCTCCAGTTTCTTTGGCATTGATGTGATTGTCTCCGTGTTAGTTGTGCTAACGCTTGTTGTCTCCGAAGGGACTCGACTCAAGATGAGATATCTGTGGATCTATCTTGTCGGTGCGTTGTTAGGTGTAGCGGTTGGTCTGCCACTATTTTTGCTGATGCGGCAGCGTCAACTAGAAGCAGTGGCACAAGCTGACTAGCAAACTATTTCGGAAATTGAATTATGCTTCGCAACTTTTTTCGTAAAACTCCTCTGGCTTGGCTGCAAGTTAAACGTGAGAAAACGCGACTTGCCGTTGCCCTGGCTGGAATCGCCTTCGCAGACGTATTGATGTTTGTGCAGATGGGACTCAAAGATGCGCTATATGATTCGGCGGCGAGTCCCTACGAACCGCTGCAAGCCGATTTGTTCATTGTCAGCTCCGGGTTTGAAAACCTGCAAGTGGTGCAAAGTTTCTCCAGGGAACGGCTGTATCAAGCGGCAGGAGTGAATGGCGTGGAATCAATTAACTCGATGTACATTGGGCGAGGACAGTGGCGCAACACACAAACGCGACTGAGCTACACTATTCTCACCTTTGGCAGCAATCCGAATCAAGCAGCGTTCTCGTTGCCAGAGGTGAATCAGCAGTTGCCCAAACTCAAATTATTAAATCGGGTGCTGTACGACAAAGCAGGGCGAGAAAACTTTTTTGGCAACATACCAGAGCAACTGCAACAAACGCCATCACTGCCGGTACAAATCAATCATCGATCGACTCAGGTAGTCGGAACCTTTACCCTGGGCGCTTCCTTCGCCGCCGATGGTAACCTGATCACCAGTGATTCCACCTTTCTCCGGCTGTTTCCTGAGCGCAAAGCCCACGAAATTGACATCGGGTTACTCAAGCTCGAAGCCAATACAGACATTCAACAAGTACAAGCAGCGTTGCGATCGCGTTTACCCAAAGATGTACTGGTATTAACGCTCGATCAGTTGACCACCCGCGAGAAAAATTACTGGGCAAACGGTAGTCCGATCGGGTTCATCTTCGGCTTCGGCACCATCATTGGTTTTGTCGTCGGTCTGGTGATTGTGTATCAAATTCTCTACTCCGATGTTTCCGATCACCTGCCCGAGTACGCCACCTTAAAAGCAATGGGCTACCCGGATCGTTACCTGGTTGGTGTATTGGTGCAGGAGGCGCTAATACTGGCTGTACTAGGCTTTTTACCAGGCTTGGTGCTGTCCACTGGGCTGTATCTAGTCGCCAAATCTGCCACCTTACTCCCCATCGGCATGACCTTGAGCCGTGCCGGGATGGTACTCGCGTTAACGATCGTCATGTGTACTGCCTCCGGTGGCGTTGCCCTGCGAAAACTACAATCTGCTGATCCTGCCGATGTTTTTTAACGATGAATTTTGAATTCTACGTCTCTCTTTCAGCTAACTCTAAATGCGCTAATGTTATGGCTTCAACCTCTACACCCGAATCTCAAACCTCAAAGCTCAAAGCTCAAGACTCTTCTGATCCAGTCATCATTTCGGCTCAAAATCTGAACCATTATTTTGGTGAAGGCGCTCTGCAAAAACAGGCACTCTATGACATTAATCTAGACATTCGCGCAGGCGAAATCATTATTATGACAGGTCCCTCTGGCTCTGGCAAAACCACGCTGTTGACGCTGATGGGCGGCTTGCGATCGGCACAAGCAGGCAGTCTCAAGGTTTTAGATCAGGAACTTAACGGTGCCACGAAACAGCAACTCACCAAACTACGTCGCAATATCGGCTACATTTTTCAAGCACATAATCTGATGACGTTTCTCACCGCTAAGCAAAACGTGCGAATGGCGCTAGAACTGCACGATAAATACCTGGATCAAGACATGGATAGAATGTCAACTGATATTTTAGAGACCGTTGGCTTAGGGCAGCGGGTGAATTATTACCCAGATAGCTTATCCGGTGGACAAAAGCAGCGAGTGGCGATCGCCCGTGCCCTGATCAGTCGTCCCAGAATTGTTTTAGCGGATGAACCTACCGCCGCACTCGACAAAAAATCGGGTCGAGATGTCGTAGAGCTAATGCAAAAACTAGCGGAAGAACAAGGTTGCACAATCCTTTTGGTGACTCATGACAACCGCATCTTGGATATCGCCGATCGCATTGTTTATATGGAAGATGGTCGTCTAGCAGCTAATCCCAATGCGGCTGCCGCAGTCGCATAAGTTGCTTTCCGAGACTTTTCCAAATAGCTGCGTAGTTTTTGCTCCATTAGCTGTACTGTCCCCGCCATTTCATCTACGGTTGAAAGCATTGTGTTATGGCTGGCTAGGTACTCTTGCAACGCTTGAATGCGGGCACCATACTCTGTCAAACTCAACCCATAACCAACCTCCAGTGGATTGTTGAGCGATCGCATCCCTGCAAGCCGACGCATTCCCTTTTCCACCACATTAGAACTGCGTTTTAGACGTGCCATAGACACCCTCTATAAAGTTAATCACGTTTACGTTCATACTCTAGCCAGTTGTCTACCCCATCATCCTGAGCAGAAATCGGCAAAACATTGAGTCTTTTGCGGTCTAAAGCTGCTGCTTTTAGTTGATTTTACTGGTAGTTTCTGGTTGTCTCAGTATAAAAAGTTCTGCAGGTGAAAACACGTTATAGTGATTGCGTTTGAGATCCTAAACCGTGTGTTGAAGTATCCAACGATCGTATTCAACTTCCTCAACACCGTGTTTGAGTACTGAGCGATCGTGTGGAGGTGTCTGAACATCCTGTTTGAGCATTCATGCTTGAGCATTCAAATGTTGTACTGAGGTTCTTCGACACAACACTTGAGTGCCTAAATCTTGTCTTTGAGTCATTAAAGGGTGTGTGGGCTTCACCCCTGCATCCCGTTCTAAGCCATGTAACTATGGCTATAGCAACGACAAAGAGCGAGTCAAATGACAATTACGAGGATTGGTGTTACTCATTAGAATGACCATAACTACGTTGTTCCTTATTTTTCGTTGCTGCAATGAGCGTTTCCACTCAGATTGATCACACGGTTGCCAAGGCTATACCGAACGGACAGCAAACCAGTCGAGAAACATTGATTGCCTTGCGGCTAATTTTGGTGCTGCTAGGGTTGGCACTGCTTTCTAGTTTCTTTGTGGTTGTGGGTGCGGGTCAGCGGGGCGTGTTGATGCAGTTTGGGCGTGTACAGCCCGATGTTTTAGAGGAAGGGCTGCATGTCATTGTGCCGATCGTCAACACGGTGCAGTTGCTCAGTGTGCGGGTGCAAAGTGAGGAGATTTCGGCGGAAGCGTCGTCGAAGGATTTGCAGGATGTGTATACCGATGTGGCACTCAATTGGCATATTCTGCCAGCGGAAGCGCCTCTGATTTTTCAGCAGGTTGGGGAGGAGGAGGCGATCGTCAAACGCATCATTGATCCAGCCGTCGAAGAAGTCCTTAAGGCTGTTATGGCGCTGTATACAGCGGAGGAAATTATTACTCGGCGCGGTGAAGTCAAGGCAGAAGTCGATCGTTTGCTTGAAGCGCGACTGATCAATTACCACCTTGGCGTGGATGATCTTTCGCTTGTTCATGTACACTTTTCCGATCGCTTTAGAGATGCGGTGGAGGCGAAGCAAGTGGCAGAACAGGAGGCGAAACGGGCTGGCTTTATGGTGTTGAAAGCACAGCGCGAAGCGGAAGTCAAAGTCAATTTAGCGCGAGGTGAAGCTGAGGCACAGCGGTTGATTCGAGAAACACTAGATCCAGCACTGGTTCGCAAGCAGGCTGTAGAACGCTGGGATGGGAAACTGCCGCTTATTGTTGGCGATGATAGCTCCAAGTTACTAGAGCTGGAATTGGATGAGTTTGTAAAAGCCAAACAGAACTAAGTAGAAGCTAAAAGCGGTCAACCGTCAGCGCACTCTAGCGAGAAGCAAGCGATAGCTTTCAGCACTGGGAGTGTTCATGGCATGTTTAGTTTAATGATGTCCGCTGGCTTAGAAGAGATAATCCATCTTGACTTGCCGTCTCTCCCATCAGCGTTTGTTCAAATAATTGCACGAGGCGAGACTGATAGCGTTGCCGATGTTTTAGCTTCAGAATCGATTGCACGATCGCCAGGGTTTCCCCTTGCTGAGAGTGCGATGCTGTGATTTGAATTGCATGTAGCAGAGAGAGTTCTAATTCCTTTCGCACCATTGAAGCAGGTAAAACTGCTGCCCCCATTCCACTTTCCACAATTGCCTTCACCATTTCGCTACTGCTCAACACCAGGATGACATTGAGTGCTGTAGGGTCAATGCCCCAGGTTTGTAGCGATTGCTCGAAAATTTGCTGAGCGCCAGAACCTGATTCACGCATCACCCAATCGGTGTTGAGCAGTTCAGTCACTGGAATTTGCGGCTGCTCAAACCAGGGATGCGATCGCCCTACGACAATTTGTAACCGATCGCTAGCGATGATCGTTTGCTCTAGTTGAGTTCTGAGGGCGGGTTTAACGTCGCCAGTCATCAGTCCTAGATCAAGCAGACCCGTCGCGGTGCCTTCGCAGATTTCTTCAGCATTGCCCAGAGTGCAATTGACAAAGATACCCGGATACTGACGCTTAAACTGGCTGATTTTGTCGGGCAACCAGTAGTTGCCGATCGTCAAACTCGCGCCTAATTTCAGTTCGCCCCGCTGTAAATTGTTCAACTCTCGCAAACCACGCTCGGTCAATGCCACCTGATCGAGAATCTTCTGCGCTTCAATTTGGAGTAAAAGCCCTGCCTCTGTTAATTCTACCCGCCGACCAATGCGATGAAATAGTTTCACTCCATAGGCTGCTTCTAAACTTTGAATTGCAGCACTAACGGCGGGCTGTGTAATGTAAAGCAGTTCAGCCGCTCGTGTAAAGTGCAATTGTTCAGCCACCGCCAAGAAAATTTTAAGTTGTTCCAGCGTCATCATTAGATTTTTCAAGTTGGGTGAGGCATGAAGGGGCAGAAATACGCGTGAAACTCCTGCAAATGAGGCGGCTTTTAAGTTAGTTTTTTCCTTAGAAACCCACACAGATGGGTAGGAATTAAGACCTGAACCTTAAGAGGATGCAAGTAATATTTGTCAGAAAACGGTAATTATTTTTAAGGGACATAAAGCGATGAGCTTAGGGGGCTTATTCGACTGAGCTTAAGGGTCTTGAACAGCTCGATCGCCGACACAGACGATGGTTGTGCTCTAACACAGTTAAGGAAACTAGCACCTCAAGCTTCCCATGTTCAAGAGTTTAATCATTAAAATTTATCGAATTAACAAATAATACTATTTGCTCTTACTGGTAGTGGTGAATAGTAATGGTTAGGAGCGAAGGGAGGCATTGTAATGATGCACA
>NZ_JCACKI010000054.1:0-26014 GCF_059505325.1 Tildeniella sp.
CGCATCACTACATTCTCAGCTTGAGTCTCAAAAAAGTTTTCTACACCACTAAGGCTTTTCTCTTTCTGGCTCGTTCACGCATTTGACGGTGGTAGTCCAGCTTGTCCAGCGAAAACCAACCAATCAGACCCCTAAGATACTTAAGTAACTCTGTCTGAGAAGAGACATCAATGGTGCTAATAGGACGCAGACCCTCATAATCCGGATCCGTCCAAAACGCTGTAAATTTTTCGAGGCTCAGTTTTGTCTGGTCTGAAAATAGCGCCGCCTTGGCACGATACTCGACTGGAAGTTGCCGATTCAGGACCAACTGCCGTTCTCTCCCACCCCGTCGATGATAAGCCGTTGAGGTGCCAGGAAGGGATTGGGGGATTTCCCAGGTCTCCTGCGGTTTTGGCTTGAGATAACCCTGCTCTTTGCACCACACTAAGAAATGACTGAGGTAATGCTTGTTCGGGCGACACGTCGTCCTAGGTGCGTTGAGCGACTCAAACACCTCTGCTTGCCATGTCAAGACGCGGTCAATTTCCCAGAGGTCATCTAACTTTACTTGTCTGGCAAAACCCCAGGCCATTTCAGTTTTTTGAGCACTCAACAGTTCGCCTCGCTTCACCTCAAAGTCAAACCCGAAACCTTTGTAGGGAAGCAGGTAATGAAAGATAGCAGTCCTGAGCTGGACGGCTTTTTTAGGAAAGTCTTTGATGTATTCGAAGTAGGCAGCATCCAGTGTACTAACTTCATTCAAAGTGGTAGACATAGCAGTTCTGATGTACTACCAACACTATACAACAAAACCTGGGCTTGTTTTTGTTGGAACAGATGGGTAGCCAGGAACAAGGAACTCGCTACAACCCCTTTCTGGAGGCATTTGAGGCTTTCGTTGATATAACGCTGTATAACATCGCGTTATATGGTCTTATATCAAGCATATGCAGCTAATTTTGCCTGTTTTAGTTACTTTTAAGCGTAGAAACAGCGTTCTACGCTCTTTTACTGCTGTTTCCTCCCTACTTGAGGAACAAAGCTTGAAATTGCCATTCATTGGTGGTGATAGTTAATAACAATAGTTGTTACTTGCTGTTATTGAGGTGACATTGGAACATTACATTCAGGAGAAGGTTTCTAGCGGACTCTATTACTCCGCTAGCGAGGTCGTGCGCGAGAGACTACGGTTAATGAAGGAGCGGGAGCAACTGCAGCAGATTCGGTTACAGGAACTGCGGCAAGATATCCAGGCAGGTCTGGACAGTGGTGAGCCAACACCCTTGCATATGCAAGCAGTGAAAGAGAAAGCGCGGCAGCGCCGTCGGCAGAGGCAACCGCAGTAATGGCGATCTTCGTTAAGCGCCCTCGTGCTGAGTTAGACTTACTGGATCTTTGGGATTACATCGCAGACGACAGCTTTGATCGTGCCGATGAGTTCCTAGACCGGATTGAGGGCAAACTGCAAACATTGGACCCGCGTGCGCATTTGAACAGAAAGTTACGGTTTCGCTTGAAACCTCTGCTGTGTAGGAATTTGGAACCTGGAACGATTCATGAAAAAAGGGCTATTTGCTTGAGACCTTTATAGTACAGAGGTCTCAAGCAAAGCAATTGATGAGTTTCTTTTATGACACCAAAACTACTGCTCACGACGGTTGGCCCACTTTTGGACTAAATGACACGCAAAAAGCTGCTTTTCATGGGATTTGAGCCCTTTGAGTCGAGCGAAACCCCTATTTTTGCGTTGGTCTTCTGCGTGCCGGGCAACTAAATACAAAGAAAGTGAGCATTAGTAGAAGTTATCGAATTGACTTCATTTTGATGAAATAGCTCACTTTTACATGAATCGTTGCCAGACCCCACTTAGTTTGACCCGACCCGAAAAAAGCCTCCCGTCGGGAGGCTTATGAGATTAGCTGACCTGGGCGTGTGAGGCACAAGAGAAAGTCCTTCAAGAAACAAGACCGCACCTTATCTCGCTGCCATTTCCCTTTGATGCCGATCAAGCACTGCTACAAGCGCTTCTCGATGCTCTGGAGCAACGTCCTTAAGAAAGCGAGGATCATGCCTAAAGAGATCGATGAAGTACCCGCGAAATTCAGAACCACCTTGTCCATTAATTAGCTGAACTGCAATATCGGTCATAGAATGATCGAGACTGTCACCCTTATACTCAGTGGAAGCGGTAGATGTAGATGCATGAAGTCTGGGACTAGGATTTCGGCGAAAAAACTTGAACATCACGAGTCACCTATTTAGTACAAAAGAACTACTCTAGTTTTACAGAAAATCGCGTCCTTTCCCGGAATCGCCTTAGGATGTCGTAACATTGGGTAGATTTCATAAGCTCTATCAGGCATAGCCCTTATGGTTCAGAGTTCTCCTAGCTGGTCCACGATTGTTGTAGGTGGCGGTGGAATACTTGGTGCGCTACTTACCGTAGTAACACTGGTAACAAAAGGGATCGTTGACAAAAAAGAGGTGCAAATTGGCTACCTCACTCAACGCAACTCCAAGCTGGAAACAGAGATTCAAGAAGAAAGGCAGAAATCTCAACGCTTAGTTACTGACTTTTCTGAACGGCTTCGGAATATAGATGCAGGTCGGTTGAGTCCAGAGGATGCAGTCCACCTCAGAGAAATATTCAATCTTATTAAAGGATTTGAAAATCTACAGCAAGGTTTTAGCGACTGTAAGCGAGCCGCGGAGTGGCTGGATATTCGCAGCAAAGCTTGGGTTCAACAAGCCTGTGAATATGCAACCCAAAAATATTCTGGCTTGCTTCCTCGTGGCAAGGTAAAGCCTTTTAAGGATGACCTAACTCTGTACCTAACTTGGGTGCATACGTGTCTGAGTAAGCATGGTCACACAGACAACACACCACTTTCTGACTTCGTAAAAGCGCCTGTTATTGCATCCCCACATCCTTATATGGCAGCAATAAGCCATCTCCTTGACAAGGAAGATTGGGGAGAACTTACTCCAGACCAGATAGCATACTTACGAGAAGTGCTAATTCGGTTGAGAGAGCGGATTGGGGAATCCTTTGGAAACTAGCAGTTGAAATGCTTTGAGAGTATCGCTACCGCATCAAGTAAAGCTTTCTTCTCCTGTTGAGAAATAGAAAGGGATTGCACATGTCCTTTTATCGCTGTTATGTACTGGCAGGCTTTTTCTCCGGGAAGAGTTACTCTTTGTGCCATTGCTTTCTCCTAATTATGAACAAGCTTTCTAGATCGTTCTTTCAGAGAAAATTCTTACGATCAGCACAATCAGAAGAAAGTTTTTATTCAGTAAAAGGTGTGAGACTACACCATTACTCCTCACCCGTCCCCAACACCAGCAGTTTGATCCGCGCCATCTGAGATCGCAACCTGGGATATGGATGCAGTCGAGTAGGGCAGTGATGTCCTACTCGACTGCATCACGATGCTTACTAGGAGTTTTATCCGGGTAAAACTGTTCTAGGCTGTATAGAGAATAATCCTTTCCGCCCAAGTTCCCAGGTATCCTTAGATGACTCAGCAAAGCCCTCTAGAACTTGCAAAGCAGGGCAACCCAAAGGCTATCGCTTTTTTAATTAACCGATCTCTCCAGCCTAAAGGGATCACCGCAAAGGTATCTCTAAAAGATCATTGCTTACAGGTCATGCTTGAATCGACCCACATACCAGCTCAGCAAGCCTTAGTTTCCTACGTTCGTAAAGGTGTAGTAAGTCTAGGGATTACTGACCTTGAGAGGCTAAAAGTTTATGGACGGCAGACAGGAGAGGATTTTCCAGCTTGGACTCAAGAGCTTGAGCTAATTGCAAAGCCTGTTTTGGAACTGCCTCAAACGAATTCTTATAGTTCCTCAAGCTCCTCTAATGCCCAGCAACCTATTCCAAAAACAGAAGCTAAGAACACTGGTCTGAAGACTGATCCCATTGGTGACACAGGAAAGAAGCCAACGATGAAAGCCTTTAGGCTAGATATGGGAGTAGGAACACCCCAAACAAAAGAGCAGCAGAGAATTGCAAAATCGAAAGCATATGAATTTGGTATTTCAGGAGCAATAATTGGGCTACTTATCTCGCTTCCCTCTGTCTGGGCAGCATTTCAAATGCTTCAAATAAGTGGGGGAGGGGATTTTGTACTGATATACGTTATCGGTATTGGTGTTGCAGTTCTGATTGGCTATCTCTCAGGATTTGGACAAGGCTTCAAGCAGTTTAGTGTCAACTGCCCCAAATGTAATCATAAATTTTCTCTTCAAGATCCGGGCGGTGATTGTCCTGCTTGCGGAACAGGTCTTTATATTGATGAGCATGGGGATTGCAATCAGAAACTTCAGCATTAAAGTTTGCTAAGTTCACAATCTTACATAATGGATCTTTAGTTGAATAGCACTAACATAAGGTCAAAACTGGCACAACAGAATACGAGTTTTCAGGAACTTCATTAAGCTTATAAGAATTTGTTGTATTAGAATCGACGCTTGCTAAAAGACCGAATAAGTTTTCTGACAATTCCATAAACATGAAATACAGCATCATCTGTGATCTCAGTCCGTTCTAGTTTTTCGTTGTGAGGAACTAGAAAAGATTGATCACCGACACTATGAAACTCTTTAATTGTGACTTTCCCATCAATTGAAGCCACAATCAGATCACCATAATTTGGTATTCTCATCGGGTAGTTTATGACTTCAACCACCAATTCATCTCCAGGGTAAATACCAGCTTCAATCATCGACTCTCCCATAACTGAGAGAAAAATAGTTACATCTGGATCTCCAAACTCTTGCAATAGGTCTACTTCCTCATAGGTACTCTCATCAAAGTCACTAGACAAAGGAACAAGATCAAGTGTTGCAGCAACCGGAATCATATGCTTTCGGTACATAGAAGAAATCTGCTTTGCTTTTTTCTTAGGCTTTGAGAAACGCATAATCTCTAATTCTTGTGCTCGTAAAAGCTTAAGTAGCGAAGGTAAACTCTTCGCTAGCCAAGGAAAGTCTTGTTCAATTCCTTGGAGATGTAAATCGACATCTACAATGCCTTGACGCTGCTCATCACTAACTAAGTGTTCTGGCAAACGAAGAACATCAGTTTTAACTTGAAATAAACCCGAACCCAGTTTACGTCCGGAACCATTGCGCTTTCCCCCACGAGGCATTGATTCGCTGCTCCTTGAATGTTGATCCGACTATAGCTGCAAGCAAAACCGAATGGTGCTGCTAGGCTTCTGAAACCATTACGCATAGCAGCACCACTATTTAGCTAATCGACTGAACTTTCACTGGCTTACAGTTCACATCACTCTGCGTGGGAAGAGAAGGATGCGCTTGTTTAGGTACTAGCCCCGAACCAAATAGCAGGGTCAAGTACAACGTTACTAAGAGCGATCGCTCACTAAGATTCTTAAGCATTTGATTTGCCTCCTTTGTTACTAATAGCGTGGTGATGACAAATACCCCAAGAATTGGCAGGTTATGAGGTATTCATCATCCAGATAGTAGTACAAATGAACCATTGCGTCAATATATACGTACCATAAGAACGCAAGTTGATTGTTTTTTATCTGGCTGATTTTCGTACATTTTTCAAACATTTTCAAAGCATTATTGTGAAGATGGTTTTTGATTTTTGTACGTATATCAAAACACTTCTGTCATAACGATTGAAAACCGTACAAAAATCATATACTATGTGGCAGTAGCGTTTATGTTTTGCCTCCAAGTAACAAAGCGTTGTGTTTGTGGGATTGTGTAACCTGATGTGCCCTTGGCAGGTGATCACACAGGTTTTCCCCTTGTTTAAAGCCTCGGTAGTAAATTACTACCGAGGCTTTAAACTTATTCAAGCCGCGATGAGGGTTGTAAGTGTCAAGCCTCTATCGCCTTCTCACTGAGATCCGAGTAGCATGAGACCCAAAACGTACGCTAAGCATTACTGTTTTTCTGTACCAATTAGACCTGTCTGGCAAGAAGAGGCTGAAACCCTTGATCTACCGTTCTAATTGCCTGTACCAATGAGCCCTTAGTCTGATTGGTAATGTCTGAGCGTTGCTAGAGTCGCTTGGCTACGTACGATCGCTGCTACACCCGTCACCACTGGAGCACTCTCTACTGCGGGTCTGACGTGAAACAGTGTGGCTGAAAGCACCCACGGCTGTGGTTG
This sequence comes from Tildeniella sp., assembly GCF_059505325.1. Classification (NCBI taxonomy): domain Bacteria; kingdom Bacillati; phylum Cyanobacteriota; class Cyanophyceae; order Oculatellales; family Oculatellaceae; genus Tildeniella; species Tildeniella sp. The sequence goes on from NZ_JCACKI010000054.1 coordinate 6,146, forward strand.
TGTCTTCTACTGTAATTTGTGTTGAGCGGTCACGCTCCGATTGCGGCGGCTCCAGTATTCTGTGGTTACTGACCGCTTACAATGAGACCGCCGTGCCAATATCCTAGCGACCTGTGAAGACGGATACGTTGTTTTATCGCTTGTTTAAGGACCGCCCTGACTTAGTGTTTCAACTCCTTGGCGAGACCACTCCCCCTGCAGGCACTTATGCGTTTGGTTCTCAGGAGGTGAAGCAGCTTGCCTTCCGGATTGATGGCGTCCTCAACCCCTCACCTGATGCTTCCGGCTTACCTATTGTTTTTGTCGAGGTGCAGGGCTATCGTGATCAGAAAAAGATTCTCTATCACAGCTTCTTTGCTGAAATCTTCCTGTACTTGCGTGATTACCAGCCGGTGCAGGACTGGCTCGGCATCCTGATCTTCACTCAGCGTAACCTTGACCCACAGTTACCCCTTCACTTTCAAGACTATGCCAGTAGTGCCCGCTTCCAGCGCGTTTATTTGGATGAGTTACCAGCCGACCTGACTGAGCAATCGTTGGAGCTGAGTGTACTGCAACTCATTGGTTTGGATGATGCTGTAGCTCCAGAGCGGGCAAGACAGCTAGTTGAACGAGCGCGAGGCGAGGTTACGGATGGCGCAGAGCGTGAGCGAGTCGTAGAATTAGTGTTAACGACACTAGTGTATAAGTTTCCAACCCTTGAGCGGGAGGTAATCAGACAAATGCTGGGATTAGATGAACTGAAGCAGACCCGCTTCTATCAAGAGATTGCAGAGGAAGAACGGTTAGAAGGACGTGAAGAAGTCTTTGCGCTTGTCATTCCTGGCTTTCTTGAACAAGGGCTAACGGTTGAGCAGATTGCTGAGAAGCTGAGGACGAATGTGGCGACGGTTGAACGCATTGTCCAGTGGCAGCAAAAAGCACAGGATTGAGCTTATGTTTGGTCTCTTTGAACCAGGCGACCTGAAGCACACCCGCTTCTACCAGGAGATCAAGGAAGAAGTGATGGCAGAGGAACGCGAGCGTTTGCTGCTGCTGATTGTCTCTGTTTTCCTCAAACACGGGGTAACGGTTGAGCAGATTGCGGTGAAATTAGAGACTGACGTGGCAACGATCAAGCGGATTAAGCTGCAACAAGAGCAGAGCGCCCTACTGAACGAGCTAAAAGCTTAATCGCACGCGGCAATAACGCAATTAATAACGAAATCAACAAAGGTGTGAGCAGCATGGAGCAGGATGTTGAGGAGCTTTTACGCCACAACCAGGATCAGCAAGCAACTGCTGATAGCTTCATTGCCAACAGTGGCGCAACCAAACCCACAGGCGCTGCTTTAGCTCTACGGGAGCTGAATTGGGCGACGGACTGGGAGATACTGGTTGTGCCAGATAGTGCAGCAACAAGACACCCACTGTGAGTTCGCCGTCTGTATAGTAGCGATCACCACTACCATTAGACCCCACTAACGTGGCACCTACGTCAGTGGACTGATAACAAAAATTGCTATTTTTGGTTGTTGTGAGTACAACGGTAGTAGATGCGTTGCGTAGAGGGATGACCTGTGAACGTTTCACTTACGTCAGAGCTTGAGAAGTATGTCAGTGAGAAGGTCGCTAGTGGTTTGTACCACTCTGCCAGCGAGGTGATCCGCGAAGGGTTACGCCTGCTTAAGGATCAGGATGCCTTGCGGGAAATCAGGCTCAATGAGCTGCGGCAGCAAATCCAGGCAGGCCTTGATAGTGGGGAATCGCAGCCCCTCGATATCGAGGCTGTCATTGATCGGGGCAGAAAACGCCGTGCGGAGCGCAGCCAAGCCAGCCACCAAGTTTAATCAATATGGGTAGATTGGTCGTCAGGCCGCAGGCGCTTACAGACCTGGACGATATTTTTGACTACATCGCCGAGGACAGCCTTGACCGTGCGATCGCGTTTATTAGGAAGCTCTATGGGCAAATGGAGACGTTAGCTGCCAGCCTGGGTATCGGGCGTCGTCGTGATGTCTTGTTGCCTGGACTGCGGAGCTTTCCTTATGGCAACTACCTGATTTTCTATCTTCCTCTTGATGATGGAGTTGATGTCGTGCGTTTGCTCAACGGTGCCAGGGATCTAGAGGCGCTGTTTCAGAATGAGGCGCTTTAATTTTCAGGATGCTGCCTTTCTTGAGAGTAAGCGCACCAAAAACGCGGGCTAGCGACCCAGACAGCCCGACGTTTAGATGTTTAGATGTTTAGCCACTTTGAGTTTAATCGTTGCTCCAATGTCCGAAAGCTTGCACTCTAAAGCAGCTAAACACGCAGATGCTTAGCTGCTTGGATGCTCAAGCGTCTTGCCTTGAGTCTAACCACTGCTCTAGCAACTCTTCGACGATCGCACTCATTTCCTTTTCTTCGTGTGCCGCTGCTGCTTTCAAGCGCCGATGCATAGCTTTCGGCAGGTAAATCGTCGTCCGCTGATAGTTAGGGTCTTTACTTTTAGATGTTTGAATGTCCAGATGTTCAGTTGTACTAGATGTCTGAGTGTCTGAGTGTCCAGGTGTTTCTGCTGCCTTACCTGAGCGGGCAGCACCAAAGAGGTTGTCAAAGCGGCTCCCTTCTTTCTTGGTGCTCATGGCATGATCTCCCTGCCTACTTCGAGGTAGCAGCGCCATGCAATGCCAGCATAGGAATCACCCTTCACCTCGTTCACAGGCACCCCCTCAAGCGCTGCCTTCTGGAACACTGCCAGCCGTCGAATGCCCGTTTTGAAGAGAGGTAACCCGGCTCTCTCCAGGGACGATCGTGCTTCCTCCCCCACCTTGCTAGGCGCTGGCGGAATTAGAGTCAGCAAGATGCGATAGTCAGCCTCTAGTCCTTGTAATGCGTCTACCATCTGCAACATTGCCCCCATTGCCAGCGCGTCAGGAGACGTGGGGAGAATCAGCAAATCTGTCCCCGATGCCAGCGTTTTCAGATCGTCCGGCGCAGGTCTCGCAGGGGTATCAACCACAATATGCTCGTAATTGCGGGCAAACTTAACAGCAGCCTTCTCGTCCACTACTTTAAACGGCAGGTTCCCAGCACTTGCCCATTGCAAGGCAGAACGGTTTAAGTCGCCGTCAACCAACAGTGTGGGTGCTCTCATCTGGCAAAACGCCGCTAGATGCAAAGCAGTTGTACTTTTACCAACACCACCCTTAAAGGATGCGATCGTGATAATCATTGATCTGTTTCATGATGCTTGACGGTAGTTTACTGCCTAAAGCATTTAGAAGCTTAAGCATCTGAACATCTAGATGTCTGAATACCGCCTATGCATGACAGAATGCCTGTTCCCGTCTCTTTTATCAGCTAGCAGAGGCAGTGCTTAGGAGTAAGCTGTCTCGCTTCGTTTTCAATCTAAATGTCTAGATGTTCAGATGTCTAAATGCTTAGAGGGGCGAGTCAAGTCTCCAGGTCGTTCAAGTTAAGGAGATAAGAGGCACCACATGACCCCAAATCTAAAAGCTAGATGCTTGAATGTCCAGATGTTTAGATGTCTTGTTGCTGACTCATAAGCAAACTTGAACAACTCATATGCTCACTACGCCTGCTTAACTGGCACAAGCGCCTCATTGATTAACTGTCACATTGAAGGCATTTAGTCCAAACGTAGTCCAGTATCTCAAAAGGTAGACTTATCTAAAACTGAGAACCTAGTATTCACAGTGCTTTTAACCTTATACTTTGCCCTCTCGGTTAGTTGCTCAAACAGCAGAAGTGCAGGGAGAAGAAGAAGGGTAAAGGCGGCTGGACAAGGGTTTTGGGGATTGTGCCAGTTTGCGGTTAGTCTAGGGGTAGCTATGAGATTGGATGGTAAGCCTCTCTTATGAATGAACATTCCATGTGCACGGCACCAGAGGGCTGAGCCGACAACTCGGTCGAAGCCTACGAAGAAATAGGGATTGTGCAGAAAAAACCGTTGAACGATTGCTTTAGGAAACAAAATAATCAAATGTCTAAGTCAATAAGTTGTTCATCTAAAGTTTGTAAATTCGTTAATATCATTGCAGAGAAGCCGATCTTGTTGATTTACATCAGAATTGTTCTTTAAGTAATCATTAACAAAGCTACAACCTATTGATAACAACTGGTCAAAATTTGAAATTTCAGTACTCCAAGTTTTTATAGTTCCGTCATCACTTGCTGAGGCAAGAACTTTGCCGTTAGGACTAAAACTAAGACTTCTAACTTGATCGGTGTGCCCTCTAAGTGTACTTAGCTCTCGCCCATCTAAATCCCAAAATTTGACAGTTCCATCTCTACTTGCGGAGGCAATTAGTTTGCCATCAGGACTAAACTTGACATCTAGGACACCGCCATTATGTCCTCTGAATGTCTTAGGCTCTTGCTCACCTAGTTTTTCATCCAATCGCCACAGTTTGACTGTCCCATCCCCGCTAGCAGAAGCAATAGACCTACCATCCGGACTAAAACTAACACTATAAACTCCGTATCCATGTCCTGTAAAAGTATGAATTAGCCGTCCATTAAGGCTCCACAGTTTGATTGTGCTGTCATCACTAGCAGAAGTAAGAGTTTGCCCATCAGGGCTAAATTTAACGCTAAAAACCCAATCTTGGTGCCCTACTAATGTGTAAAATTCTTGTTTATTTAAGCTCCACAATTTAAGTGTTTTATCTAAAGAAGCAGAAGCAATAGTTTCACCACTAGGGCTAAAATCAACATCAATAACATTATTTTTGTGTCCATTAAATACTTTAATTTCTTGCCCACTTAAAGTCCACACTGTAACAGTGCCGTCTGCATTAGCAGTAGCAATTAGTTCATCATTAGGAGAAAAACTAGCATTTCGTACCCAATCACTTTCTTTCTGAATAAAGTTTAGGTCTTTTCCCGCTACATCCCAAAGTTTGACCAATCCATCCGCACCCGTAGAAACAAGAGTCTCTCCACTTGAATTAAAATTAATGCTGCGTACCCAGCCTTTATGTCCTCTAAAAGTTTGAAGGGATTGATCTGCTAAACTCCAAAGCCTCACCATTCCGTCTGCACCAGCAGAGGCAAGCACCTTGCCATCAGGACTAAAACTGGCACCAGTAACATTTATCTCATGTCCCTTTAATGTGTTCAGCAATTGTCCATCTATACTCCAAATTTTAATAGTGCCATCTCTACTCGCAGATGCTAGTCTCTTGCCATCAGGACTAAAATTAACACTGTAAACACGATCTCTGTGCCCCTTGAGTGTATCTAATAGTTGCCCATCTATACTCCAAATTTTAATAGTGCCATCTCTACTCGCAGATGCTAGTCTCTTGCCATCAGGACTAAATTTAATGCTATAGACCCAGTTGCTGTGAGCTTCTAATTTATTGGTCTTTGCTCCACTCGTACTCCAAATTCTGATGGTGCCATCTTTGCTAGCAGAAGCAATAGTTTGACCGTCAGGGCTAAAATCAACACTAGTAACAGTGTCTTTGTGCCCTTTAAAGGTACTAAGCTCCTCACCATTTTTATTCCAAAGCTTAACAGTGTCATCTGCACTGGCAGAAGCAATAGTTTGACCGTCAGGGCTAAAACTAACACTTAGAACTGAACCATTATGCCCTTTTAAGACATGAAGCTTTTGCCCATTGCTGCTCCAGAGTATAATTGTTTTATCTGTGCTAGCAGAAGCAATAGTTTGACCATCAGAACCAAAGTCGACATCCAGTACCCAACCAGTATGACCTTCCAAGGTATGAAGCTCGCGACCATTTTTATTCCACAACTTAACAGTGCCATCTGCGCTAGTAGAGGCAATAGTTTGACCGCCAGGGCTGAAACTAACGCTAGTAACGCCTTTTTGATGTCCAGTTAAACGGTTACACTCACTTACCCCAAAAACTGATTGTCTCAAAGAATTTTCAAGCTGAGCTTTTGTGCCTTCCCCATGTAAGTATACGGATTTTAAGTTTTTTGCAGCTCTCAAAGCTACTAAAAGAGCATCAAATTTTTTGTCTAAATTAAAATAAGAATTTGAAGATTCAGTAAGAATACTAATTTGTCTTACTTCTGACTCTTGCCATTTGAAAACAGCTACTCCAGCTAGCATGGAAACTATTAATAAGACGGTAATTAAACCGCGAACGAACCAAGCCTTTCGTTGTTTATTTTCAAATTCTTGTCGATTGTGTAATTTTAAGCTTGTCTGGATGTACTCGCTTGCTATTTCAGAAATTTCATTACTATATTCATCAAGCCATTGATTAGCTTGTCCTAATTTTTGTGCAGGTAGTAAATAGCTTGAGTCTTTTTGTTCAGCTATCCAGTAATACATCCGAGGTGCTAGTTCACGAACATACCACTCAAGAAAGGGTTGGCATTCTTTAATCCACCGCTGCAAGCGAGGCCACGCTCGGATAAGAGCTTCATGAGCAACTTCTATTGTTGGTTGGGCATTAATGAAGTTTTGTCCCTTCGTTAATAAGCGAGCAGCAATCAATTTTTCTACAACCTTTTGGCTAGTAGGTTTATCCCACTCAAACTTCCAAGCTTGACGGCTAATATCTTTGGTCAATTGTTTTCCTTGTTCGTCTACTACCCCTGGAGTAACCAATTGTAAAAATATAAATCGAGTTGCCTTCTGCTCTGACTCACTTAACTCTTTCCAAATTAATTCTGCATACTGGGCAACAGCCCCTTGAACACCATCAAAATTTTTATCGTCAGGGGTGGAGTAGCCAAGAGCTTTATAAGTACTAATTGTTAAGACCCCCTTCATAGAATCTTTTTTCCATAGTTCAGCTAGAGCAAATTCAAGAAGAGGTAAATCACCTGGACGATCCTGTACATCAAAGACTAATCGCTCTACTAGCCCTGGCTGAAAATTTCGACGTAGCAATTGAGCTGGCTTCGTAATAACTTGTACCAAGTCTTCGTCACTCATTGACACAAGGGTTAATTGGCCAGATTTGATAGCGGTTGCAAGCTTGTAGTTCTCCAAGGCTATCCCATAAAAATCAGTCCGAAGCGTAATGAGACATTTTATATTTTCGTCAACTAAAGCTAACAGGACTTCAATGAACTTCAAACGGACATTTTCATCTTGACATTCAGAATACAGATGCTCAAATTGGTCTACAACTATAAGTACCCCCATATGTTGAAATATCTGATGTATCTTGTTCGCAAGATCAATTGAAGATATGGCACTAAGCTTTTCGTCTAAAGATAGAACTACGTTATCTTTTTCAAGTGACAAATCTAAATCTGAAAAAATTTCAAAACCGTGAGCTATTTTTTCTAAAGACTGTCCAGGTAGATGCGAGAAAGATTGAACCAAATTTAATAGAGGATTGTTTCCAGGACGGAAGAGGCAACGAGGTAAATTAGCCAAACCTGGAATAGATGACTTCTGCAATCCTTTTATTAGCCCTGCTTGAACTAGTGATGACTTACCAGAGCCCGATATACCTACTACAGCAACAAAATGATGTCGCACAAGCTTTTCTATCAATTCTTGAATTGCAGCATCTCGACCAAAATAAAATTCTGCATGTTTATCTTCAAAGACATTCAAGCCTCGGTAAGGGCAAGTATCAGTCAGATAAAGCTCCGAGCAAACACTCCGCACAGTTTCTACTAGAATGCCAAATGCTGTCTCAGTCTGCCGCCCACCAGAATCAAAAGGACGGATGTTATCATCTTGCAAAGAAATAGAAGGTACAATACTCGCTACTATTCCAACAACTGTTTGTGAGTTGTTATCCCATAATGGAGCACCACTAAATCCGTAGCTGATTTCATTGCTTTTTAGTACTAAAACTTTGATTCCTTCATTTGTAGTGTTGCCAATAACTTCGCATAAGCCTGGCAACCCTTCGTCTGGTTTGGCTTCTGGAAAACCAAAGGTAGAGAGAATAAATCTTCCTAAGCCTAAAGATGTTCCTAAGGCCAAAGGATTTACTCCAGCAGGAGGAACACCCTTTAAACGTAAAATAGCTACATCTTCAGCCTCCGGATCACTCCAATAACTAGGCTCAACTGTAGCCTCTCGCTTTTCACCAATTGCCTGAAAAACGAGACAAATAGTTTCACCCGGTACAACACCGGCAGCACAGATGACATGTGAACACGTAGCGATCAATCCATCGTCTGTAGTAAGGAAGCCTGTGCCGACCGTCTGGTCATCGACCCCAAGAATACGCACAATTCCTGGAAGTAGATCATCAACACTCATTTTATTGCTGAGATTTGTGTTCAGGTTTCCAAGCTAGTTTCACAGAGTAGTTCATCTCGCTTCCGAGTTTGCCAATAGCGATGTTTCCTGCTTCTCCGGTAGCTTTTAATCCAAATGAAATTTCTACCTCGGTAGGCGGATCTGACAAACTGCGCATCGAATTAATAAATGCCTGAACATTATGTTTTACAACTTCCTCCACAGCCTTCTCAAAAGTTGTTTGGGCTGTGGCTACAGCGCTTTGAACTTTTTCTTTTAAACCAGCTTTAGCAACTCCTTTCGAAGGAAGTGTCTCTGCTGTATCCACCTCTATTAGAAAAGTGCTGTTATCAGCAGTTTTAAATTCAATATATTGAGTCATTAATTTTCGTTATCTACATATAAACAACAGCCTAGTCACCTCTAACAGAATCAGGAAGAGGTAACTAGGCTAGCAAATAAATACCGACAGAAGCATTAAGAAGCTGTACAGGACTAGGGGTGATCCTCTGAGTGGTCCTTCGAGTGATCCAAGAGGGGCTGTATATCCCTGCGACCTACTAAACGTGGAAGAGCACGCCCAGCAGCATCTAGGTGTTCCAAGAAAAGTCTTGGTCGGCTATGAATTTCGTCATCGGTTTGCCGGGAAGTCGACTCATAAGAATGTTTAAACTCTCTCATTTGAAGCCTTCTTTCAGGCGGATGCTCTTTCTCTTGGTAGAAGACGCTTTCAGCAGACTTTGCAGCAAGATCAGCTTTCTTCAGATCGACTCTCAATTCGTCTTGAGTCTTTTTATGCCAGAAGGGAATACCAGCAAGTTTATGTTGCTCAGGAATTTCTCTTTTCACTTTTTCAACTCGATCAAAAGCTTCTCTATAGAGCTTTTTAGGATCATTTACTGGAGAATCTGCCATAGCTGAGTTGTCCTCACTGAGTATTTAGCTGAAAATTATTTGGACACAAAGGGAGAAAGAAAATCTGCAACAGCACCTTCACGATCAGAAACTAAATCCCTCACCTTTCTTGATTCTTCAGAATACGCCCAATAAGCTTGCCTAAACGCTAGTAAAAGTTCTGGCGATACCTCCTCTCGATCAACTTCTGCGTCAAAATCCGATTTAGCCTTTTCAGCAGCGCAATCAGCTTGATCTACACCTTCAAAAAGAGACTCTTTTGTGAATTCATAGATAAAACCAAACTTCCTCTTATCAAGAGCTTGTTTGACAAGATTTAGACGTTTGTACGGAACCCGAAACAGCCTTTCAATTTTTGCATTCATGAAGCTGACTTCCTCTTCTACGAAAGTCTGATGAACGTAATATATACCCAACAAGATTTTAGCTTAATCTTAAACAAGCTTTCTATGTAATACATCTTACTGTAAAGAAAATTCACAGTTCTCAACTTTTCTCTGAGAATGAGAATTAAGTCTCAATGTTTTAAGCAAGGTTGATGATTCCACCAGGCGAGGCTCACTGCCAAGGCAACCGAAAGGTTTGAGGCGGTGAGATCGACACATCCACCGACTGGATGTCGGGCACGATCGACTGCGACAGCAACTGCTGCAGCGCCGGACTCAAGCTTACTCCCAGTTTGAGCTTCAGGAAGTCATTCGTGGCCAGCTCGTCCAGCGTTTGATACGTCAATTGATACTCCAAAATTGAGATGACTTCCTCCAGCCACTCATCCGGTAATTGACCTCTCAAATCGCGTCGAATCTGAACAATGGCAGGGTTAGTGTTGGCGAACATAGGGCTCCTTAAACAGTGATGTGTCGCAGCGCGAAGCGGTGATGTATGAGCGATGTGAATGCTGCTGTCTGGGGTGATGTGTGACCGCTGTGACATCACACATCACCCGATGTAGACCCTGCTGCGTCTAGGTTTCAGACCAGCGCACCCATTCCGCCTTAGAGTTGAGGGGTGAGAAGGTTTCGATCAGGTGCAACGCCATTAATTCCAGCAGCAACGCCTGCACCTGCTCCCCGTTTAAGCCTTGATTGCGACCCCAATTTTGCCGCACGTCCCGCACGGCGATCGACCCTTTCTTGCGGAGATACAGTGCGAGGCTTTTGAGCTGACCAGCAGGCAGCGCCTCCACTTGACTGGGCGTTTCCTGGGGTTCTAGTTGTGGTGCGTCTGCCTGCCAGCAGTCCTGTAGCCAACTGTTTACCTGAGCGCGAAAATCAAACGGTGTCGCTTGTGGCGGTGGGGGCATGGGTGGCTGATGGGTCTGACTGGGCGGTGATGACCAGAGGGTAAAGTCGGTAATCTTGCGCTCAATCTGCGGTAGTTCCACTGGCAGCCATTCCGCGTGTCCAGGCAGCTTCAATTTGCCTTTGCCACTGGAGACTGGTTTACGAGTGGTGGGGTGAATGGTGGGAATGAGTTCCAGTTCCAGTAACGCCGCATCTCGTAAGCGGGCAATCCCTTTCGCATCCCCCAGCGCTGACAACGTTCGATCGTGCGCGACAAACAACGGTGGCATCAGCACTTTGCGGCTATCACTCATCGCGGACTTGAAGAACTTACTGCCGATGTCACCGGGCAGTCGGTCTGCCCAGTTCGTCATTTCTTCCGACACCACGCTGGTAATACGCTGCTGCTGTCGTAACGACTGCTGCCAGTCTTCCTCGGTTAAACCCGAGCGGTTGAACTCCTGGTAGCGACGCTCGATTTCGTCGAGGTACCACTGGAGGAACGCCGCGATCGCGCCGTAATCCATCCCAGCACCGATATGGCGAATGCCCTTCCACTCGTGGTTGGCGGCGTGCGGGTCCAGCAAAATCACCTGATGCCCCGCCCGCACTTTCTGCATGACCAGATAACGTGCCGTCCAGCTCTTCCCGGCACCCATGCCACCAAACAACAGCCCTGGATATTCCAGAAAGTTTTGCAGATAGGCCGTCGGGTCAGCCGTTGCTTCAGACGCGGGAGTGACAGACACGCTTGGCTGTCTAGGCGCGGTGGTTTCTGCTACGGGCTGCGGGGTAGCCTGCGGCTGTGGCGATGCCGACACGTCCTGATAGTCCGCCTCTTGGACATCTGACAGATAGGGTGCCATCTGGGGGTAGAGTCGTTCGGCAGCCTGCAACTGAGCCACCTGTTGATAGCCTTCTAACTCAGCCTGATGAGCGATCGCCTGCATCTGACTCTGCTGCCGTAATGTTTGGCGCTCCCACTCTTGGTACTGGCGACGATAATCGCGTCGGGTTTGCGTGAGCAGCCAGGCGGACACGCATAGCCCCGTGCCCACCAAGGACAGCGGAATTTTGCGATAGGCCGCTTGATAGGTGAGCTGTGTGCCCAGGAAGCGCACCGTCTCGGGTTGATGCAGGTAGCCACTGACCGCGAGTGCTGTGCTGGTCATGCCAGCGGCTAAGAGGCCAACAATCTGAGGCGGATAGGGGTCTTTCACCGTAAAACCTCCTGCACCTGTTGCTGCACTTGCTGTTGCACCTGTTGGCTAGTGTGGGCAAGCTGGTCAAACCAACCCGTGAAGATGGCGACGACCAGGGCGATCGCCAGGGAGAGTAACCAGGCACTGCGAGACAGATAGGCAGGCAGCGCCAGGGAGAGGAGGCAGGCGATCGCGCCAATCCAGTAGAACGGCAGCAGTGCCGTCAGCCACCGGGCAAGCAAGGTGACGGTAATGCCCAGTGCAAACAGCCCCATGAAGCGGCTGATGCCTTCCAGGGCGTAATCGACGCGATCCGGTTCGGGCGTTGCCTCTGGCTCGTAGTAGCCATCGGACGGTGGCAACATCAGGGGTGAATCGTAGGGGTCAAACATGGCTTACCTCACACTCGAAAGAAGTCTTTGACACCGTGCCAGAAGCCTTTTCCCGGCTTGCCAGCGGTGCCATAGGTCAGCAGTTCTTTACGAGTCTCGGCCTGTCGCCGCAACGCCTCCTGCACTTGGAGCTGTCGCTGCGCTTGAGGGACTTTCTCACCGATCGCTTTGGCACGGTTTTGATGCCGCAGGTGAATCAGTTTGATGGCGCTCTGGAAGTCCAGGCGGTTCAGGTCATACTCCGAGCGATATTCCGCTTCCAGCTTCTGCATCCCGTGTCCGGCTTTCTGATTCAGCAGTTGCAAATGTTTGTCGTAGCCTTTGGAGAGCAGCCATGCATCTAAGAGGCTCTTATCGATTTGCTTGGAGCCTTTTTCGACTTGCTTCAAGACACGCTGGACAAACTGTTCGTACTCAACCTGCCCTTCGATCAGCGTGGTGAAGTGCTTTTCCAGAATCGGCAGGATTTCCTTGAGTCGGGTCATGGCGGTGGCGCGATCCGCAAACAGGGCGAGTTCGTTATCGCTCATCTGCGGCAGTCGCGCCAGATCGATACCAAAATAGCGGGTGGCGCGTTCAGTGAGTGCGCCTGCATGAGGCAGGAGATGGGACTGGATGCCCTTGGGGCTGCTGCTGTAGCCCTTAGCTTTGGGCGCTGACATTAGTTGCACTCCTTGGTTTCAGAGGACCAGAACAGGAAACTGCTGCGCTGGGTGTCGCAGAGGGGCGAACGGGGGACGAGGACGACGCGCTGACCAGCCGCACCAGCGAAAAAGCCGAGCAAGTAGCCGCCTAAGACAAACCCCAGCACCACTGCCACACCGAGCAGCAGGGTGTTGAGGGGTTCACGGTACGTGGTCACACGCTCAGAAGTAGTGGGCGTTTGTGCTTGAGCGAGAGCAGTTTCCAAGGGGGTAAAGGTGGTGCTGCCGTCCGGCTGCTGTTGCACTAGATAGGGCGTGCCTGCCTGGTCTGCCCAGACAGCCAGCTTTGCAGGTGTAGCTTGAGCGGCTGTCGGTAGCGCTTTAGGGTTGGGCATGGTTTGAGACTCCAAGGAAAGTGCTCGCCAGCCAGCCCGTCTGACCCCGCCACCGCACAGGCACCCACACCACGCCGTCTTGCTGCACATGGCGTTCGGACGGCAGTTCCACCAGGTCACCGTGCATGAGTACGCCTAAGACGGGACTCTGCAAGCTGGGTGCGGCGCGGAAGTTGGCGGCCATGCCAGGGCTCTGGATATGGGCGATCGGGAAGGTGGCAAAGTCAGGCGGGGTGCCTGGTGGGGCATTGGTTACAGCCGCTGTGGGCGGTGTAGCAGAGATTTCTGGCTGTGGTGTGGTAGCATCTGGCGATGCTAGTGACGGGGTCGGCAGCGGCGAGACAGAGGGTGTAGCGGTGGAACTGGTTGCTGCGGTTATGGCTGGTTGCTGCTGCTGCTGCGAGAAACCGAAGCCGAACATAAGCAGCGGAACGGCCAGCAAGCCCAACGCGATCGGTAAACCCCAGCTCCGAGAAGCTGGCGGCTGAGGTGGTGGCACTGGATTGAGGGTGAAAAACTGCCCGTCACCGGGCACAGGTTTTGTCATGATGGGAGTTACTCCTAATTGGAAGGTTGGGAGTCCAGAGCCAGCGGTTTACTTTGGACGGTGAGCGCTGGCTTCTGTTGGTAATGGCACCGGGTCAGCTGTCGGCGTGTCGGCTCGCAAGAGCGCCCAGGCGAGCACCATGAGCATGATTGATAGCAGCAGGCGCGTCAGGCGTCCGCTGGAGGCTTTCCCAGATTTTGCAGGGTGGTGAGTGATTGCTGTAAGCCTTGCGTCTCCTGGCTTTGCGCTGTCGCCAACATCGCGGTCCGTTCGCGGTAAAGACGCGCTTCCAGCTTGAATTCGGTAGCTTTCTCGGCGATCGCGGCTTTCGCCTGCTGGGTTTGTTGCAACTTCTGCTCGCGCACTCGAATATCGCGTTGCATCTCTGCGGTCAGCACATCAGCAGTTTGCAAGAATTGAGCCGCGATCGCTAAAGGGTCATCAAAGGCAATGACTTCGCTTTGTCGAAGTGATTCCAGACTGTAGGTCTGCGGCATCTCTGGCTGAGAGAGGATAATTTGGTGATTGCCAACCTCGATGGTGACTGCCTGTTGTTCTGCCGACTCTAGCTCTACGGCTGGTGGTTCAGTCACCACATCAAACTCATGCAGCAGCCGATCACAGGCTTCAGGTGTCAGCCCATCGCCAGTATCGATACTCAACTCTTGGCAGCGACGATAAACGCTGGACTTAGGCAAGTCGTGGTCACGGCAAAACTTGGTCAGTGATGTCTTCATGCTTTCCCTCAAAGGCTTATTAGAACGGGGTGGAACAACTAGGAACAGCTAGGAACACGATTGCTTCGTTTCGTGCGTGTTTCAGTCCAGTTCCCATCACGTTCCACTTACTTCTCATTCAAAAGTAGCATATGGTTGCAAATATACAACCATATGGTAAAGTTTGCTTGATCTAGGCAGAATGGGACTACCATCTAGGGGAAAATAGGGTATGAACAGCAGAGTGGCTAAGAAAGTCTTTGCAAGCGTGAGTGACCAGCTCGCTGAAAAGCTAGAGAAACGGTCAGAGATCGAAGGGCGATCGCTGTCGAATCTGATTAGCTATCTCCTTGAAAGGGAGATGGAAGACTGGCAGGTACCGCAAACGAAACAACAGGCTAAGTAAGGGCGATTTCCATGACACAGGTACTCTCAAAAACCAGTGCCCCGCGCCTCGTGCAGCACGATCGCTCATGGGAACAGTTCAAGCACATTCAAAAGGGCTTTGAAGGTTCCCCAGGTGTCAGGCTGTTCTACTACGAAGGGACGATCGAAATTCTCATGCCAGGTCTCGACCACGAATTTTTCAAGTCAGTGATTGGGATGCTACTGGAGCTGTTTTTTTTAGCCAAGGAGATTGAGTTTGCCCCCACTGGCTCTGTGACCCAGGAGCGCGAAAATGTCGTCTCAGCGCAGGCGGACGAGTCGTATTGCATCGGACAGCCGAAAACGCCGCCCGACCTCTCGATCGAAGTCATCTTTACCAGTGGCAGCGCCACGAAGCTGCAACGGTATCAAGCACTAGGAGTACCTGAAGTCTGGTTTTGGGAAGATGGAGTGTTTAGCCTTTATCACCTGCGAGAGCACGGCTACGAGCGCCTTGAGCGCAGTGCTATACCAGCACTGGCTACCCTCGACTTGGCTCACCTCTCACGTTGCGTCTTGCTGGCTGAGACCTCCAGGCTGGAAGCGGCTAGAGCGTTTCGCCAAGGCCTTTAGGAGCGAGCGCTGTTCACCAATGGCAAGCAGCGGTCACGGAGTCGAGACGAGTAGCGTCCGACCAGCAACTGGTGCTAGAAGGCATACCGACGGAGCCGCACCAGCAGTTTTGGGAAAACTGTGCCAGTGAACAGGATTTGCGGTTAGATCATTGATACTCACCCCAGCAAAGCTCCCACAACAGCGCGAGCCGCAGGTGAATAACAAGTTTCCACGTTTGAAGTGAGAGGAGTGTCCAGCATGTTCTAAGCAGAGCTAGAAGCCAAAAACCCCCACTGCCGCGAAACAGAAGGGGTTAGAAGGCTTGTTATTCAATTGAAGGATAGGAGCAGGGACGCTAACTGATGCTTTAGAGGGGCAGGTTGTTAGGTCACCCAGCTTTGCTATGCCAATTTTAGTGGCAATTTGTCAAAAGGTGCAACCGCATTGACAAATTGCTCTAGTTTTTGCATGGCTTCCTATCCGCTGTTGTTCCAGCCATAGGGAGTTGCATTGTGCATCGAATTTTTTATGTTTCTAGGGAGGGCAGCCCATGCAGTTAGCCCCCTCCCGTGCCTTTCAAGCTGTGCTGGAAGCCGACGATCCCTTCCTCGCGCTCTGGCCACACCGCTTTGATTTCCTTTACGCCGAGCATCCAGACCCTGAGGATCGCCCGGATTGGAAGACCGAAAGCCGTCATCCCTTGAGCGATCGCCTGCTGCAAGAAGGCGCTTACTTATATGGCGTCCGGTTCGGCAAACAGACCCACTACCTGATGCTCGACATCGATCACGGTAGTCTCTACCATCCCCACCGTGATCGCTTCGCCATCCCCCGTCTGCTGGCCGCACTAGAGCCGTTAGGTTTGGTCGAAACCGTTGCTGTCACCAGCAGCTACCGGGGCGGTCTCCACCTGTACCTGCCCTTCCAGACGGCGCAAGAGACATGGGCTATCGCCCAGACAGTCGCGACCTTGCTAGCAAACGCTGGTTTCAAACTGAAACCGGGACAGCTCGAACTGTTCCCTAACCCCAAACCCTTTAGCGAAGCGCCCAGCCTCTACGCCGCTCACCGGCTCCCCCTGCAAGCAGGCTCCTACCTACTCAACAGCGACTGGCAGCCCATTTATGGCGAACAAACCACCTTCGTGCAGCGCTGGCAGTTTGCCCAGCAGCGCAACACCATCGACCCACGCACCCTCAAACGGGTCTTGCAACAGGCCAAGCGCCAACGGTACAAACTCTCTGGCAAAGCCGAGAAATTCCTCCACGACCTGACTACCGAAGTCTTAACCGGGTGGACCGACGCCGGACAGACCAACTACCTGCTGGGACGGATCGCCATGCGGGAATACATTTTCGGTCACGTCCAGCGCGGCTCCGAGCCCCTCACCGGCGAAGCCTTAGTCGATGCCATCTGTGAAGTGGCGCGAGCGCTCCCTGGCTTTGAGACGTATTGCAGCCATCAGGCAGACCTGGAACAGCGCGCTATCCTTTATGCTCGCTCCATCCAAACCAGCCGCTACTACCCCTTCGGCTCCAAGCACCGGGCCAAGACAGCACCTACACCAGAAGCTGTCAGCGCACCCACTCCACCGAACCAGAATCAACAGAAGTCGCAGGCTGCCCGCGATCGCATCTGTCAGGCAGTCACCGACCTACTAACCAAGCACGCCTTACCGACAGCAGTCACAGCCCGCAAACAGGCCATCCGAGCCTATGGCATCGGGAACCCTACCCTCGATAAATACAAAGCACTCTGGCACCCCAACCATCTCAAAGCCTTACCAGTCGGGCAAGACCACACCCTGGAGCAAACACTGACCGTTCCAGATGACCTCAAAGCCTTACCAGTCGGGCAAGACCACACCCTGGAGAACAATAAGCTTGTGCCCATTCCCGCCGCCCTTTCTGGGCAGGCGGATGGGTCTTCAGTTGTTGGGGGGTCTGGGGGGTTTTCCACAGTGCCTGTAACTGAGCTGACACCCGTACAGGCTATGAGGGCTGAACAGCACCTGGCGAAGATGCAAGTATGGTTAGAGAGTGGTGACCCGATTCTGGTGGTAGAAGCGCAGCAGTACTTTGCTGCTCAGGTTCCGAACGAGCAGGGTTGTCTGAGTCGGGGGGAGGCAGTGGAGCCGGAGCAGCTTGTGAGTGGTCCGATGTCAGGAGTAACAATGCCAGGTGGGTTTGGACGATCGCAACCGCAGTCGTACCGAGGAGTGAAGACCGCGTTGCAAGCGGTGCCGCAACCGTATGTGGTGCCGCAACAGCCAGTTCAGGAGCCTGAAGCAAACCTGACGATGCAAGCGGAAGTCGAAGCGTTCTTTGCTCAGTACCATCAAGAGCAGCCAGAGTCGCTCGCCCTGGCGTGGTCGGCTGGAGTGTACAACCCGTTGGCAGGCATGGAGTCTACCCATGCGCGTGCTCTCACTGTGGCAGAGACAGACTGGCTGGGTTTAGCGAGGCTGGTGGGCTGGTTGTTGTTGGAGGACGAACTGGATGCTATCTACTTCACGGCACCACCACGGGACTTTGCGCTGGAGCAGGCAGACTGGTATGTGCGAGCGGACGTGACGACGTTTCTGGAGGAGCCGGAGCGGTTGAGTCAGGTGGTGCAACAGTACCCAATTTCTGAAGCGAGCCTGCGAGCAGCGATCGCCGAAAAGGTAGCAGCGTTGGAGTGGACACCGGAGCAACTGGAGCAGCTCATTCAGGCGTTGTTTGCACAGCCAGGCAGTGCTTTGGAGTGAGGCGGTTGGGCACTCTTGCTGTTTGAGTTGCAGTGCCAGGAAAGCTGAGCCTGACGTTAGTTTCGGGTTGGGTCAAACTAAGCCGGACGGTCGCCCGCCTGCCTCGTCTGCATCTCAACCCCGTCTATTGGTAGGGTCTTCCCCCGACAAGGCCATACTGTTCTGGGTCTAAACCCCGCTCTTGCAAAAATTCACCGACAATCATCTCTGACGCTCGAGCCGTCTTCTCAAGTGCCGCCAACTTATTGTAGTGAGGGCTGCTTTGGGTCTTCACACTGTGGCTCTTCAGCTGTGCCAGAGAGGACTCCTCTGGCGTATCCATGCCCTGGAGCAAAAAGTGACTCGTCACAGCGCTCCTGGCGGCATGGGGATTACTGCGGACACCTAAATGTCTCCAAATAATCGCGTCATAGAGACGACACATATTACTACATGAGTAAGGCTTGCCATTTCTTTGTGTAAAAACAAAATCGTGGGTAGGCTTGAACGTAGCTCGAAATCCTGCCTTCATACCAGTTTCAGGGTCTATATAGCCACACCAATGAAACTGCTGCTTCGTCCATTTGTTTGTCGTGATTCCTTTCCGTTGGCCCATCTTCAGCTTGGGCCAGTTAAACCACTTCCCGGAGTAGTCTTCTTGTCCATAAAGCCAAGAATGCAGCTCAGGATTGTAAATCTTGGGGACGCGATAAGCATTGTCTTTGTCGATCTTGGTTTGACTCGCGTCTAAGAAAACGACCCACGCAAACTCTTTTCCCAATGGCCGATCGACGATATTCCCTTTTTGGTCTTTGACATCCTCTACAGCCAGGTAGTACAACCTCGTATTTGGGTTATAGAAAGCCTTGTAGCGCTTCTGCTCTTGATCCCAGGGTGCTTCCTCGTATGTTCTCGTTTCCCAATTCACCCAGCAAAGTTTGAGGGTGTCGTGTGTTCGCAAGTCCCGGACAACATGCTGCCGATCCGGAGCAATGACCCGGAAGAACATCATGACGAGATACTTCTCAAAGTCAGCAGCCACCGCTGTCTGTTCCCTCATCGGTCCCATGGAGCGATACTCTGGAGCGGCATCAATCGTCCGTCTGGGCGCACAAGCGATCAGCAGGTCCTTCAGTAAGTTCCCGAGCTCTCGCCAGGTGGGATCACGTTTCACCGGATTAATCGAATTTGGTTTGAATTCGGCGTCCCTTGCCTCAGAGCGCACCCGTTGTATCTCCAGGACGACTTCGATATCTTGGTAATCTGGGTGCGTGCGCGGATTGGTTATTTCCCCGTAGAGAAACTTAGCTAAATTCATCTCTGCATTGCAGAATTTTTCTCGATAGCTAGGCGCAATCCGATAACCCTCTGGACTGGTAGTGGGATTGTGCTGATATTGCAGCCATTTAAAAAAGTTTTTTAAGAGAGCCCGAACCAGGGCGCAGGCCTGAAGCATGGCAGCCTTTGCCTGGTCCTGAGCGGCTTCTCTTGCATTGCGCTGGTTAAACCTTTCTACCTCTTCTGCAAAAGCCTGGTTCTGCTGGATAAATTGTCCCAGCTGAATGGTCGTCTCGAAGCTCAGTGTCGCCTTTTGAGCCGTCAGCTCATTCTGAAGCTTTTGGAGAAAGAGGCTGGAGTCAGGACGCTTAACGCCGCTCTTCTCCTCCAGCAGTAACTTGTCAGGACGCATTTCCACCACTGGAACCAGGTCTTCTAGCTGGATTGTCTCTAAAGCACGAGGCGGATATGCTGCGTGCATCTCTTGCAGCCAGCCAGGTGGTTCCGGTTCCACCAGTAGCCAGCCTGATTCATAGCTGGCATCCTTTGCTTTTCTCCTTAGTGATGTAGAAAAGTCTTGAAAGTACTGATATGCCGTTGTCTCAATGAGAC
>NZ_JCACKI010000055.1:0-64 GCF_059505325.1 Tildeniella sp.
GTTTGAGGTGGTGGAGTTTGAGGTGGTGGAGTTTGAGGTGGTGGAGTTTGAGGTGGTGGAGTTT
>NZ_JCACKI010000055.1:164-25899 GCF_059505325.1 Tildeniella sp.
GAGGTGATGGAGTTTGAGGTGATGGAGTTTGAGGTGATGGAGTTTGAGGAGTTGAAGCAGGGTTACTCTGGGGCGACGGGTTGCTTTGTGGTTGCGATCGGTTACGCTGTTGCAAGAATTTTTGCAGATCGGGACCAGGGAGATAGTTGTAGCCGTAGGGCGATCGATCGGAATCATCCAAGATTTGCGGCGTTACTAGCACTACCACTTCATTGCGTGAACGTTCCTGCCTGCGGTTGCGAAACAGCAAATTGAGCAGCGGAATATCACCCAAAATTGGCACTTTCGTAATGACTTCCCGGTCTTGCTCCTGAATAATGCCTGTTAAAATCAACGTTTGACCATCGCGTAAACGAATTTTGCCTGTTTCTAGTCGCCGCCGATTGACCAGTTGCTGAATCAACAGATTGTTGCGCGACGGATCGGTAATCTGCTGCCCGAGTGAGCTGACTTCGGGTGAGACGGCGATCGTCACAAAATTGTTATCGTCAATCTGATCGACCTGCACATTGAGAATCACACCCACATCAACGGGCGGCTGGGGCAAAATGCGCGTGGTTGTCACGTTGCCTTCCGTCACTCGTTGCTCAGTAAAGCCAGAAAACACTTGCGAGGTCAGGTTTACCTGTGACTGGTTGCCTTCCTGCACAATCAACGTGGGGTCAGTCAGAATCTTGGCATTGCCAGAAACGACTTGTGCCTGAAGATTCAGCAAAAACTGCGTTGGAAATTGAAACAACGGGGAGAGTCCGTAGGTTAATGCCTGACCGATTACGCTCGTCACATTGCCGCTGGTGCTGACCGTAGAGCCGCTGGTCAGGTTGGTTACAACTGCCGCCAGCGGGTTTGCGTTCGTCGGGCTGGCAGGCTGAAAGCCCAGAGTGTTGCCTTGAGCATCGACTACTTGAGCGTTGGTATTGAGCGGTGGCTGTACGGTTGCAAAGGGATTGGCGATCGTCGAAGGACTGGTGAGGCTATTAGAATCAATTAACGACGGGTTCACCGGTCCGACGTTGACACCCCCTCGCCCCTGGTTCACGTTGAAAAAATTGCCAGCTACGCCGAAGGAAAAGCTGGAGCCAATATTGCTCGTTTTTGACAGATCGACTTCGACAATTTTGACATTAACAGCAACCTGCTTCCGTCGTGTGTCGAGCTTGTTGAGATAATCAGTTACAAGCTGCACTTGCTCAAGCGTGCCGACGATCGACAGTGTATTAGTGCGTGCATCGGCTGTCACCTGTACACCCCTAAAGACAGGGCTTCTGGCTGTGGCGCTGTTGTTTGCCCCCAGCTCTTCAAGCACTTGCAGCGCCCCTTTATAAGGGATATTCTCAGTTGTGGCGCTGGTTCTGCCCACCTGGCTAGTCGTGGTACTACCGCCTTGCCCACCACCGCTGGTGAGGCTAGAGGCACTCACAGCAGTCGTTGTGATGTTAGTCTGCGGCAGGGTCGCCCGCATTTGATTCAGTCGTAGCGTGCGTGTGACATAACTACCCGCTGTCGCAGGTAGATTGAGACCGACAAAAATAGTTCTACCCACCCGGTTTGCCTTCAACCCCTTCGCCCGCAGGATGTAATTGAACACATCCTGGATCGGTTCATTCTCAATATCGAGCGAAATGTTGGAATCAATCACTGAACTCGCTGACTGGGCGGGCGCTCCTGGGGTCGGTGACACCCCTAAATCTTCGGCATAGACAATACCCAAATCAGCAGCTCGTGCCAACAGTGCAAGCGCCTCCCGGACAGGCGTTTCTCGCAACACCACGCGCTCAATGCGGGCAGTTGTACCCAGGTCGATCGTGGTTGGCTGGACGTTGAGATCCGTGTAGGTAATCCTATTGAAGGGCGTAGGGGTGGGCTGAGGGGTTGAGGGGTTGAGGGGCTGAAGGGCAGGGGAGTTGAGGGGTAAGGGAGTTGAGGGATTGCTTGGTCTGGGAGAACCTGTAGTTGGAGACGGCTGAGGGACTGGTGTTGTTACAGGGCTGGGAGAAACAGCAGGTGTAGAGGCATTTGTGGGTGTGGTGACGGGAGTCGGTGTAGGACTCGGAGTGACGGCTGTACCCGCTTGAGCTGGAAGAGGGACGCTGGATGATGGCGCTGATGCACGCGAACTGCTAGTGCTAGCACTGCTACTAGCGGCGGCATTGCCACTGGCAGCAGTATAGAGCAGGCTGAGGGTCAATTTTGTGCCCTCCTGTTGTGCCTGTCCCATGAGCGCACCAGGCTTGCCATTAACAGTGACCTGAATGCTATTGGCACCGGAGGCAACTACGCTGATGGTGGCAATGCCAGGGGCAGGGTTATCCTGACGATACGGCTTTGCAGATGGACTCAATTGAGCATTGGTAATGTTAGCAACCCAGGTATTGCCTTGACCACTGGTAAACACTTGGGGGCGATCGCTCCCCGTCTTGCCCTGTGCCTGTAGCTGCAACACAATATCAATCCCACTGGCGGTGGGGTTGAGGCTAATCCCAGTCACCTGGGTTAGCGCGCCAACAGGCTGGGCAACCAGCGCGATCGCGGCAGCACCAGACAGTATGCTCATCACAAAATCATGCTGCTGCAAGCCGCCCCCTTACCAGAGCGCTTGTCCTAAACAGCGCGTGGACTGGTTGCTGGCTAACGCTGCCGTTGCAAACTTGCGTGTGTAAAATCGACATCACTTTCTGGCTAAACCGAAGAACAAAACAACTGCCGCTTGAAGTACTTTGACACAACCCCAGAGTGGCATCATGAATGGACAAACCGTAGCTAAGCCTAAGCAGTTCACAGATGCTACCCTAGATCTGCCGTTATGAAACACCCGCAAGGTAAAGGCTCTGTTAAGGTGCTAATCTGAGCGCCAAGGACGACGGCTGCCAAGTTATCTTTATGCCGTTGATGCAGCGATCGGGGTTTACTCCCAACTGACGTGCGATCGCTCATGCAACACGCGCCCATAAACGGCTTCAGTTTGTAGTGCCAGTTTGAACCAGTCGAAGCGATGCTTCAAATCAGCGTAGGCATTGTCGACCAACCATTGAGCATAGTTAGGATGCCGTAAGACTTCTAAGATGCCCCAGGCAAGAGAATCCGTGCTGTTTGTCCAGGTGACAATGCCTGTTTTGGTATGGCGTACCACTTCTGGCAAGCCGCCTGTATCCGAAACAACGACGGGCACACGCGCTGCAAAGCTCTCCAGCGCTACAATGCCAAACGGTTCGTACAAGCTAGGAAACACCGCACAGTCTGCCACCGTTTGAAATCGATCCAGATCAGCGTCAGACATAAAGCCTGTGAAATAGCACTTGTCCCAAATGCCTAACTCCCATGCTTGGCGCTTGAGATGGTCTGTGTTGCCACCACCAACAAGCACGAATTTAACGCTATGACCGATCGCCTGAAGCACTTTTGGAGCAGCATCCAGCAAGACTGAAACGCCCTTCTCATAGGTCATACGACCGACGTAGTAAGTGATTTGTTCATCGTCAGCCGCAAAGCGACGGCGAAATGCCCAGTAGTCAAACTCTGGATCGCGCTGCTTTTTCTCTGGTCGGATGCCATTGTAGACCACATCGATTTTGTTCCAGGGTGCTGCCAGCGTGCGCTCTACTTCTAGCCGCATGTAGTTGGTACAAACGATAATGCGCCAGGCGTTGTGTGCCAACTGATGCTCTTTACCGTATATGTAGCGCTGGGCATCCGTATAAATGCCGTTGTGGCGACCAAATTCAGTGGCATGAATCGTTGCTACCAGAGGCACTTTGAAGGTGTGTTTGAGGGCGATCGCCGCATCGCTAACCAGCCAATCATGGGCATGGATTAAATCAAAGGGACCGTCTTCCAGCAATAGCTTACCGCCATGCTGCCCAAAGCTTTCGTTCATGTTGACGATCCAGTGAAAGAAGTTAGCACTAGACCCTACGCCAACTCGATGCACATGCACCCCATCCACCACTTCATAGCCAGGAGCCTGCCCAAACTCCACCGTGATCAGATGAACTTCATGCCCCTGTTTCGCCACCTCAGGGTAAAGCTCTGCTACGTGTCGAGCAATTCCACCCACAATGCGGGGCGGAAATTCCCAAGCCAGCACCAGAATCTTCATCAGCGATCGTCTCGACAATTAACTTGTATTAACTTTACCCAGCCATCCTCCTAGAGTAGCTCAGTAGACACGGCTGTTTTGTGTAAAGTATCGGACGATCGCTAACATTGCTCAAGACAATTGGTCTGAGTGATGAGAGAGAAGAGAAACGTTAGCGGTGTGCATGGTTGATCGATCGTCCCTAGCAACCTCGGACTCAACACGTGGCTATCAATGAACGATGAATGCATCGCTTGCCTATCCAAAACCAAGCGCGAAAGAGTACTCTATAGAGTAGAGAGAAGCGTCAATTCAAGCAAATCTCTTAATGTTCACCAAGTTGTTCTAGCCAGGAGCGATCGTGACTTTTTTCTTTGAAGTGCTGGACGTTTAAAGTGCTGGAAAGCGATCGCATGCAGGCAGTTTCGGAAAAGCAGACTAATAACGAAATGCCGCTACAGCTATTGCTGTTTATCGATAGGCGACCGAGTTCGAGAGAACGCATTCGGCAAGTTCGTGATGCGCTCAAAAATTTGAGAGTAGGCTATGCCTTTGATTTAGAAGTGATCGATGTTAGTGAGCAGCCCTACTTAGCTGAACACTTTCGCTTAGTCGCAACACCCGCTCTGATTAAGCTCCATCCCGAACCACGGCAAATGCTGGCAGGTAGTGACCTCGTTGCTCAGCTTCAGCACTGGTGGAACTACTGGCAACGCTCTGTCGAAACTTATTTAGTCAATGCCAGCCATCAGCAGGCGTTGAGCGAAGACATCGACCTCCTCGCCGCATCGACGATCGCAGAAAGTACAGCCGTAGCATTGACTGATGCCTCTGACTCCACTGTTGTTATGGGCGCACCTGTAAATGCTCTACCTAGTGCTTTAGGAACGATCGCTCGTTCAGCAGAACTGATTCAGCTAACGGACGAAGTGTTCCGACTGAAGCAAGAAAACGCCGAACTGGAGCATCAGCTTCGCTTTAAGGATGAGATTATCTCCATGCTGGCGCACGACTTGCGAAATCCTCTCACAGCCGCATCAATTGCGATGGAAACCCTAGAAATGGGGCATAGCGTGGCGGAAGGCTGGTCTTCACGTCTGACACCTGCCCTCACAGCACAGTTGCTGAAGCACGCTCGCACCCAGACACGCGCGATTGACCACATGATCACCGATATTTTGCAGGCAGCACGGGGTACCAGTGGAGAACTGAGGATCGTCCCGCAGAAGCTGAATCTGGGAAGCCTGTGCACTGAAGTGATGGCGCATCTTCAAGATCGCTTCAAGGCAAAAATGCAGCGAGTAACGCAGGATATTCCTTCCGATCTGCCAAGCGTTTATGCTGATAGCGAACGCGTACGGCAGGTTCTCGTAAACTTGCTTGACAATGCCGCTAAATATACACCTACTGGCGGTTCCATTGCTGTCTCTATCCTTCACCGCACGACTCAAAAAGTGCAGGTTAGCGTGTGCGATAACGGTCCCGGCATTCCTGAAGAAAACCGCGATCGCATTTTTGAAGATCACTTCCGGCTTGAACGGGATGAGGCAAAAGATGGTTACGGCATCGGACTATCGCTCTGTCAGCGCATTATTCGAGCGCACTATGGTCAAATCTGGGTAGACTCAACACCCAATAACGGCAGTTGCTTTCACTTTACGCTGCCCGTTTGTCGAGGGTAAGAAAGTTGTTGGTTGTTAGCTGTTAGTTGTTAGTTTGGAGAGGAGCGATCGCCTAGCGCTCAGCAACTAATTAATAGCAATCGCCCTCCCGCTTCTGCTCCCCCACATCAAACACCACGATCAATTTGGCGTGTGGCTCTAGACGACGGAGCGCTTGAACAAACCCGTCCGCATCCGATTCTTTAACAAACCGAGCCACCGTCACCCGCTGCATAGTGGCAAGCAGGCGAACCACAGCCCATCGCTTAAGGCGATCGCCGTACGTCATAATAAATTGTCTCCATGCGAATTGGAGCAAAAGCCAGTGCAGGACTTTCCAGGGAACGCACTGGCTTAAGCTTTACCAAGAGTGGCTATATAAATATAGTCATTTCATTGTACGACATGGCTATACAAATATAGTCATTTACTCGCTCATAATCCTCTGACAGGATCGAGGGCATGGGAAGAGCAGGTAAAGCCCTCAAGCAAACACTAGAAACCTACAGCATCAGTCAAAATCGGCTGGCGATCGCGCTAGGAGTCCGTCGATCGGTCGTCTATCACTGGTTTCACGAAAAAGTAGATCCCAACGCAGAGACGGTTGCAGAGATCGTCAAGGCGTTGCAAAATCTCGACCCGATCGCAGCCAAAGCTTTCATCAAGCTTTATTTAGGCGATTTAATTCAAAAAGACGAAAGCAAAGAGGAATAGCGATTTCAGCATCTAGATTTAGTACCCTATGCTTGCCTCAATGTCGCTGGTTGCGGCAAAGAACGGTTTTGCTCTTTGTAATTTTCAATTAAAAGCTCAAGGACTTCCTGCGCGTTTTTAACCGCCTCTTCGTAGGTATCGCCGTGTGTATGCGCGTAAGGACCAAACTCAGGCAAGCTCACAATATACTTTTGATCCTCATCAGACCACTGAATTAAGATGCTGTAGCGACGTTTCATCTATTCGTGTTGTTGCTCTGCAACAGCCACAGTCAGCTCCAGCCCCAACTCGCTGAGCCATTGAGACAGCCCATAAATCACATCACTTCCCTGCTGAGACAGAAGTTTTTCTAGTTTCTGAGCGTGAAGTTCAGCTTGTTCAGGTGATAAGTTCGATCGGCTCAACGCTTCAAGCACATCGTTGAGAGCCAACTTAAGCAAGCCAGGATCTGGATCTTCCTCTTCTTCAAAATGGGTTTCTAAATAGAGCGCTGCGTAGCTCGGATCTCTAAGGCGAGAAATGAGGTAGTCGTGGTAACTGTCACTGGTCGGCGCTTTCACGTTCTTTACAGTCTATTCGCGATCGTCCTCTGCAACAGCCACAGTCAGCTTCAGCCCTAGACTATCGAGCCAGTTCACTAAACCATAAACTTCCTGGCTTCCAGACTGAGACAGAATCTCATCAAGTTTCTTGCTGTAAAATTTACGTTTCTCGGAAGCGTCATCAGTACCAAGTGCTTCTGCGACATCAAGCAGCGCGACTTTCAGAAGCTCAGGCTCTGGATCTTCCTCTTCTAAAATTGCTTCGAGATAGGCAGCAGCTTCCTCTGGATCTTGAAGCGATTTGATTAAATAATCGTGATAACTATCACTGACTGGTATTTTTACGTTTTCCATGATCTGCCCAGTACTGTTCAGCTTTCAAAATATCTCGTGTCTGAGTGTCTTTATGTCCGCCTCCAAGAAGCCACAGCCCTTCTGAATCTTCCCCATAATAGACTCGGATGTAGCCAAAGCGATTACCCTTAAACCTCAACTCGCAAATTTCTGAGTTTGTGAGACGTTTCCAGTCCCCTAAGTGTCCAAACTCTTCAACTCGCCTGATTCTAACTTTGATTTTGGCTCTGGCTTCGCCATCTCGCAGCGACTCCAATCACTCATCAAAAGGAACCTTGCCGTCAACCGTCTTGTAACGTCGAATTTCTCGCGGCTGCGCTTCCATATACTAGTCACCTCTCCACTAAACAGTTTCAAACAATTTAGTGCAAAGGTACTATCCACGTCAAGCAACAAGGTGTCACTCTACTTAATACCACAAGATTAACAAAAGCTTGTACTAAGGTCAAGCTTTTTACGAAAAAACTTGACAACATAGGCTTCCCAATAGGCTTTGCGGTTTTTTCTACTATGTACCACGAAGACAAAAAGCCCCAAACTACGTAATTCAAAGACTTTACAAAAAGTTAGAATAGAAAGTAGCGTTGTGCCATTGGGAGGACGGTGGCGGGTTCGCAGGTAAGGAGTTGCCCATCAGCGTGGGCTTCGTAGATTTCGCGATCGACTTTCTTTACCCCTCACGAATGGGCGCTAGAATTTTTCGTCATCCTGATCAAGAAACGCAACGCTTCATTCACGGCTGCGGCATCGGGAAACATTTCTGCGACATCAGGTGCTAACTCTACAGTTAATGGAGACTCAGTCGTTTGGGTGACAAAGCGGTTAGGACGAGCTTTGCGGTAATCAAACTCGTATTCTGGGAGCAGGTCATCGTCTATATTCCGCTGTGGTTCAGAAGCTTCTGTACTCTTCATAGTCTCTACGCTCTTTTGAGGTCGTTAGACGGGCGCTGATGATACGAATCGTCCCTGCTCTTTCGGTGAAACAAACAAGCAAGAGCCGTTGAGCGCGATCGTGTCCGATAATGATTTCCCGTTTTTCTCCGATTGAATGCCACTCATCATCAAAAATGACAGCAAGTGAATCATCGAAGACGGTTTCTGCTTCTGCAAAGGAAACTCCGTGTTTTTCGAGATTAACTTGAGCTTTGGTTTTGTCCCACTCAAACGGCATAAGCTCAATGTAACACTGCTTTTTGATGCGCTAAAACAAGAAGTAGCGTTGTGCCATTGGGAGGACGGTGGCGGGTTCGCAGGTGAGGAGTTGCCCGTCAGCGCGGACTTCGTAGGTTTCGGGATCGACTTCCATTTTGGGTGTGGCATCGTTGAGCTTCAGGTCTTTTTTGGTGAGCTTGCGGATGCCGGAGACTGCAACAGCTTTCTTTTGTAAGCCGAGTTGGTCGGGAATGCCTTTCTTGAGAGCGGCTTTGGAGACGAAGGTGAGAGAGGTAGCGGCGATCGCGCCCCCAAAGCTGGCAAACATCGGTCGCATATGGATCGGTTGCGGGGTGGGAATGCTGGCGTTGGCATCGCCCATTTGTGCCCAGCCAATGAGTCCACCTTTAATGACCATTTCAGGCTTGACGCCAAACATGGCGGGTCGCCACAGGCACAGGTCAGCCAGTTTACCGACTTCGACCGAACCCACATGGTTAGCAATGCCGTGGGTAATGGCTGGGTTGATCGTGTACTTGGCGATGTAGCGCTTAGCGCGGAAGTTGTCGTTGCGGTTGTGAGATTCGACGGTGCCTTCGGTATGGGGAGCGAGCCAGCCACGATCGAACTTCATTTTGTGAGCGGTTTGCCAGGTGCGGATGATGACTTCACCGATACGTCCCATTGCCTGCGAGTCGGACGACAGCATACTGAACGCGCCGAGGTCATGGAGGATATCTTCAGCAGCGATCGTTTCGCGGCGAATGCGGGACTCAGCAAAGGACACATCTTCGGCGATCGCGGGATCGAGGTGATGGCAAACCATCAGCATATCCAGGTGTTCGTCGAGTGTGTTTTGGGTGTAGGGTCGGGTGGGATTGGTGGAGGATGGCAACACATTGAGTTCGCCGCAGATTTTAATAATGTCGGGAGCGTGTCCACCGCCTGCGCCTTCGGTGTGATAGGTGTGGATGACGCGATTTTTGAACGCCGCGATCGTGTCCTCGACGAAACCCGCTTCGTTCAACGTGTCAGTGTGGATGGCGACCTGCACATCGTAGTCATCGGCAACACTCAGGCAGGTGTCGATCGCGGCGGGTGTGGTGCCCCAATCTTCGTGGAGTTTCAGACCGATTACGCCTGCTTCAACCTGCTCGACCAAGCCTTCGGGCTTCGCGCTGTTGCCCTTGCCCGTAAAGCCAATGTTGATGGGAAACGCATCTGCCGCTTGGAGCATGCGGTAAATGTTCCAGGGACCGGGTGTACAGGTTGTTGCGCTGGTTCCCGCAGCGGGACCCGTTCCACCGCCGACTAATGTAGTGACACCAGAGGCGATCGCCACTTCAATTTGTTGCGGACAGATGAAGTGAATGTGGGTATCGATGCCGCCAGCCGTGAGAATCATCCCTTCGCCCGCGATCGCCTCTGTACCAGGACCAATGATGATGGTTACATTGTCTTGAATGTGGGGATTGCCCGCTTTGCCGATCGCATGAATTTTGCCGTCCTTAATCCCGATATCCGCTTTGACGATGCCCCACCAATCCAGAATGAGCGCGTTGGTAATGACCGTATCCACCGCGCCATCGGCGTTGGTAATCGGTGACTGTCCCATGCCTTCACGAATGACCTTACCGCCGCCAAATTTGACCTCATCGCCGTAGGTGGTGTAGTCCGCTTCGACTTCAATGATCAAATCGGTATCGGCTAACCGGACGCGATCGCCCACGGTGGGACCAAACGTTTCCGCATAGGCGCGGCGGTTCATTCTGTAGCTCATGGTGACTCCTCACTCAAATTCTCTGCCCGGTCGAAACCCTGCATGATTGGGCGATCGCAGGTCTTCAGCTTCATTAGAATACCGCTCTGTCCGTGTTTCGCGAGTTAAATCTACGACAAAATCGGCTTTAAACTATTGAGCGACTCTCAAAGGCGTTCAACTTGTTTTGCGACAGGTTTCCTTCAGCACGGGTTGCCAGTCTTTTTTTACCAGATCTGCTTGCTCATACGTGGCTTCAAACACGCGATCGCCCTTCTTCACGATCGTTTCTCGCAGACCGCTTCTCTGGGTGCCACGCACCACGCTACCTTCCCAAACCCACTTGTCACTGACCCAGCCCTCTGACAGCAGGTTAATAAATTGACCATCGCCCGTCAAAATGGTGCGCCCAAAGCGTTTAGTCAGGGTGTTGTACCCCATCGTGTCGTGTGTAATGGCGACAGCCTGTTTCGTTGTCGCTTGCCCCAAAAACCAGAAGTTGTTGAGTGTACGCTTAATCTCCCAGGTAAACGATTCAGCGGGGCTATTGACCAGGGCATTCACAGGCTTGACGGCACACGACCACTTGCCCTGAAAGTATTGCAGTTGCTCTAGTTGAGGATCGGGCTTAGGCAACGCAGTAGTGGGCGGTTCAGCCGCCTGAGCAGGGAGAACTGACAGTATGAGGGCGATAGCAGAAGCGATGAGACAAACGCGATCGCCTACGGTTGGATCAAACGTTTCCGCATCGGCGCGGCGGTTCATCCTGTAGCTCATTGGAATGCCTCACAAAATTTGAATATGGAATTAAAAGTCAATTTACGGGTCGAGATGCCTTTTGCTTTCGGCAAAGTTCAACGCTCTCCAGTTGCCAGCCTGCTGGTCCTTCTGAATCAAGCCAAATGTCATTAGTTACTTCAAATTCAGTCTCACTTTTCTTGATCACAACTTTACGCCAACGCTGTTTTCCGTCAAACTCACTCGTTCGATCGCCGTCCCAGACGATCTCGTTAGGTTTACCTGCTTGCCACCCAGAAGACGTAAGTTTAAACAAACGTCCTTCGATCGTTGCGATAATGCGTGTAAATTGCTTCAAGCCTGCATCATAGCCCCAAAGCTCTTGAGTTCTTGCTTCAGTTTGAGCAGAATCTTTTGTCGGTGGATCTTCCTGACCAAAGAACCACCAATCATTTAATCTCCGTTCCACTTTCCAGATAAATTTAAACTCGTTTGAAAAGGGGGGAAGTTCGTTTTGTTTACCCTTGCAATGCCATGTTCCTTGAAAGTAATCTAGCTGATCAAGTTGCTCACGTGCAGAGCGTGATACGCGAGGAGTTTCTGCTGCTAGTACTTCTTTAAAGCTAGCTAAAATCACTAAAGACAGGAGTGAAAATACAGCTACTCTACTTAAGATTGGTCTAAACATTATCAGGTTAGCTCGGTTGAATTAACAACATCAATGAACCAATTTGAGCGTCGCCTGCTAAGTATCTAACGCGTGTTCCTGCAATACTTCCAGCGGTACAACCTTGAGGGTTGCTTCGTGGGTGGCTGAGAGGTCGATCGGTGGTGCCACGCCTGCATCCAACGCTTCTTTCCAACGTGAGACACATAAACACCATTTATTACCAGGCTTCAACCCAGGAAAATTGGATGACGGTACGGGCGTACTCAAGTTATTGCCTCTGGCTTTTGTAAAGGTCAAAAATTCTTCGGTGACTTGAGCACAAACGACATGAGTGCCGAGATCTTGCGGACCTGTTTCGCATACGCCGTTACGGAAGAAACCTGTCACGGGAACATTGCAGCAAAGCTCAAGTTTTTCTCCTAGCACATTCTTTGTATCTGTCATTGTTTCTACTCCTGATCGATCAACTCGTTCATTTTTTCAATCCCAGCCTTGTGTACGAATGCGTTTGACATTATTAAACAAAGATGTTTGAAACTCTAACCCAAGAAGTTGCTTAAGTTTGGGGGTTGCGCGATCGATCACGGCTTGCTGCACATCCCGCATGGGATCTTGAATGGGATGAATAAACTTAGGATTGTAATTTCCCAGAATGGAAACTCTCGGTTCCGATGTTAAATTTGGTGCTGTATCGTGCCAACAAAGTCCGTGAGAAATGACGATCGAACCTGCTTTTCCTATAATCTTTTCAGCCGTTTCAGCAAATTGGATAAGGTCTGGTGGTAAACAGCTTGTTTGTGTACCAGGCGCGATCAATGTTGCTCCATTCGTTTCGGTAAAGTCTTCCAGCATCCAAATTGTTTGAAGCATCATGACTGGCTTGGCAGGAAACGGCGGCTTCATTGCCCAATAGGGATAATCGACGTGGGTTCCCATGCTGGCAGCACCAGGGGCAAGGATATGCGCTGAGAAATCACCCAGAAGCATATCGTCGCCCAGAACAGCTTCCAGGAAAGGCAGAATTACAGGATGCTGCACCATCTGCTCAAAGATTTCGCCTTTGTAAACCAAGCCGTACAAACGCTCTTTCTGCTCATGAACGAACAATTTACCCGTTTGCCGTTCAAGATCAGCTAACTTGAGTACGAGCGATCGAGCCTCTGCTGCTTGATCAACACTCAACACATTCGGGATTAAAACATAGCCTTTTCCATGTAGAATTTCGTCTACCAAAGTCGATATGGCTTCCAATTTAAGCGCCTCCCTAATCGAAGTGGATTTAGAATCCGTTACTACTTCTTCTTCCCTTCATTCTTCTTTTTTCCTTCCTTATCCTTTTTTTTGCTGTCTAATTTTTGGCTGTCTAAGGCACCATCAATTTTGTTATTAAGCCCATAGACTTCGCGGCTACCTGCAAGCGTCACCAACGTCACATTTTTTTCATCACCTGGTTCAAAGCGAACCGCCGTGCCTGCGGGAATATCTAGACGCATTCCACGAGCCTGATTGCGATCGAACCTCAGCGCTGAATTAACTTCATAAAAGTGAAAGTGAGAACCGATCTGGATGGGTCGATCGCCCGTATTTGCCACATCTAGCGACACCGTTTCTCGTCCTGCATTCAGTTCAATCTCGCCTTCTGGAATAATTAGTTCACCTGGAATCATAGCCACTCCTCAAGATATTTAAACGAGCTAATTATCGAATAGGATCATGTACAGTTACTAACTTTGTGCCATCGGGAAACGTCGCTTCAACCTGCACGTCGTGAATCATTTCGGGAATGCCTTCCATGACATCGCTGCGTGTTAGTAAAGTTGTGCCATAACTCATCAATTCGGAGACTGTACGACCATCTCTTGCCCCTTCTAAGATGGCGGCTGAAATATAGGCGATCGCCTCTGGATAATTGAGCTTTAGTCCTCGATCTTTACGCCGTTCTGCTAATAGCGCAGCCGTGAAAATCAGCAGTTTATCTTTCTCTTGTGGTGTTAGTTGCATCGTTCAATTCTCATCCATTACACTCCCCAAACTCTGGGTACGCAGCCAGAGCGCCCCAAGAATGATAAGCGCATTAGCCGCCAAACTTCAACAAACCAGCGACGAACTTCGGCGGTCGAGTGCCCTCGATAGCGACACAATAAGCCTGATTGCAAGCGAGTCACACCGCTTTCCCCCGCTCCTGTCCAGAGCGATCTCGCCTTCTCCACCAGAGTCGGATCAACGGCTTGTCCCACAAACGCAAAACTACCCACTACCGGACAGCCTGCCAAGCCATGATGACCATAAAACGATGCCTCACTGCCAGGAAGCCACTGACGATCGATCCACAAGGGGCGACCTTCCTGCCAAATTTCGGTGTGCGATCGCCAATCGCCCTGTAGAAAGGTTTCGTCTCTAGCACTGCGACCAAAACGGGTCATTTCCCAACCCAGCCAGGTTGCACCAGCAGCGAGTTCAATCCGCATATTCTGACGGTAGATTGCCCGATCAAACACGATCGTTTCCTGCGGCAACCACTCCAGACAGGCTCCAGTTGCTACGTCAACGTGAATGGTTTGGTTCGCTTTCAACCCATTGGTACGATAGATTTTGCCTGCCGAAGCCGTTGTGAGCAGCGCGTTTGCATATGGTTGAAGTTGGATGTCGAGGTCAAGGCGATCGCCGCCCACAATGCCGCCTGCCGTGTGCAGAATAATGTTATGACACACTACTTTACCTTCTGGATAAAGCGATCGTTGCATTTTAAGCGGCGCTCGAGCTTGAGCGTAAGCAACACGAGTCGCTTGTTCATGACTGGCATA
The DNA here is from genome assembly GCF_059505325.1 of Tildeniella sp. Lineage (NCBI taxonomy): Bacteria > Bacillati > Cyanobacteriota > Cyanophyceae > Oculatellales > Oculatellaceae > Tildeniella > Tildeniella sp. The sequence continues at coordinate 14,636 of NZ_JCACKI010000055.1, forward strand.
AACGAGCTTTAAACTGCCGCGCCAGCCTGTATCGATCGTCATAAAAAAGCTTAAGAAGTTAACGATTGGGATTAGAAAAAATGTCATTAAAACCGACAAATCGACTCTGGTTGTATAGGGCAGGTAGAACCAGGTAAAGGATTATTTTGCAAATAAAGTACGCTGAGATTGGTAAGAGACTTGAGAGGATTAAGATTACCAATGCGATTGCCGCCTAAATAAAGCGTTGTGAGATTGGACAGGTTGCTGAGCGAACTGACATCGGCAATTTGATTGCCACCCAAAGCTAGATTGGTGAGATTCTTCAGTGACTTCAAGGCACTAAGATCGGCAATCTTATTGCCGCTCAGGTCGAGAGCCGTCAGAGCAATCAACGACGTGAGTGGCGTAAGATCAACAATATTTTGGGCAGAAAGTGAAAGCTCGGTCAGCTTAGTGAGCGATCGCAACGGATTAATATCGGCAATCTGGTTGAAGCTTAAATCTAAACGATTCAACTTTGCTAGAGACTTTAAAGGGCTGATGTTGAGGATTTGATTGGAAACTAGATCAAGGCTAACGAGATCTTCTAAAAATTGTAGCGAATCGATCTTTGCAATACGATTATTACCTAGATAGAGAACATTCAGCTTACGTAAGGGCTTGAGGGGAGCCAGATCGGAAATGCGATTGTAACTAAGATAAAGTCGATTCAGATTGGTCAGAGCACTTAAGGGCTTCAGATCAATAATTTGATTATTACCTAAATAAAGCTCATTGAGTTTAACTAATGGCTGTAACGGACTGAGATCAACAACTTTACTATCGCTAAGATCAAGAGTCGTTGTATCTTCAAGAATCTCACTTGATTGATAGCAATCGAGTGTGCGCGATCGCTTCAACAGCACATCGACTGTATGTCTGGCAGAAGCAGAAAGCGTCGATTTCTTCAGGCACCAATCAGCAAAGCGTTTGAATTGAGTGGTTGATGTTGCTTGTGAAACGGCTTGAGAGGCAAAGGCTGGTGCACTGGAGCAAGCTGCAACGAGCAAAGTTAACAAGAACTTTAATGCTATTGTTTGACGCATTTGTCTAATAGAAGAAGAACCTAAATTCAAGCGTTTGCGTATCCTCATAGTTATCGGTGGCTTGAGCTTTGCTGTTACATAGTTTAAACAATTAGCACTCTGAATACAACTAGCGACTCTGGCTTCTCAAGCATCTTATGTTGATTTTACATTGAGGCGACATAGGCGATCGTACACGACGTTTCGTGATCTTCTCGCCTCGTTTTATAGGGCTTCTACAAGCGTATATGTACAAAATAAGCGAATACACTGCAAATCATTAGCGATCGTGTCAAATGTAATGAAAGCTACAGATTGCGCTAAGGATTGACACTAGAGTCTAAACGTTATCTGAACCTTTGAATGCTGATTCAGAGGCGCTTGTGGTGGATTGTTGCTAACTCCAGCTTGAAGTGTTTGCGGTTTGGATTATGTTGAGCTTTCGTATTGGACACCATGGGAAAAAGTCCAAAGTTGCGATCTCAGGTAGCTTTTGGGGTTGGATGTAAAGATTATCGCTGACGCGACTAAGTGAGTAGGAGTGTTTTATGCCAAAGACATTATTTCAAGTTGATTTGACCAAGCCAATGGATCAGCAAGAGTTGCCGGGTCACAATCGCTGGCACCCGGATATTCCAGCCGTTGTCTCTGTGAATCCTGGTGATGTCTTTCGGATTGAGTGCAAAGACTGGACAGACGGTCAGATTAAAAACGATGACAGCCCAGATGATATTCGGGATGTTGATTTAACGGTTGTTCACGTTTTAAGTGGACCGATTCACGTCAACGGTGCAGAACCTGGCGATATTTTGGTCGTCGATTTGGTTGATATTGGTGCGCTTCAGGGAGACGAATGGGGCTTCACAGGCATTTTCGACAAGAAGAACGGTGGCGGTTTTTTGACCGATCATTATCCCGATCCAGCGAAAGCGATTTGGGATTTTCAGGGCATTTACACCAGTTCCAGGCACATTCCAGGCGTGAAGTTTGCAGGCATTATCCATCCCGGTTTGATTGGTTGCGCGCCCTCTCATGAACTATTGGCAAAGTGGAATAAGCGCGAAAAAGAATTGGTCGATACGGCTCCCGATTTGCGAACCTATGGCGCTGGTCTTTCGGGTGACAAGCCTGTGCTAGCGGCACTGCCGAATCCAACTAACGCTATTCTCGGTCAATTGCCTAAGGCTGAGTTCGATCGCGTGGCGGCTGAAGGCGCACGCACCGTCCCTCCTCGTGAACATGGCGGCAACTGCGACATCAAAAACCTGTCCAAAGGCACCCGCATCTACTTTCCGGTGTATGTGGAAGGTGCAAAATTATCGATGGGCGATATTCACTTTTCTCAAGGGGATGGTGAAATTTCGTTCTGTGGCGCGATCGAAATGTCAGGTTTTATTGACTTGCACGTAGACATCATCAAAGGTGGTGTTGAGAAATATGGCATGGTCAATCCCATCTTCAAACCGGGTCCGGTTGAGCCTCGTTTCTCGGAATACCTGGTCTTTGAAGGGATTTCAGTGGATGAGTTCACAGGTAAGCAGTACTACATGGATGTGCATATTGCTTATCGACGTGCGTGCTTGAACGCGATCGAATATCTGAAGAAATTCGGCTACACAGGTGAACAGGCATATCTTCTGCTCAGTTGTGCTCCGGTGGAAGGCAGAGTCAGCGGCATTGTTGATATTCCCAACGCATGTTGTACGGTGGCAATTCCAACAGCCATCTTTGATAAGCCGATTCTGCCTGTATAAGAAGAGTTGTTAGTTGTTGGTTTTTAGAAATGGACGTTAACGACCATTTGCTTTGAGAGAGTAGTCCTCAACCCTGACTTTTCTGATTAATCTAACAACTAACAACCAATAACCAACAACTACTGACGAAAATGCCTCTTTACGAATTCAAATGTGACGATTGCGGTGTGTTTGATCAATGGCGATCGATCGCAGAATGCAACGATCCGGCTAGCTGCCCTACCTGTCAGGGAGCAACTAAGCGCCTTTTTTCTGCACCGGCACTGTTATCGGGATCCCTTCGGTTGAAGAAGGAAAGTGCCGAGCCACAGCTAGTGAATCGATCGAACGATCGCGAACCCGATCGTCCCAAAGCGCAAACACACAATGGTGGACGACCCTGGATGATTGGTCACTAAGCGCTATTGCAGCATCCAGAAAACGACAAAGCCCTGGAGAAACTCCAGGGCTTAAAAAAAGTGCAAACTTTGGATGCTGTTCTCGCTTGCTGCATTGATTCGATCGACCTCAAACGCCCACATTCTTACCAGAACCTACTGCATCATAGGCTTTTTCCAAACGCATGAGTTGCTTCGCCTGTGTGGACAAAGCAGTTGCGTCGAGCCAATTAATGATCAGCGCATCGGTGGAAAATAGCCCGCCACCGTTGACTGTAAAGAACAAGAAGCAAGAGGCATAGACCGCAGACAATTCCAGATAAGGGATGCTGAAGCCAGCAACCAGAATATGGTGATAGATTGCCACGCACATCGTTGAAAACAAGCCAAAGGCAGCAGGGCGAGTGAATAGCCCAAGCGCTACTAATGGACCACCGATGATTTCAGTGAAGGCGGCTACGTAGCTGAAGAAAATTGGGAAGGGCAAGCCAATCACCTCGACATACGCTTGAGCAAAACTTTCGATATTGGCTATCTTGTCCAAACCGTTGTGGATGATCATGATGCCCAAAATGGCACGAAGGATTGCCAAAGACCATTGCGACAGCAAATTGGGGGTGACGTTGGGCTTGAAAACAGCCGCCAGGAAAGCGTTTTTAGTCATGGTTAAATTTTCGTGATGATTACTTGAGCATGGATTGGCGACATATATATTAATAATCTTAACCTAATTCATTAAGTTTTACTAACTTATCGCCGCGATCGCTCATACAACCACTGTCAGTTTGCTTAGAACATGACAGCAATCTATCTAGCAAGAGAGGCTTTAGGCAAGGGTCTTAAACCTTATGGCGCTCATTCAGACTCGGCTCAGATAGCGGAAGGGTGAATGAGCGATCGTGGGCACAGCGTTCTGTAGGGACGTTACATTGATGTGTGCAACGTCCCTACAGAGGGTCTCATTTTTAGTGAGTCAGTTTATGGCGCTGGCGGTGCTGGGTCAACCTGTGCTTGCGTTAGAATTTGAGCCCTGGTTTCGCCACGTCTAAAACCAAGTACGTCAACGTAGTAACGCTCTGGAGATGCCGCAACCTGAATTTTCCGTTTTTCGCAAAGCCAGGACAGGCACTCTACTGCGATGATGCGCCGCTGTTCATTCGGTAGTTGTAGAGCCTGCTGTAACTTTGCCCTTAACTCTAGAGGCATGTCGCTATTTTCAGCAAGCTCGATCGGTGGCTGGAACACTAAAGAATCAAGTAAGCCTTGAAAGCCCAAAAACGCTAAGCGGTAGATCAGCAGGTTACTCAGGCGACCATAAAAGTAGCCACCATGCACATCCACCCCAACGCCTTTACCAGGATCATTTGAAAAATCAACATACGCTTTGAGCAGCGTGGTGTAATCGAAGAATTTGAGTGGCGATCGCTGTCCTTCGCAGATTAAAACATTGATTTCCTGCTGATCACGCTTCGCATAAGTAGTTACGTCTCGATACTCCGTGCAGTCGAGATACGTAAACAAATCTGCGATCGACTCAGGGTCTTTTTTAGCTGTAGCAAGAGATTCCTCATCCACTTTGCCACCTCGTTTTTTCAGCGCTTCTCGCTTTTTGTCCCCTTCCTGTCCGATGCTGCGAGTATCCCGATCGAGCGTTTGCACACCAATAAAGTCCAGGAGTGGAGACGGGTAAGCATCGTTCATCAACTCCTGGAGGTTGACAATACCGTAAGCATTCTGTCTATGCAGGCTCTGTTTAGATGGATCTAAATTGACGGTTACGTTTCCTAAGCGAAAGCCCTGAGTGCGAGTGCTGGCTGGAAACGAGAAATAGTTTGCTGTTGTTGATGCTAACCGCAAGGCTAAATCGCCTTCATTGCTAAAAAGGTATGCCTCTTCAAAACGCCTCAGTGACGATCGCAAAACATTGGTACGACCAGAAATAATGGTTGATAGCGGAATATCAGGAGAAATCAAAATTAAGCGCCCTAATGCAAAGACCCGCCCAACATCAGAAGATGGCAGTTTCTCTAGACTTTGCGAGTCGCCAATGGCAGCCGGATCAAATGCATCAGAAAGAATACGAATCACCTGTGTGGTGACAAACCCTCCCATACTGTGACCAATAAAGGTCAACCGGATACGCTTTTTCTGCGTCCAATAGGCTGTTGCTGCGGCAAAATTTGCTGTGTTGTAAGCTGGTTTTTCAGCAAGGACAAAAGTAGTATAGATCTTCAAAAAAACAGCATCATCTAGAGGCGCGAGACTATTCTGCTTCAGCGCAGGCAGCAATAAGCGAAAGGCTGCATCGTCGTAAGCGTTGAACAAAGCTGGTTGATGCTCGATCGCTTCCCAAGTTTTTCTAACTGCTTTTGCCAATAAATCAGGAGCCAGGTCTAGGCTTTCACCCGCTTCTTTTGCCACGGTTTCAAACAGCGACTCATTCATGTGACGCTTGACTAAACCTAAGTCAAGCTGCCGAATAAATTCCACCAAGTCAGGAACACCGAAATTATTTGCCCGATAGGTGTCTCGAAAGTAAACAATAATTCGTAGGATAAATAACGTTACGACTACCATCGACACCGCAATGCCCAAGATCATCAAGATTGCAGATAAAGCGTCAAGAATGGGTGACGCAAAAAGCATGAGTAAAAGCAGCCCGATCGCCGCCAGAAACAAGCCTCCCCAAAGCACAACTTTTAAGGTTAAAGGCAATGCTCTGCCTGCATTCTTAAAACTAGAAGGAACGCTTTCTGAGGGCCATCGATACCCCAGGTAAACAAAACTATGACGCTTACTGTAGATGGCTTGATCGGATTGATTCAAATATTCCCAGGTTCGCTGCCAGCCCTCGCAAACATAGTCTCTACCCTCGACCTCTTTGCCATTTTGAACAACGGTTTCGATGCCTGTGTTGTAGCCATGAATTTGAATGACAAGTCCCGTATAGCTTGTATTTAGTTTTGTGTTTTGATAAAGGCTTTCAACAATGTCACTAACGGTTGGTACATTACCGTCGGGTTTGCATTCGTCTTGCTCAATGTTGATTGGTGCTGTACTACGCACAAAAAAGCCAGGAACTGTTTGTGGCTGCTCATGCTTAAACTCATCAACCCAGACATCCATTTTCAACCCTCATGACGTGACTAAATTTGAGCGTTCTAACCAGTGAATCGGCTCAGAGCTTGCGCCAAAAAAACGATACACTTTTGGCTCAGCTATCAGTTTTCTCTTAACTCCTGAGCACGACAAGGCATAACATTATTTCTTTACAGCTCCTGAGAAGATTTTTTCGGATTTTAGCCTAACTCTGAGCTGTTTTTTTCGTTAGCAATATCAATTAAAGCAGCCTTGATGCGATTCACCGCGTCGTACTGTACTGTACGATGGGTTTGCATGAAAAGTGGTTTACATGGCGCGTGAGGGCATAGCAATGGAGGTCATCCCGGCGATCGATCTGCTGGAGGGGCGCTGTGTACGCCTCTATCAGGGCGATTATGCTCAGGCGGAGACGTTTGACGAGAATCCGGTTTCAGTCGCGCGTCAGTGGGCAGAGCAAGGCGCAACCCGGTTACATGTGGTCGATCTGGATGGTGCGAAGGCTGGACATCCCGTTAATTTGTCGGCGATCGAGGCGATCGTCCGCGCCGTTGACCTACCTGTGCAGGTGGGCGGTGGTTTGCGCGATCGTGCCAGTGCTGCGGCGTTGTTTGAGCTAGGCGTTCAGCGCGTCATTTTAGGCACCGTTGCGGTAGAGCAGCCCGAGCTTGTACGTGCACTCTGTCAGGAGTTTCCGGGTCAGATTGTGGTGGGTATTGATGCCCGGAACGGACTGGTAGCAACACGGGGCTGGCTAGAAATGTCGCAGGTAACGGCGATCGACCTGGCGCAACAAATGGCAGCTTTTGGGATCGCAGCAATTATTTATACGGATATTCACCGCGACGGCACGTTACAAGGACCGAACCTGGACGCATTAAGAGTGCTGGCAGATGGCGTTACAGTGCCAATCATCGCCTCTGGTGGCGTGAGTTCGGTGACAGATTTGCTGAGTTTGCTGGCGCTAGAGCCATCCGGCGTGACTGGGGTGATCGTGGGTCGTGCCCTTTACACAGGCGACATTTCTTTGAAGGAAGCGATCCGGGCAGTAGGGCAGGGTCGTTGGCAAGACATTCCACCCGATTTTGGCGCTTCGGCATTGGCGTAGAGAGACGATCGCGGCTTGGTTCTCTCCTTCTTGTGGAGTTATGAAGACATCACAGTGCGGCTGCTGGCGACATCGCGAATCAAGGGGAGGCGAGAATGAATGTAGTGGCTGTAGGCATCGGCTTCATCGCGATCGAGCGATCGTTGCGTTTTAAGCTGCTTCAGCAGCCATTGCACCAAGCCAGTGTCGTCGAGATTAAGCAGCATTTGGGACTGGCTCGTTTCCACTATGAACCAAAGTTGACGCAGCATGGATGGGGACATACAACTTTTCCAGATACGGGCTAGGACTGAGTGATCCAGAAGCTTCAAAGCCGCATTGTTGCTCTAGCGTCGGGTCTTCTAGATACTCCTGTCTACGCTCACCATAGCGAACTGACCGGAACTGACAGCGGGATCACATAAGACAACACAAGAGTTACACATCGCTTCATCATCCGATCCATAACTTGACATGTGACTCATTTAAGATCAGTTCGTTTACGACTCTAAGTAGACGGGTTGGGGATGGAGGCAGAAGGCAGGAGGCAGAAGGCAGCTTTTTTCCTGGCTGCTGGCTCCTACTGCCCAAACAAGGTGTTGATCATGCTTAGCCGATGGTACTAACAGTGCGCTCAGCGTCCTGCGTAAGCCTGCATGGGTTCTTTAATCAAACGGATGTAAAGATGTCGAAAGGTGGATTTGAGGACGCGCGGTAGCCCAAAGTCGATCGGCATCAGGTGGTCGGGCAGTTGCCAATCGGTTACCTGTAACGTTTGAGGATGCAGCAATGGAAAGTGAATCGCCTCTACGGTGGAACATAGCTCCAGACGTTGAGCGGCAACAACCGTAGGCACAGTCACCGGATCGACATTGAGAATCTCTACCAGTGCACGATCGAGCGCAAATACATCCCTCGAAGCAGCCAATAAATTGAGCCGACGGGGTTCGCCACCGCTGGGTCCATTCCCTTCGTGACCGATAATACCATCCAGAATGGTCAGGTCTGGGTCGATCGCCCGTGCGGTTTCTACCAGCATTGCACCAAAGCGATCCCTGTCTTTACCCGCTTCCATGTGCCACCAGGCTTTCATCTTGCCGGGAACACACCCAAAGAGATTTTTCACACCCATCGTGAGCGTCAACTGCATGTGTGACTTAACTTTCGGTAAGTTGATCACCACGTCTGCCTCGATCGCCTCTTTGCTCAGCAGCAGGTGGTTAAATTCGGCGCTCACTGTCTCGTAGCGTTTGCCGTGAAACTCCACGATCGGCAAATTGAGTGCCTCTGTCAGCGGTAAATAGCCATTCGCTTTGGCAACACCCTTCGCGCTCCCAAACGCTGGACCATCACCCAAGAAAGGCTTGCCTCCTGCCTCTTGCACCATCTGCGCCACACAGTAAACCATCTCTGGACGCGTAACGCACTCCTTACCAGGACGACCACCTGTCAACAAATTAGGCTTGAGGAGAACGCGATCGCCCGGTTTCACAAAGGCTGCCATACCGCCGAATGGCTCTAATAAAGCCTCCAACGCTTGACGGAGTTGGATGCGATCGTACGACTGGGCGCGAAGCAGGCTCACTGATGGCTGAACAGTTTCCATAGGTCTCTCAGGTTTGATTAAATCCACGATCCTTAGATGTAAGCACGGCTCTGTGCAGTGATGAGTTGCTTTTACCTTCTGCCTTCTGCCCTCTGCCCTCTGCCTTCTAGGTATGGGCGCGGTTAAGAGCCGTCACGCGCTGAGCATTCGCAAACACTCCTTCACCGTGAATTTGGGCGATCGCAGGCTTTAACTCAATTTTTGACACATTGGCTCGGTTCACGCAGACAGTTTGATCTGCCAGATGGAAAAACCACCAATCTTTATCAAGGATACGTCGAATCTCCTGCTGCACTTCTTGCTCTAACGCGGCTGGATCGGCTAACTGAGAAAAGGTATAAGTTTCTGTTTGACCATTCAGGTAGTAAATTGTGATCTGTGTATCATTCGTGATCTGACTCTGCATAACGGCTCCTCAGCGGGTCTTTACAAAATCTTAAAGGACAAACCAGCATCGGAAGCGCCTGCCCTCAAAGAGAGTGTACTATGCTGTCTCCCGCAACCGCTAAGATAAAGCTAATGAGATAGAACTAATGAGATCGAGCTAACTGTTACCCAGTCGCAATTTGAAAAGGTCTATGACTACTGCCGCCCCGGTGAAAACTCAGTATGAAGCTGTCATTGGTTTAGAAACACACTGCCAACTCAGCACCCAAACAAAGATTTTCTCCAATAGCTCCACTGCCTTTGGTGCCACGCCCAACACTCACATTGATCCAGTGTGTTTGGGGTTACCTGGGGTGCTGCCAGTGCTCAACCAGAAAGTGCTGGAGTATGCCGTGAAGGCAGGGCTGGCGCTGAACTGTCAGATTGCGCCCTACAGCAAGTTCGATCGCAAGCAGTATTTCTACCCTGACTTGCCCAAAAACTATCAGATCTCGCAGTACGACTTGCCGATCGCGGAACACGGTTGGTTAGAAATTGAGCTATACGACAAGGAAACGGGCACGGCAACCCGCAAGCGTATCGGTGTGACACGACTGCACATGGAAGAAGACGCGGGAAAATTGGTGCATGGTGGCAGCGATCGGCTTTCTGGCTCAACCTACTCACTGGTGGACTACAACCGTGCTGGTGTACCGCTCATCGAAATCGTGTCTGAGCCAGATATTCGCAGTGGGAAAGAAGCCGCCGAATATGCTCAGGAGCTACGGCGCATCGTGCGGTATCTGGGCGTGAGCGATGGCAACATGCAGGAAGGTTCACTGCGTTGCGATGTGAACATTTCCGTGCGTCCAGTTGGTCGTGCCGAGTTTGGCACCAAGGTTGAGATTAAGAACATGAACTCGTTCAGCGCCATTCAAAAGGCGATCGAGTTTGAGATTGAGCGGCAAATTGAGGCGATCGAAGCAGGCGAACGCATTCTGCAAGAAACGCGACTCTGGGAAGAAGGCGCTCAGCGTACCATTAGTATGCGGCTGAAGGAAGGTTCCAGCGATTACCGCTACTTCCCTGAGCCTGATTTGGGACCGATTGAAGTGTCGTCAACGCAGCTAGAACAGTGGCGATCGGAGCTGCCAGAGTTGCCGCAGCAAAAGCGCCAGCGGTATGAAAGCGCACTCGGCTTATCCGTTTACGATGCACGAGTGTTGACGGATGATCAGTCGATCGCTGCCTACTTTGAGGCAACCGTTACGGCAGGTGGCGACCCCAAACAGGCAGCAAACTGGATCATGGGTGACATTAGCGCGTACTTAAACAACAACAGCAGTTTGAGCGTTGCCGATTTGTCCATCAAGCCTGCCGACTTGGCTGAACTCATTAGCCTCATCGACAGCGGCACGATCAGCAACAAGATCGCCAAAGACATCTTGCCCGCACTGCTGGCAGAAGGTGGTTCACCTAAAGCGTTAGTTGAACGGAAGGGCTTGATCCAAATTTCTGATACAGGCGCGATCGAAGCCGCGATCGCCGAAGTCATCGCCGCCCATCCTAAAGAACTAGAGATGTATCGCAGCGGCAAAACCAAGATGCTGGGCTTCTTTGTGGGGCAAGTGATGAAGCAAACAGGGGGTCGAGCAGACCCCAAACTCACCAACCAGCTCCTTGCTAAGCAGCTTAACGGTTGAGACTTTAAGCAATCAAAGCTCATTCTTTGCTAAAAAAACATAAATATGGGGTGACACCCCCCACCCCATTGATGGCATACTGTGTGTAGTAGATGCACCCTGATGATAAGGGGGAGATGCCTTGGTGTCTTCCCCTTTTTTTATGAGGCTTACATCTGAGAAGGCAAAGCGGTCAGCGGTCAGCGGTCAGCAAACAGCGGTCAGCGGTCAGCGGTCAGCAAACAGC
>NZ_JCACKI010000056.1:0-25375 GCF_059505325.1 Tildeniella sp.
GTCAGCGGTCAGCGGTCAGCGGTCAGCGGTCAGCGGTCAGCGGTCAGCGGTCAGCGAATCCAGGTTCTCAACGTTACTAAAGTATGCCAACGCCATCATTAGCCGCGATCGTTCTTGCTGGTGGGCAGAGCAGGCGCATGGGACGGGACAAAGCCTTGATTGCGATCGAGGGGGTGCCGCTACTCCGGCGAGTTTGCGATGTGGCGTTGCGATGTACACCGATCGTCTATGTCATCACTTTTCGTCCAGAACAGTATCGATCGCTGTTGCCGCTGCACTGTCATCTCATTCAAGAGTATGCACTCCTCGGTGAAACCAAGTCGCATGGACCACTAATCGGCTTTGCTCAAGCATTAGAGCATTTGCAACGAGAGACTGTACAAACCTGTTGGGTGTTGCTGCTGGCGTGTGATATGCCTTGTCTCTCAGGTGAAACGTTGCAACATTGGGTCAACAAACTGGAGCACGTAGGCGATGCGATCGCCCTTCTTCCCCGCACTCAAAAAGGCTGGGAACCACTCTGTGGCTTCTATCGAACCAGTTGTTTGTCCAGGTTGCAGGCAGCGATCGAGCGGGGCGATCGTTCCTTTCAACGTTGGCTGGCGCAAGAATCAGTGAAAGAACTCCCAATCGACGACCATCACATGCTCTTCAACTGCAACACACCTCAAGACCTGACAGGTTTAGTGAGGAGTGAGGAGTGAGGAGTAAGGGGTAGGGGAAAGTTTTGAGTTTTGCTTTCGACCTGAGCTCAAGCCGAAGGGAGTTTTGAGTTTTGAATAGCGCTGTTCGCTAGAGAGTTTTGAGTTTTAGCCTCCTGCCTCCTGCCTTCTGCCTCTTTACTAACAACTAACAACCAACAACCAGCAACTAGCTCGACGCACTCGTATAAAAGCGCAGCGCAAACCGCCAAAAGGCAGCCGATGCGAAGAGGAGCGCGATCGCCAACAATCCTGCTGCCACTGTCCAACCCCATTCACCACGACCAAGAATCACTTCTGCGGGAACGGTGGTTAAAAAGGCGACGGGAACCACGAAAGTAAAGAAGAAACGGTACGCCGTTGGGTATGCCACCATCGGATAGCGTCCTGCTTCCAGGAGTCCCCGTAAGACTTCCGTCACGTTATAAATTTTGACGAACCAGATGCTCATTGCACCCAAGATGAACCAGAGACTGTAGAGCGTCAAAAAGCCAAAGGCGATCGGCACCAAACTCAGCAAATAATCACTTGCCTGTAGCCTCAACTGTGCCCCTGCATAGCCGACGACAACCAGCCCAAATACCAGATCCGGTACGCCCCACGGCGAAAGGGTATGTGTTGAAAGCCAGAACTGTGAGCTAATGGGCTTCAGCAGCACAAAATCCAGCGTGCCCTGCTGAATGTGCCGCACGATGCGATTCAAATTGGGTGCCAGGAAGGTGCTGGAGAACCCTTGCAGGATGGTAAAAATGCCCAAAACGATGAGCGCCTGCTCCCAACTCCAGTTTTGAAACGAGTAGCCTGTGCGGTAGAACAGAAATAGCCCAAACAGACTGCCTGCTAACCCACCTAAACTGCTGAGTGCTGCCAGCAGAAAGTTCAGCCGATATTCCAGTTCTGCCGCGATCGCCGTTGCCCAAAACAACCGCAACACTTTCCAGTAGCGTTCCATGGTTTTGCTTAATGCCTTCTGACCAGGCTAACAGTCTTCTGCTCAGGCTAACAGACATTGCACTACGGAAACCGATCGCAGGTTTTGCAAACTGTAGACGCATTGATAGGCATGTGTAACAGGATATCTCAAGCGATTAAGTAACGTATCGATGTAATGACCTATACAAATGAACCTCTGTGCAATCATTAGGATTTTGCCTGTCACAGTAAACTGGCACAGGGTAAAGACAATTCATGACTGAGCAGCACCATCACCACGATCATAACGAGCATCACCACGACCATGATGCCGCCAGTGAAAGCGAACGTAGTAGTCCATCCCCCGATGTAACGGAAACAGAGTTCCTCAAGAAGCATCCAACCTATCTTTCACAGCAGTCACGACGAGCCTTTCTAGCATCTGCTGGAGCAGCAGCGGCGCTGGGGTCAAACTTTGCGGTCAGCTTTTTACGAGGTGATAAAGCTGAGGCGAAGTCTGAAACCCTCATGGCAGCAGACATGATCCGGGATGCGAAAAAGATTCACGTCCTGAAAGCCACGCCCGAAACCTGTTTTTGGGGCTATTTCGACAAAACGCAGCCTCCCGTGATGACCGTTGATCCGGGCGATATTGTTTACATTGAAGCGCTGACGCATCATGCAGGCGATGCTCCCGATTTGTTGATGGATGCAGGTGTGAAGGCGGTCTACGATAAGGTGACCGATCGCGGTCCCGGTGTTCACATCATGACGGGACCGATCGCGGTGCGCGGAGCCGAACCGGGCGACACGCTCATGGTACGCATTCTCAAAACGGAACCCCGGCTTAAGTATGGCAGTAACATTGCCGCACACTGGGGCTACCTCTACGATGCCTTCAAAAAAGAGCGCATCACCATCTACAAAATCGACATGGAAGCGGCACTCGCCTATCCCGCCTTTGCTTACGACTTTAAAGGGCGACCCAAGTACGATAAACCGGGGTTTGTGACCGCTCCCGACCCCGCATCACGGGAGAAAATCAAGATGAAGGTGTCGATTCCCCTGCGTCCCCACTTTGGCGTAATGGGCGTGGCACCCCAGGAAAGCGGACGCATCAACAGCATTCCGCCGGGACCCTTTGGCGGCAATATCGACAACTGGCGCATTGGGGCAGGCGCGACGATGTACTATCCCGTGTTCAACAAAGGGGCAAATTTCTTTGTGGGCGATAGTCACATGGCGCAGGGCGATGCAGAATTGGCGGGCACGGCGATCGAAGCCTCGATGAATTCCTACATCCAGATCTTCGTGCTGAAAGATTTCCCCATCACCAACCCGATTCTGGAAACCGATTCGCACTGGATCACCCACGGCTTCAACCAGGACTTGAACAAGGCAATGCGTCAAGCCGCCGATCAGATGCTGGACTTCCTCACCACCAAACGCAAGATGAGTGCCGATGAGGCATACTCCATGATTTCAGTCGGCGTTGACTTTGGCGTGACGCAGGTGGTGGATATTCGCCAGGGATGCCACGCCGCTGTGCCGAAAAATCTCTTTGTGCCGAGTTAGCGTCATATCAGCCTGGAGCGTTATAGCGTGGTTGAACCTATCGCCAGTCGCCTGATTGTTGAGAGCGTCATTTTCGTGGTCTCTAAACCATCATGACTGGTAGCAGCTAGTTAGCAGCAACGCTCCGCGGCTGGTACAGTTTAGAAATGTAGGCGATCGTACGGGCAATATATGACTAATTTATTAACAGAAGCGTTTACAAAAGCGCAGAACTTACCTGAGCATCTGCAAAATGAGCTTGCCGAACAGTTGATTGAAGATATTGAGTACGAGCTGCAATGGCAACAGCAATTCACTGAACCACAAAACTCTTTACTTGATGATCTAGCCGCTCAAGCGCTAAATAACTCATTACAAGGGAAGACCAAAATCATGGGTTTTGATGAACTATGAAGTCAGAATTGACTGATGAGTTTATTCAGTGTTTTGCAAAATTGCCTGAAAGAGTTCAAAAGACCGCACGGAAAAATTACAAACTTTGGCAACAAAATTCTGATCACCCAAGCTTAGAGTTCAAGAAGCTCAAGACGAAACAGCCTGTTTACTCAGTTAGGGCTGGAATTGGCTGGCGGGCAGTAGGAGTTATGAAAGATACAGAAACAATCGTGTGGTTCTGGATTGGCTCTCACAGTAACTATGACGCTCTACTGAAGCATCTGTGAAGTCTGTGCCTGCTTAGAAAAAAGAACCTGAAACAATTCCATTGGCTCAACTAAAGACCCGATCGGCTATTAAAACCTCACTTTGGCTGTATTCTTGTCGTGCCTGTTGAATGTCGTTAGCAGCCAGTAGGATGTGTTAGCGCAGCGTAACGCATCGTCTGTGGGTGTGATGCGTTACGGCTAGCGCCTAACACATTCTACAAAAGCTTAAACCTCGGAGGTTTAAGCCGTTATGTGAGTCACGATATCCGTCCTGGGTTAAAACCTCCGAGGTTTGCGTAAGTCCTAATTCTCGATAAACTTACCACCACACATCCCCTTGTCTTTTCTTATCTAGAAACTCTTCGAGACAAGCAGCAAAATCGTGTTCGGACTGTAGTTTTGCAAGCATAGCTTTCAATTCTATGAAAAATCCCTCTTTATCTTTGGCATTCACGTAAAGGATCTCTAGCAAATGATAAAGAGCCAATTCACCCATCTCATCCAATGTGTCCCCTTGATCCATTAACAGAAGCGCGGATCTTAGCAGTCTCTCTGCTTCAGGTATAGAACCATACCGGACGCACTCTCGAAGGGCATAAAGACACATGCCAAAAGCACGAAAACTCTGGTTTTGTAAAGCAGTTTCAGCAGCACGAAGCAAAGCGGGGAGAATACGAGAATCAGGGTTCTCCCCTTGATGCCATTTGGGATAGTAAGAAGCAATGTCGCCCAATATATAAGCACACTCTCGCCCAGCAGTTGAGAGCGGCGATTTATCCAAATAAGCAATTAAAGGTGGTAAACCAATTGCTGGTAACGGCAAGATTTGAAAGACAATTGCAGCAGCTTCATAAAGGGAGAGTTCTTGTTCTAGCTCGTCTAACGTTGCCAACATTGCCTCAATTGCCTCACCGCTACCAGCCTTGGCTAATGTGTACAGAATATCTTCTCGCTCGTCAGGATCATTTTGCTTCAGGCGTTCTATCTGGTGTTTTAGCTCTTCGGGTGTCACAGGCTTACTGCTATCAACTTTAGAGGAAGTAGCTCTATGCTAACAAAGACGGTGGTTTGAGCGATCGCCCTCATCCCTTCCCAGCTGCTAAGCGATAGGCTCGTGGCGTTTGTCCTGTCCACCGTTTAAACGCCCGATGAAACGCACTGGGTTCCGAGAAGCCCAGCAAAAACGCCACATCATGAATGGGAGTAGCTGGATTGCTCAAATAGCGTTGGGCAAGTGCTTGACGCGTTTCATCTAATAGCTGTTGATACGTTGTGCCTTCAGTCTGTAGCTCTCGCTGTAGCTGACGGACACTGATGGTTAAACTGTGGGCGATCGCATCAATCGTCGGCAGTTCCCCTTTCAAGTGTTGAGCGATCGCCTGCACCGTCTGTTTCGTATAATCATCCCCGCGATTCAGTGCTGCGAGCATTCCTTCTGCGTGTTGCTCAAAGACTGAGAGTAGGGTTGCATTCGCGGAGAGTACCGACCATTGCAGGCGATCAGCCGCGAAAATAATGCGATTGGTGGGCATGGAGAAATGAAGCCCCGTCTGAAAGAGGCGCTGATGTTCTGTGGTATCGGCTGGGGGCGCATGTTGAAACCAGACGGCGTGAGGACGAAGGGGTTTGCCCGTGAGCGCGATCGTGGCGGTCATCAAGGAGGCAAACGTACTTTCGATCGCGTGTTGGGGAGTGTCCATCAGGTAGTTTTTGAGATGCTCCACGATGATGCAGTCACAAAACACAAAGCCCTCTGAAACCGAGATGTGAATCTGTGCGCCCTGACTAAACAACCGGGTGTAGCGCGACAGCTTGTGCAGCACCTCCTCAAAGGTTTGGCAATTGACCAGCACATAGCCCACCATGCCGAAGGTTGCCAGATTGAAAACTTCGCCCAGATGTAAGCCCAGATTCTCGTCGCCTGTGAGCCTGACCGCTTCTCGCCAGAGGGCACTTTGCACGGTGCCCGTGATTTGCTGATCGGGCAGTTTGAGGGTGTCTGGCTCCAGCCCCGCAGCAGCACAGAGGCGATCGACCTCAACGCCATACTTTGCGGCGGCAAATTGCACAATACCGCGAGCAATATAGATAGAAAACGTGGCTTCTTTCATGAATGAATCAGTTGTCGAGAACGGCACGATCGGTCAATTTCTTGGCGGCACCCGTCAATGCAGCACAATGCCGAAATCATATCGTTGAGAGGTAGACAAACAGCGATGCCGCAAGCAACAGCACGACTGCTAAAAGCCACTGTTGCAGGGCATTGCACCTATACCTTCAAGGAGATTTTTACCATGAAACCTATCTCTGCTCAAACGTTGTCCAACCCCGCGATCGCCCCTGCATCGCCTGAAGTCATTCTGAACCCTGTAACGGGCGATCGCATGACCATTCTGCACTCTTCTGAGACCAGCGGTGGCACCTACGCCAAGTTTCGGTTTGACCTGCCGCCCGGAGCTAGCGGTAGTCCTTTGCACTACCACACGCGCATGAGCGAAACCTTTACCGTACTGGCAGGTTGCCTCGAAATGGAAGTGGGTCGCAAGGGCAACTACCGCACCTTACAGGCAGGAGATAGCCTGCATGTGCCTCCGGGGATGCATCACAGCTTTCGTAATGCCTCCAATGCATGGGTCACGTTTACCAGCGAGAACCGTCCTTCTGAAGGCTTTGAGCAGTTTATTCGAGGCATGTTTGGTCTCGCTACTGATGGCAAGGTGAACCACCATGGGATGCCCACCAATCTGCTGCATCTGGCGCTATTGCTGAAGCATGGTGACATTGTGCTGGTTAGGTTGCCATCCACCGTGCAACGGCTGGTTGTGGGAACCCTGGTGCGGCTGGCTCGGTTATTGAAAACAGAGCGATCGCTCCTCAAATATTGGCGTTAACGTCATTAAATGCTTGGCATTTAATTGACCAACTTCAACTTTTAGTTTTGAAAGTGAGAGGATGTCTTAAAAGGTAACCGAAAGAGCTGAAACCCTTATTCTTTCGTTGTGGCACAATGTCTAAAACGCTGATTCCTTCGTAGCTGAAACGTCGTCCAGTGGACTTCTTAGACATCCTCTGAAAGGAAAAACACCATCATGCAATCGATTACACTTCAAACAATTGTTCTACTTGTTGCTGGGCTAATGGTTGGAAACGAGCTTGCTGTTAGTGCCTTTGTGCATCCACAACTGTGTCAGTTAAAGGATGAATGTCATGCGGCTTCAGCGCAAGCGCTTGCTCGTACTTACGGTAGCATTATGCCATTTTGGTATGCCTTGACGCTTGCGCTTACGCTCGGCACTGCTTTCATCATCCAACCAAATAGAACGGCATTTCTGCTTGCTGCGATCGCCTCACTTATATGGGTTCTAGTCATTCTATTCACCCTTATCAGGTTAGTGCCAATCAACAACCAGATTGCTCAACTGAACTTAGAAGAATTGCCCGACAACTGGAAAGAACTTAGAAAACAATGGGATCAGCTTCACGCAGTTCGAGTCGTTTTCCTTGTCGTGGCGTTCATCAGCTTGACGGCTGCTTGCCAGCTTTCGTAAGTCGTTAAGCTCAAGCGTTTTTTGGCAGGTCGATCGCTGTTTAAGTATTGACATAACACTCTCTGGTGTAACACCAAATGAATCATTTACATCGGGCGATCGACGCTGCATTCTTGCTTACTACACTAATCCTATGGGTGGGAATTTCTCATGAGCCGTTTACAGTTAGTCAGAATCACGGGTCTTTCGTTCATTTCGTTAGTCGTCTTGCTGAACATTCCCTACACACTGCTGATTCAAAACTTTGAGTATGACGCGATTCTTCGCAAGCCTGTCGGCTATGTGCTCACTCAGTTTCATGCGGGCGGTGTTGGGCTGATTCTTACCTGGTTTAGCTTTGGGCTAGCCGCCTTGCTCTTCATTCCAGTCAGCGTGTTGTTACACCCAATCATTGCCCGTGAAGACACCCCCTATCTAGCAGTTGCTACAGCAATGGGTGTGCTTTCGGGAGCGTTGCAAGCAGTGGGGCTGATGCGTTGGGTCTTTGTCATACCAATCCTGGCAAATCTGTACACCGATGTAACCGCCAGTGAAGCCACACGCGAGGCTGTCAGCGTTGTCTATCAGTCCGTTCATCAGTATGGTGGAGTGGCGCTGGGCGAACATCTGGGACAAACCCTACTCGCCTGCTGGACGCTGGGAGTTGGTATGGCAATGCGCCGCTCACCGCTGTTCCCAACATGGGTAATCTGGTTTGGTTTGATGACAGTGCCGCTCTTGCTGGTGGGGCAAAGTGAGCCACTAGCAACGGTAATGCCTACAATGCCTGTACTGAAAACCACGGTTACGGGGTTCATCTTATGGGAAATCTGGCTACTGCTCGTGGGAGTGTCGCTGCTGCGCGTGCCCCAACAGCGTTTGATGTCCAAAGCCTAACGGACTGACAATCACAAGCCTGGTCAATTAGCGCTTACCGATCGCCCTTTTGTTCAATGAAGAGGGCGATTATAGGTTTTGACAAAACTTTTTCCTGCTGCACTAACGCTTTAGTCTCAAGTCGAGTCTTAGATCAAGACGATTTAAGGACGACTGTGTAGTTTGAAACGCTTAACCAGCAAGCTTTTTGGCTCAAACCACTGAAAACGCTTAAGCGGCTGAAATGGGTGAACAGTGATAGAATGAGGAAGTATAAGTGTTCTCGTCGGCAACGATGTGACAGCCGCGTGATTGGGGAGTATGCAGCATTCCCACAGCGGCTACAGGCTTGCGTTTTGGAGCTTTTCACCCTATGACCTTCTCCCAGGATACCCCGCACGATCGGGTTGTGCCGACAGACTTGCGGAACGAGATGTCCCGTTCTTACCTGGAATACGCAATGAGCGTCATTGTGGGGCGGGCGCTGCCTGACGCACGCGATGGTCTGAAGCCCGTGCATCGTCGCATTCTCTATGCCATGCACGAACTGGGTTTGTCGCCCGATCGCCCCTTCCGTAAATGCGCCCGCGTGGTGGGGGATGTCATCGGTAAATACCATCCTCACGGTGATACAGCGGTGTATGACGCGTTAGTGCGGATGGCGCAAGATTTTTCGATGCGATCGCCCCTCATCAACGGTCACGGGAACTTTGGCTCGGTAGACAACGATCCACCCGCCGCCATGCGATATACCGAATGTCGCTTGCAGTCGCTCACCACCGATGCGCTGCTGCAAGACATTGAGGCAGAAACCGTTGACTTTGGCGCAAACTATGACGGGTCGCAGCAAGAACCGTTGGTGATGCCTGCGCGTATTCCGCAACTGCTGCTAAATGGCTCGTCGGGTATCGCAGTCGGGATGGCGACCAACATTCCACCGCATAATCTGGGCGAACTGCTGGATGGTCTCATAGCGCTGATTGAAAATCCCGATCTGACGGATCTGGAGTTGATGCAGTACATTCCAGGACCCGATTTTCCAACAGGCGCGCAAATTCTCGGCAGAACCGGCATTCGGGAGGCATATACGACTGGGCGCGGCTCCATTATCATGCGAGGCGTGGCGCAGATTGAAACGATCGAGCACCGCGGACGACCCGATCGTGAAGCCATTATCATCACAGAGTTGCCGTACCAGACGAATAAGGCGGCGCTCATCGAGAAAATCGCTGAAATGGTCAACGAGCAGCGGTTGGAGGGGATCTCGGACATTCGGGATGAGAGCGATCGAGACGGAATGCGGATCGTCATCGAACTCAAGCGTGATGCCTACCCTCGCGTCGTCCTCAACAACCTATTCAAGCAGACCCCGCTACAGGCAAACTTTGGCGCGAACATGCTGGCGCTGGTCAACCGAGAACCACAGCTCTTGACGCTGAAGCACTTCCTGGAAGTGTTTCTCGACTTCCGCATTGATGCCATTACGCGTCGTACCCGCTACTACCTGCGGAAAGCCGAAGAGCGCGATCATCTCCTGCAAGGCTTGCTGATTGCCCTCGGCAACCTGGATGGCATCATCAACTTGATTCGCCACGCTGCCGATGCGCCGACCGCAAAACAGGAACTTATCGATACCTATGGGCTGTCAGAGCCGCAGGCAGACGCGATTCTGCAAATGCAGCTCCGCCGTTTGACCGCACTGGAAGCTGAAAAGATTCAAAAAGAACACGAAGATCTGCAAATCCAGATCGCCGATTTGCGCGATATTCTGGCACGGCGCGAACGCATTCTTGAAATCATCGTTACCGAAGTCACCGAAATCCGCACCAAGCACGCCACACCCCGTCGTACCGTCATTGAACAATCGGAAGACGAACTGGGCGACATTGACCTGATTGCTAACGAGAAAGCGGTCATTCTGCTGACCGAGCAGGGCTACCTCAAACGGATGCCTGTCAATACCTTTGAATCTCAGAGTCGTGCAACGCGGGGCAAAGCGGGTGCCCGCATGAAGGAAGATGATGGAGTTGAGCATTTTCTCACCTGCTGCGATCATGACAGTGTGCTGTTCTTCAGCGATCGTGGCGTTGTCTATGCGCTGAAGGCATACCAGATTCCCATCGGTTCGCGCACGTCACGGGGTACGCCGATCGTCCAAATGTTGCCGATTCCTCGCGAAGAGAAAATCACCGCGTTTATTTCCGTTACCGAGTTCAGCGCCGACGACTATCTGGTGATGCTGACCCGCAACGGCTACATCAAAAAAACTGCACTGACCGCGTTCAGTAATATCCGTGCGAATGGATTGATTGCCATCTCCCTGGAAGACGGTGACGAACTGCGCTGGGTGCGTCGTGCGCGGGTGGATGACAGTATTATTATTGGCTCTAGTCTGGGTCGATCGATTCACTTCCGCGCCAGTCATGAGCAATTACGTCCCCTAGGTCGGGCAACGCGGGGTGTGCGATCGATGTCTTTGCGCGAAGGCGATCGCTTAATTGGGATGGACATTTTGCCCAGCCAAATCGTGGCAGATCTGGCTCAGGTTTTAGAATCGGATGCGGAACCCGAAACGGAGGAACTGAACGGCGAACTAGTTGAGAGTGGCGAGGGGGAAGGCGATCAGCCCTCAGCGGTCAGCGGTCAGCTTGGTCCCTGGATTCTGGTGGTGACGATGGGCGGCTATGGTAAGCGCGTTCCTGTTTCCCAGTTCCGCCTGCAAAATCGTGCTGGTATGGGCTTGGTTGCCATGAAGTTCCGCAAGAAGGGCGATTGTCTGGCGGCTCTCCGCATCGTGAATGAAGGGGCAGAACTGATGATGGTGACGAACCGGGGCATCATCATTCGCCAGTCGGTAGACGCGATCTCATCCCAATCACGATCGGCAACAGGGGTGCGTGTCCAGCGGTTAGATGAGGACGATGCGATCGCGGCGGTTGCACTGGTGCCTCTCTCTACGGGGGAAGAGGATGGTTTTGAGGATAGCCCTCATGAACCGACAACTGATGGACTGACAACTGATCACATCACAGACGACGTGTAGTGTGGTATGGGAAGTTATTCGTGCTGTTAGTTAGCAATGCTTGAGTCAGTTGCCGTCAGAATTTGTGTGACTGTACTATTCAGCGCTCCGAGTTGAGGCGATCGCAGCAAATTATTGCCTTAAAAGTGTTGACTTCCATGTCGGTTGCGTCCATCAGTTCGAGAAGCAGCACAGTTTCGGCTTGCGGGTCGATGTAAAATCCTTAATGCAGACTTTACCAAAGGCGGGTTAGAAAGGTGGTAATTTGCGTTGAAGCCAGATAAATCGCAAGAATTAAGCCATGAGTGAATTAGTTGTAGTAGGTTTCGATGGCAAGTTTAAGGCTGAAGATGCCCTCTTGAGCCTGCTGAAGCTTGAGCAAGAAAGTTTGCTGGCTCTAGACGATGCCGTTGTTGTGACCAAAAATGCTGAGGGCAAAATTAGAGCCAAGGCATACCACGATTTAACTGAACCTGTTCCTGAGTTGGGAAATGAGCTTTGGGGCGGTATTATTAGCAGTGTTGTCTTTCACAGTGAACTGAAGATTGCCCAAGGCGTATTCGATCCCGACTTCTTGACCAGTGTTGAAGCATCCCTCAAGCCTAATTCGTCAGCCCTGTTTGTCTTGGTGCGATCGACTGGAGCAGAAGTGGTTTTGGCAGCGTTAGCTGATGTAGGAGGAGACGTAATACGGACACCTCTCCCTGAATCAACGCAACAAACACTGCAGGATGCCTTGAGAAACCCCGCTTGAGGTAATTGGTTCGTCTCAATTCATCCTGCTTTTTAGTAATACCGATTCGTTGATGGATTCAGTCAACCGATTCGACCAAAAGATGCTGCACAAATTGGTAGAGTTCAGTCTCCGATCGCCCTTGTATTTGCTGATCTTTCAGGTCAATTAAGCCTTGCGCTAGCTCCGGTGCTTGTTTTTTATAGGTATTGTGCGCCACCAGTAAATCCATAAAGACCTCACGCTCCACCTGAAAGCGACTGGCTTCCTCGGTCAGATGCGTGGCATATTCCACGGTGTCAACGTTGTAGCGCAGTAGAAAAATGAGTGCGCCAGTCAACTGTTGCAGTTGCTGCTGAAGTTTGCGTGTGTCCAGCTCCAGACGATCGAACCCTACTTGCCCTTCAAGACGCAGTTCTACAATGGGTGCTGCCGCTGCTTGAATTTTTCCCGACTGCATCGCCTGCTGTACCGTTGCGATCGCGGCAGCCTCCAGCTCTTCCTGGCTTTCTTGCCCCCGTGCTGTGACCTTTAAGCGCACGATCGTCCGCTGAGTGTAGTCACGCTTTAGCTCTGCCCGGATGCCAGAGGCATTGAGTTCTACTAAATACACGCCGCGATCGAACTGACTTTCTTCAACGTTATTCGCTTCGACAGAGCCAGGGTTGAAAATCCAATCCTCCACCGTATAGTTTTTGTGGATATGACCTAACGCCAGATAATCCACGCCCGCCTCTTTCAGCGGCAGTAGATCGTTATAGCGTAGCGCCCCCTGGTAACGGGCGATTTGCCCTTCTAGCCCATGATGAAACAGCATTACAGTGTGAGCAGGAGGAGGAGGAAGGGTTTTGATCGCGTCAGCGAGAGTGGCGATCGCGTTGGGTGCTGATGCCCCGTACCAGCAAGATCCCAGCACTCGCACACCACAAGCCAGGTCAATGTAGCCACCTCGCTTCGCGCCCTCATCCCACGGTTCGTAGAGCGCGTTGCCTGCATTGGGAGTGCTTGGTTCTAGCAGGTGCAGTAGACCCCAATCAGATAAGTAGCGGAGCCAGCTCGTTTTAGTGCCGTAGGGCGTGTTGTCATGATTGCCCTCGATCGCCAGCACGGGAATACCCGCCTCCTGCAACGCCTGCAAGCAAAGCTGCGCCTGGTTGAGAATATTCGGCTGAATATGGCGATGCTCAAACAGATCGCCAGCCAACACCACAAAATCGACCTGGGGAACGATCGCATATTTCTCCAGCGCGTCCCGAAACGCTCGGTAAAAATCTAACGTGCGCTCTTTACTGTCGTAGCGATCGAACCCTAGATGAATATCTGATACATGGAGAAAGCGTGGCATAAATTTAGTTGTTTGGAGTGGCTGCGTGACGACGAGTATGGGCGATCGTGATGAGGTTTGAAGAACGCCAAATAATAGACGCTGCCTTCGAGCATACGCGCCTCTAAAGTCCAGGTGCAAGAGAGGGCGAGAATGGTAATATTTGCATTAAGCTCCAGATGCCCCCTCATATCATTCGATAACATAGAGAGACGTAGACTAAACGCAGATTGCTTGGTTCTCTGGTTATCAGCATAACCTGAAGCATCGGCGCTGTCCTAGCCTGGATTTTTGCCTCATCTTTGCCAGCAGTCCTTCCTTGCCGCCTGTGCAACATCAAAAAGCCCAAAAGATTGACCTAACTCAAAACTACCCCTGCCCCTGTCGCCGTCGGGGGCAGCTCACTCAGATTGCGTTGACCGAAGCGTTTGGGTGTAACCGCTGTCAGCAGATTTTTGTCGTTGAAGAAGGTGGCTATGTCCTGGAGGAGCTTTCTACCAGCCACCGCTACAAACGAACCTGGCGCTGGAATGGGCATCAGTGGAACGGGGCAACCTCTGGGTTTGGCGAAAGCTATCTGTCGATCGTGCTGGGAGTGATTCTGGTACTGTTAATCATCGGCTTTCTTCTGGCGCTTAATGCCTCAGCCAATGCTGGAATGGTTTTTTGGGCAGTTGTGCTGCTCCTGCTAGCACTGCTTCCGGCACTTATGGTCTTGCTAGCTTATAGACGTTAGCGCAATGACAACCGATTCTTTTAGCCCGTCCCTTGATCCAGTCGCTGCTGTCCACCGCGCTCATCAAGCCTCTGTAGAGATGGCAACGACCAAAGGGTCGGTGCGAGGGCATGCTGTGCAAGCAATGGCTCAAGCATTGAAGCAACAACAGGACGATATCCTGGATGCCAATACGCTGGATTTGGAAGCCAGCCGCGAAATGGCAATTCCTGACCTGATTTTGGAGTGGTTGAAACTCACGCCAGAGCGACTGCAAGCCGCCATTCAGATTTTGCAGCGCTTGAGCGAATTGCCTGATCCCATTGGTCGCGTAATGAACGCAACCTATCAGGTTGATCACTGCCAGACCTACTCACAGCTCATGCCCTTGGGTGTGATTGTGCTGATCTATGAAGCCTTTCCAGAATTAGCCGCGATCGCGACTGGACTCTGTGTTAAGACGGGTAACAGCTTGATTCTCAAGGGCGGCAGCGAAGCCAGCAACTCTAATCTAGTGATTGCTCAGGCGCTGCATGGGGCGATCGAACGCGCTGGCTTACCAGATGGCTGCTTTCAGGCATTGCCGTCTGACCAGGGTGCCTCAGTGCGTGACCTCATTATTCAAGACCAATACATCAACCTGGTCATTCCCTATGGACGACCCAATCTAGTACAGCAAATCGTGCGCCAGTCAACCGCGCCCGTTTTAAAGTCGGCAATGGGCAATTGCTACCTGTACTGGTCACCCTCTGGCAGCTTAGACGCTGTACGCTGGATCATTTTGGATAGCCATCAGAGCGAACCTGACCCAGTGAACGCGATCGAAAAAGTCTTGATCCATCGCCAACAAAATCTCTCATCTCTATCGATGCTGTGGAACAGTTTGAGAGAAAAAGGCTTTGAGATTAGAGGTGATGCCGAACTGGTTGCAGAATTTCCAGATCTGAAGCGAACCGAAGAAGTAGAATGGCGGCAGGCATATCTGGCAAAGGTTGTAGCCTTTAAAGTTGTCGACAGCTTAGAAGCCGCTATCTCCTGGATCAACCTCTACAGCAGCGGTCATGCCGATTGTTTAGTGACGGAATCCTACCAAGAGAGCCGTCAGTTTGCGCTCGGTGTGAATAGTGCCTCAACCTACATCAACGCCTCGCCCCGGTTCTCCCGCAACCCTAAACGAGGCGATTCGATTTTTCTCGGCATGTCAAACCAGAAAGGTCAGCGGCGCGGCTTGATTAGCCTCGAAACCCTGACCACCGTCAAGCATATCGTGCAAGGCACAGGACAGTTTTGAGAGAAGTATAAAAGCTAAAGTATGAAGGCTAAAAAGTCGTTCTACTCAGCCTTTAGCCTTCATACTTTATACGTTCATCCCTCTTTCTCTGCTAGCTTTACCTTTTTTGCCAGCCCCAGAGTTTGCAGTAGCTGAATGGTCATCCAGGTCAGGTCAAACTCCCACCATTGCAAGCCGTGACGGGCAGAATGTTGAAAGGCGTGGTGGTTGTTGTGCCAGCCTTCACCATAGGTCATGAGGGCAACCCACCAGCAATTGGTGGAATGATCACCTGACTCGTAGGTGCGATAGCCAAACTGATGCGTAGCGCTGTTGACCAACCAGGTGCAATGGAAGACAGCAATGAGACGCACAAAAACGCCCCAAACCACAAATGACCAGCCGCCCAGCAGGTAAAGCCCCAATGCTAACAAGAGCTGCAAGGGAATAAATTGTTTGTTTAAGAACTGATAAAACGGGTCATCGTGAAGGTCTTTGGTGAAGCGATCGACCTGATCGCGTGAGGGAATTTCGCGCAGCATCCAGCCCATGTGACTCCACCAAAACCCGCGATTAGAGTCATGCGGATCGGAGGGCTGGTCAGAATACAGGTGATGGAGGCGGTGCATTCCTACCCAGTCAATTACGCCACCCTGGCAAGACATCGTGCCACAGAAGGCAAAGAAATACTCTAGCCACTGAGGAGCTTGAAAACTGCGATGAGTTAAAAGACGGTGAAAGCCGAGCGTGATGCCCAAGCCACCCGTCACCCAATGTAAAAAGACTGCGATGCCGATCGCCGCCCAGCTAAAGTTTGCAGGCAAGAGGGCAAAGAGTGCGCCTCCATGGACGATCGCCATGAACAGAATCACGGGCAAGTCAAAGTTTAATTTTTTAGAAGTTGCAACAGTCATTCATTCATCTCAATGTGGATAGGGTACCAATTTGCGCGACAATAAACTTCGCTCATTTTAGAGGAGTGGATGCAAGCTGAGACTGCATGCAACGACAGCACCTCTGCGAAACAGTGCCTCTGTGAATAAGCACCTAGCGTATTCTAGAAAATAATGAGACATCCATGAGCAGCTTTCATCTTTCAAGTGAAGTAGAGCAAACCCTATCCCTGATTTTTTCTGGAATTGACGCACAGGTCAAGGAAAATTTGCGACGAGTGCTTACGGCGTATCGCAACCATCGAGTCGGTGTACATCACTTTAGTAGTGTGACAGGCTATGGTCACGACGATTTGGGGCGGCAGGTGCTGGATCAGGTTTTTGCAGACATTGTCGGCGCAGAAGCCGCTGCTGTACGTGTGCAGTTTGTGTCGGGAACCCACGCGATCGCCTGCGCTCTCTACGGCATTTTGCGACCAGGCGATGAACTGTTAGCGGTGGTAGGCGCTCCTTACGACACATTAGAAGAAGTGATTGGTGTACGCGGACAACATCAGGGTTCCCTCGCAGAGTTTGGCATTCGCTATCGGGAGTTAGCCTTGACCGAATTGGGCACGATCGATTGGCAGGCACTGGATTCTGCGATCAAGCCAGAAACACGTATGGTGCTGATTCAGCGTTCCTGTGGCTATTCCTGGCGTGACAGCTTGGCGATCGCCGACATCGAAAAGATCGTCCAGATCGTCAAGCGGCAAAACCCCAACACGGTTTGCTTCGTCGATAACTGCTATGGCGAATTTGTAGCAGACCGAGAGCCAACTGCTGTCGGAGCCGATCTAATGGCAGGTTCGTTAATTAAAAATCCTGGTGGGACGATCGTTACCGCAGGTGGCTATGTAGCAGGACGTGCCGATCTGGTGGAAATGGCAACCTGTCGTCTCACCGCTCCCGGCATTGGCAGTGCAGGCGGCGCAACCTTTGACCAAAATCGGCTGCTCTTTCAGGGCTTGTTTCTCGCGCCACAGATGGTTGGCGAAGCCATGAAGGGCAATCACTACACGGCTCATGTCTTTGAGCAACTGGGCTATCCGGTAAATCCCTTGCCTAATGCGCCTCGACGTGATGTCATTCAGGCAATTCAGCTTGGCACACCTGAAAAACTGATCGCCTTCTGCCGTGCTATTCAACAACATTCTCCGATCGGCTCCTACCTCGACCCCGTCCCTGCTACCATGCCTGGTTACGAAAGCCAACTGGTGATGGCGGGCGGCACCTTTATCGACGGCAGCACCTCAGAATTCTCCGCCGATGGTCCCTTACGAGAACCTTATACGGTCTTCTGCCAGGGCGGTACTCATTGGACGCATGTGGCGATCGCGCTAGAAGCGGCAGTTGAGGCGATCGGTCATGCTTGAGTGAGAATTTTGTATGAGGGGCGATCGTGCTGAATTTATACAAAAATTTTCAAGATAATGAGCGCAGAGGGTGAATCACCCCGAAGCCTTTAGGTACAAGTGCCCTCAAACTAGGCGTTATACCGAAGTTTTTAGGAGAGCAAGGTGTTGTACTGCTTCAGTTGTAGAACTTAGGAGTTCTTCAAAGCTGCTTTCCTGGCAGTTATCAAGGTGCAAAATCTGAAGCCGTGACCTACGATTAAATGAGAATTTGAGTTCAAATGAGGTCTATTGCCAATGCCAAAACAGCTAGAAGAACGGGTAGCTTCTTTAGAAGCTGAAGTTAAGCAGCTTAAAAGCAAGGTGGAGAGTGGTGTACCCTTGAAACCCTGGTGGGAAAAAATCGCTGGAACCTTTGCTGATAACTCAGCCTATGATGAGGCGATGCAATTGGGACGCGAATATCGTGACTCTCTCCGCACAAATTCTGTAGAGCCAGATGAGTAGATGTACATTCTCGACACGGATCATCTCAGTGTTTTAGATCGTGGAGGGGTGAAAGCTCAACGATTAATGCAAAGATTGGGAAGCGCCAGTTCCACTCACGTAGCAGCCAGCATTATTAGCTATGAAGAGCAAACGCGGGGATGGTTGAGTTACATTACCAAAGCCCAGACTATTGAACAGCAGGTTGAAGCGTATAAGCAGTTAAAACGGCAATTGACAAACTACTGCACGATTCCAGTGCTTGAATTCGATGAACAAGCTGCTCAAAAATGCCAACGTCTCAGGAAAGAGTATCCCAGACTTGGCACAATGGATTTGAAAATTGCATCGGTTGCGTTGGTGAATCAAGCCATTTTGTTGACCCGGAACAGTGCTGACTTTAGTCAGATTACTGGTTTGTCGATCGAAAATTGGACATGATAATAATAGTACGAGAACCGTATACCGTTTTCTGTCAAGGCAGCGCTCACTGGACACGTGTGGCGATTGAGCTAGAAGCGGCAATTAAGGCGATCGGACACGCTTGAGGGGTTTATGCAAGAAGGTTTCCAACATTGTGGTCAGAGGATTTCTATTGTTGGGACAACGGGGTCAGGTAAAACAACTCTGGCACGATCAGTTGCTCAACACTTCCAGATTCCTCATATCGAATTAGATGCACTACATTGGGAGCCGCATTGGACAGCCGCCCCACTTGAGGTATTTCGTAATCGAGTGACTGATGCTTTGAGTGGCGATCGCTGGGTTATAGATGGCAATTACAGCGCAGTGCGAGATATTGTTTGGACTCAAGCTGACACAGTTGTCTTTCTTGACTACTCTTTCTGGCTCATTATCGGGCGGCTTCTACGCCGAACATTACGACGATCGCTGCAACGGGAAGAACTTTGGAACGGTAATCGTGAAGATCTACGAACATCATTTTTAAGTCAGGATTCCATCGTGCTATGGATGTTACGGACTTATCGACGGAATCGTCAAGAGTACCCCATATTGCTACAGCAACCGGAGTATGCACATTTATCTGTTGTGCATTTACAATCTCCTGAAATGACAGAGGCATGGTTGTTGAGTACGATCGCCCCTTGCCATAGATTGAGTTGAGCGCAAGAAACCCAACTCCCACAGACATTGCAACGATCGTCTGTCGGTTGAAGTAGCGCGATCGCCCAGGTTAAAATGAAACAGAATAACTGAAGCGAAATTAATCCAATGACAGCTCGACAACCTCGCTATAGCAAAGAAGAATTTGCTCGACGCGGCAATGAGATCTACGAATCGCAGGTGCGTGCCCAAGTCGAAGCAGGCAATCATGGGAAGATCGTGGCGATCGACATTGAAACTGGAGCCTTTGAAGTTGCAAAAGATAGTCTCACTGCTTCGGATCAACTGTTAGCTCAACATCCAAAGGCTCAAATTTGGTTTGTGCGAGTTGGACACCGAGCCGTTCATCGTATTGGTTTGGCTGGTTCAACCATGTCCCTATGATTTTAGGCAGTGTCAACGCAAATCGTGAGGCAATGATCCAGATTGCTGTTTTGAACGATGGCAGGCGAAGCAAAAGCGTGAGAACGATTATTGATACAGGTTACACAGGCGATTTAATGCTACCGAGGGCGATCGTTGATGAGTTAAAGTTAACCCTCCGAGGTATACAGAGTGCAATCCTCGGCGATGGTAGCCTCAAAATGTTTGAAATGTACGCTAGTGCTGTAATTTGGGATGGGCAAGTCCGAAGGGTTGAGGTCAACGTATCGGAAACAGAGTCCTTGGTTGGCATGGGATTACTGGAAGACTACAAGTTAGAGATCGAAGGAAGAGCTGGCGGTATGGTGAAAATTACGACTCTACTGTAGTACAACCGCCCCTTTTGTAGCGCGATTAAGCTTGAATGAAAACGGGCTAAGGGCTAAGGGATGATTTTTTAGCCTTCATCCTTTAGCCCTTATCCTTTCCCTATCCTTCCTTTCCGTTGTCCACGATCGACAACATGCCTTGTAAGGTGGCTGGAATGCTGCGCGGATCCATGAACATGACTTTGCTGCTGTCGCTCTTGCCGATCGTGCTGCCCATTTCTAGATAGTTCAGCGCCAAAAGCATTTTGCCTGCTTCAGGTGCGTGGGGATCGGCTTTGAGGGACTGATTCACAATCTGGATTGCCTCAGCGGTTGCCTGTGCCTTCAGGACTTGATTTTGCCGTTCTGCCTGAGCGCGAAGGACGATCGCTTTCTGTTCGCCTTCTGCTTGTAAAATGAGTGACTTCTGACGCGCTTCGGCATCCAGGACTTGCGCTTCTGCCTTACCTTTGGCAGAGTTTACCGCCGCTTCGCGTTCGCCTTCAGAGTTCAGGATGGCTGCTCGTTTGCGCCGCTCGGCGGACATTTGCAGTTCCATCGATTCTTGCACTGCCTGTGAGGGGATGATGTCTCGCAGCTCTACCCGTGTGACTTTTACGCCCCAGGGATCGGTGGCTTCATCCAGTTCTTGTAGTAAAAGATCGTTGATCTGCGATCGGGCAGTAAACGTTTCATCCAGTTCTAGCTTGCCCATTTCAGCCCGGATCTGAGTCAGCACGAGATTGACCATCGCAAACTGAAGATCCTGGACTTTGTAGTACGCCTTCGCCATATCAATAATGCGCCAGTACACTACAGCGTCTACGGTGATGGACACGTTGTCACGGGTAATGGAAGGCTGTGGCGGAATATCCAGCACTCGCTCTCGAATGGTGCCCTGATAGGCAATGCGCTCCATGCCTGGAATCACAAATTTGAGTCCGGGTTCGAGCTTGCGATCGTACACACCCAATCGCTCAACCAATGCCTCATTTCCTTGCTGAATTACTTTGGCGGACGAAAGCGCGACCCCACCACCACCAATTAACAGTGCGATAAACCAGCCAAACATGGCGATTGTCTCCTTAGTTGTGTTTACTAATGCGTTGTGTTGATTTTGCGATCGTTAAACGTCTTCGGAGTGCAGCAGGTGCTCTGGCATTACCGAAAGCGTGGTGCCTTTCCGCGCGACGACATAGACCGTCTGATTAGGGGCGATCGTCAGCGTATGATCCTCACAACGAGCCGCCCAGGAATTGCCTTCGTAGCGTACACGCCCGATTTTTCCGGGCAGAATCTCGGTCAGGGTTTCGGCTTCGGTTGCGTCTAGCTTACGGGTCGTCTTTTGCTGCACCAAACGACGCGAGTAAACTGTCAGTGCTAGAGACAGCACCATCCAGAGCACGATTTGCAGACCTGGCGGGATGATGGTAGAGGCAGCAGCGACAATCAGGGCGCTGACACCCATGACCAACGCGATAAACGCCGTTGGCACGATAAACTCAACGAGACACAGAATCGCTCCAACCAGTAGCCAGATCAGCGTAGGACTCAGCGCCATGTAACGAATTCCTGAAGACGTGAATGAAAGGGATGCGATCGCTACGGGTAGATCCAGAATGCACGGAGCGCATTTCGGATCACCAGAGCGATAGATTTCTTAAGAAACTGATCGAGCGCGTTTGCCGCTTTCACCCCTATAGTTGATAGGCAATTGGTCTCAATCGACAAAGACGCGCTATTGACAGAGTTCCCTAAAACTTTGAAGAATGCAACTGAGACGTTCTTGGGTAACAATCAGCCTTGGGGTAACAATCAGCGATCGCGATTCAAGAAGTGCTCAGAACCCTGATTTCTATCACCAGTCTAATCTCGATCGCGCGTCGCCTGGAGAGTCACAGCATGAACGTAACATCAGGTGGGCTTAACCAGTGAGTCATTTAAAAACTCTATAGATATTGTCATAAACGCATGAGTGATTCTAAGCCGCAGCTTTGTTGCCCCAACCCAGACTGTGCCGCTCCCCTGAATACCCTGGGGACTCTTGTCTGCGTTGCGTGTGAAACACCGCTCGTCTACCGCTACTTGTGGGCAGTTGGGCGCACGGAACATCCGCCTGTGGGGACGCAGGTAGCAGGTCGCTACTACGTGACCGCACCCCAAATTTGGCTTGATACGCAGCCCAGCCTACCGCCCGATGTGCCAACTGATTGGTCAGATGAGGTGCTGCCGTATTTGCATCTCTATCCGCAGCGGCTGCACGTTCCAGAAGTGTATGGCTTTTGCCCGCAGACAGACGACGCTCAGGCTGCCTTTTTTCTGTTGGAGAATATGCCGCTGGATGAAAAGGGCAAGCTGTATCCCCCGATCGCGCAAGCCTGGGCACAGGCAACTGCCCTGCGTCAGGTCTACTGGCTGTGGCAACTACTTCAGCTCTGGACACCCCTGCTAGAACAGGGTGTTGCTTCCAGCCTGCTGTCGGCGAACAATGTTCGGATCGAAGGATGGCGCGTGCGGCTCTGCCAACTCTTTGATGATGCTGATGTTTTAGCGGGATCAGATGCGGCAGACGTAGTGATACCCACACTGGCAGATCTCGCCAACCGCTGGCTAGAGTGGGTTACCAGCGCCAAGCCAGAGATTGCACAGCGGCTGCAAGCAATTTGCTACCAGATGCGAGAAGACGGTAGTGAACTGGGCACGATCGCAACTCAGCTCAATCAATTGCTGCTAGAACAAGCCGCGCCACTACCGCTGCGAGTGCAAATCGTGAGCGCAACCGACACGGGACCTCAACGATCGCACAATGAAGATGCTTGCTATCCTCCCAGTAAAGCCCGACCAGAGGCGTTAGCATCCCATCTGGCGATCGTGTGTGATGGCATTGGTGGGCATGAAGGGGGCGAGGTGGCAAGTCAGACGGCTGTGCGCTCGCTGAAATTGCAAGCACAGGCGCTGTTGGCAGAGGTTGAGGCACAAACAGAGCTAGTCTCTCCCGACCTGTTGATGCAGCAGCTAGAGGCATCGGTGCGCGTGGTCAACAACCTGATCGCCAGTCAAAATGACACGCAGGGACGAGAAGAGCGTCGTCGCATGGGCACAACGCTGGTGATGGCGCTACAGGTGCCCCAGCGCTTGACTACAGCAGACGGAGCCACGGTAAACGGCTCTAATGGCAATGGGCACGAGCTTTATCTCATCAACGTCGGTGATAGCCGCGCCTACTGGATGACTCCCCGTTACTGTCATTTACTGACGGTCGATGACGATGTGGCAGCGCGGGAAGTGCGACTGGGACGATCGCTCTATCGTGAGGCATTGCAGCGCCCCGATGCTGGCGCACTCACTCAAGCGATCGGCACACGCGATGCCGAATTCTTGCGACCCACTGTCCAACGCCTGATCTTGGAAGAAGATGGCATCCTGCTGCTTTGCTCCGATGGACTCAGCGATCGGGGTCTGGTTGAACAATCCTGGGCAGCGTACACAGATGCCATTCTCAAGGGCAAACACTCACTGGAACTGGCAGCTAAAACCTGGATTGATCTGGCAAATCAGAAAAACGGGCATGACAACGCATCCGTCGTGCTCCTCCGCTGTACTGTCTCGTCTGTTGTGCCAGAACCCTTGCTGCCAGCCAGCCGGAGAAGTGAATCTGCATGGTCGCCCGCCTCTAGAGCACTGCTACAAGACAAACCCGCTGCTCAACAGCCAGAGGGTGCTGCTAGAGACCGTCGATCGCGCAAACTCCTGGTTATAGGAAGTTTAATAGCTGTTCTGTTACTTGGCGGCGTTGGGCTTGTTACCTGGTCTCGGCTCAATCCTACAGGCTTTCAGCAATTTCGTGAGCGAGTGTTGCCAGGAATGTAGGAAGGGTACAGTCTTATGCAAAGATAAAGCATCGTCTAAAGCATTGAATTGTACTGACAGCGGAGACGGCTGTTATACAGGAAGTCTGAGTTATGCAAGTTGGTGAAACGTTTCCGGCTGGAAGTCGCGTCCGTGTGGCAGCATCTGTCATCGTGTATCATCACCCGGATCATCGCAACAACCCCTTCGACTTGAAGGGGCAGGAAGGGGAGGTGCTTCAGGTGATTCGAGAGCTGAACGGTAAACCAATCAGCGCCAATCTGCCTTATCTGATCAAGTTTGATAAAAAATTTCGGGCACATTTTCACCAAAACGAGCTAGAGCAGATTTAGCGGTTGTTTGAACGGTGTCTAATGGAGAAAACCGCAGCTATAAGCACCAAGTCCCGTCTATGCGAACTCAGGGAAGGTGAGGAGTGTTGCAACGTCCCTACTGGAAGTGAGACCATTTCTGCTTGCAGTGAGATCATTCCTGTCTCGAACGGAAACGATTCTGTTCGGAATAAAAGCACTCCTGTTTGGGATAAGACCATTCTTGTTTTAGATAGCAACGTTCTTACTTAAAGTGAGACCATTCCTGTTTGAAACGAGAACACTCCCTTCTAAAGTGAAACCGTTGCTGTTTCAAAGGGGGACGGTTCTGTTCGGAACAAGAACACTCCTGTTTAGGATAAGACCATTCCTGTTTCAAACGGCAACGTTCCTACTTGAAGTGAGAACACTCCTATTTGAAACGAGAACATTCCTGTTTGAGATAAGAAAATTGCGACTTTAAGCAAGAATGCTCTAAGTTTTTCTTAGACCTGGTTACCTCAGAGGGCGATCGCTCCCATTCAAAATCAGAACATTGCACCTCAGAAGTCGAAGCATCTTGTTCAAGTCAGAATCCACCCAGCTAGATCAATCTGTAGTGACATTGAACCCATTTGTAGAGACGTGACATGTCACGTCTCTACAGCCAAAAACACGATCGCTCTCCCTCAGCGATCGATCATTCGCATCTCCCACACCCCACACCCTACACCCCACACCCTCCTTCCCCAGCAACACCTTTCCTACCACTTGCCAACCCACGCGATTATAGTGATGAACAGAGAGATTCACTGGTCATCCACCGTGACGCATCCCCAGCCCGAAGCCATTGAAGTTTTTGTCTCCTACGCACCGCAGGACGAAGCCTTGAGAGACGAATTGGGCAAGCACCTGAGCCTGCTGAAACGCGAAGGTGTCATCGCTGACTGGTGCGATCGCCAACTTACCGCCGGGAGCGATCGTGCCAGCGAGATCAGCGATCGTTTCAACGCCGCCCACATCATCCTGCTCCTCATCAGCCCCGACTTCCTTGCCTCCGATGACCACTGGAACATCGTCGGTCAGGCAATGACCCGCCACACTGCCGCAAAAACCTGCGTCATCCCCATCCTCCTCCGCCCCGTAGACTGGCAAAGCGCCCCCTTCGGCACCCTCCAACCCCTCCCTCACAACCAAACCCCCATCACTCGTTGGGACAGCCGCGACGAGGCATTCCTCCACATCACCCAACACCTCCGCACCCTCATCCCCTCCCTCAAATCCCCC
>NZ_JCACKI010000057.1:0-25219 GCF_059505325.1 Tildeniella sp.
TCCTGATTTTGCTACCTTTCCTCCCCTTCACAATGGACAAAGTCGAGCTTAGAGGCTGTTTGAAAAGCGTCTGGCGGTTAAAACCGCGACTACGTAAACAAAGTCCGCCGACACGGACTACCGAAACGCGAGGGCTTTATAACCTGCGACGGCAGGTTTTGTCCGTGTAGCCGCGACTTCAGTCGCCAAGGCTACAAGTATACGGACTTTTAAAACGTCCTCTTAGTTATATAGCGATCCTATTTGCTTTGTGAAAGTTGCGCTGGGTTCGCTTTCAGCCCTCAGTTTTCAGCACTTAGCACTCACGTCCAAACTGACCGCTGACCGCTGATTGCTGAAACCACTACATACTTTTCATCAATGATTTAGGACGGCTATGGATGGCTTCTAATCATGGATTGACCACATGGGTGGCGCGCTTGGCAAGTGGCGCATCACTGTCAGCAGACGCGTGGCAGCAGCTAGAAGACCAGGCGTTGCGGGATACCCCACGGGCGATCGCGTTTGACATCACAGCAGAAACTGTGAAGGCGGAACTAGAGGCGCGATCGCGCTTGCTGCAAGCCGTTTATCCACAAATTGAACAGTTTTGCCAACCATATCCACAGCTTTCTAGCAATTTGTTTGAGACCCTATGGAATTTATGGCTGCCGCTATCAATCTGGTTAGCAGACCAACGTCGGGCACACGATCGCCCGTGGATTCAAGGCATTTTGGGCGGGCAGGGAACGGGTAAAACAACCTTGGGAGCGATCTTGACGCTAGTGCTTGAGGCATTAGGCTAC
This sequence comes from Tildeniella sp., assembly GCF_059505325.1. NCBI lineage: Bacteria > Bacillati > Cyanobacteriota > Cyanophyceae > Oculatellales > Oculatellaceae > Tildeniella > Tildeniella sp. Next base: position 786 of record NZ_JCACKI010000057.1, read on the forward strand.
AAAACCCTCAGTCTTTCCTTGGATGACCTTTACAAGACCTACAGCGATCGCCAGCGCTTGCGTGAAGCAGACCCTCGTCTGATCTGGCGTGGTCCACCCGGAAGCCATGACGTTGACTTAGGCATCCAAACGCTAGACGCACTGTGTCAGACCGGATCGAAGCAGCCGATCGCCATCCCTCGCTTTGACAAATCACTGCACAATGGCGCAGGCGATCGCGTTGAGCCAGAACTGGTTGCTAATGTGGATCTTGTACTGTTTGAAGGCTGGTTTGTCGGCGTTCGTCCGGTCGATCCAGCCGTTTTTGATGCGCCGATCGCGCCCATTATTACCGAAGTCGATCGCACCTTTGCCCGCGACATGAATGCCAAACTAGACAATTACCTGCCCCTTTGGGAACGGTTAGACAGCCTGATTGTGCTACAGCCAGTCGATTACCGTCTCAGCCAGCAGTGGCGCAAACAGGCAGAACAGCAGATGCGGGCAGCGGGCAAACCGGGTATGAGCGATGCCGAAACCGATGCCTTCGTCGAGTACTTTTGGAAAGCGCTGCACCCTGAGTTATTCATCAAACCGTTGATGGCACAGCCAGGTAAAGCAGATTTTGTGATCGAGATTCAGGCAGATCACTCAGTTGGCGCAGTATATCGAGGGGGCGATCGTCAGTGTCAAGGTTAAAGAAATTCATGCTTGGGGGAGCGGTTAGCGGTCAGCGGTCAGCGTTTAATCCTCACTCATAGCTGAGAGCTGAGAGCTGAAAGCTGAAAGCTGAGAGCTGAGAGCTGAAAGCTAGTCCTCAATTTCTCTCGAGCTTTACGCTTCAAGTTAGCAACCACACTTCAATGCCTCTACTCTCCACGTAATAAGTATTCTCTGTCTGAATGCAGAGCTAATAGTAGCAAAAGATACTTCGATTGATAGTGGGAAGTCAAATTTTAGTTCTCTAATCTTAAGCAATGGCTTGGCTAAAGAAACATGCTGAGCAAACATTTAAACGTAGGAAGGAATTAATGCCACGACTTGTTGGAAAGCAGTCTCATACTGGCGAAAACATTGCCGCTTTGCTGATATTGGCAGCGATCGCAGGTATCACACTGGAGTACATCGGCGCAGTCAATGCTGTACCTGGTTTTGGTCGTGACGAGCGCTACAGTCCGCTGCAAAGCCGGGTTGTTGAAGAACACGCGATCGCTCACAGCAATCGTTAATTTGGCTTGACACAAACCAATCGTTGAAAACAGTTTAACAGGAGTCATGAGGGATAAAAGCAATGCGTAAGGGTAGTGATGTCATCGGCAAAGTGGTCGTTACCTACGACACGGGTTTAAAGATTGAACGCATTTACGACCTGATTTTTGACCAAGAAAGCAATCAAATTTTGGGGTTTGTAGTGCAAGAAAAGGGCATCTTTCGTGATGCGAAAGTGATTCCTTTAGAAGAAGTGTTGGCGATCGGTGCTGATGCCATTGTGGTCAACTCCAAGGAGTCGGTTTCGAGAGCGCACAAACATCCCGAAATTAAAGCCATCTTGCGTCATGACAATGTGTTGAAAGGCACCAAGATTCTCACAACTGATGGGCTGGATCTCGGCACCTTGGTCGATCTGTTTTTTGATAACCGCTCTGGCGCTGTTGCGGGCTATGAGTCGTCTGGTGGGTTGTTCTCCGATGTGTACTCTGGTCGATCGTTTGTACCAGCCCCGAAAACACTGAAGATTGGACGCGACGTTGCGTTTGTGCCAACCGAAACGGCTGCGTTGATGCGAGAGCAAGTCGGCGGACTGAAAGGCGGTGTGCAAGCGGCTGGTGGAAGGCTGCAAGAGTCGGCTGAGACAGCAAACCGTAGACTGCAAGAAACAGCAGACGCTGCTAACCGTACGCTACAGGCATCGGCTGAAGTAGCTAGTACGAAGCTTCAAGAGGCTGGACAGGCTGCCAGTACAGCGCTGCAAACGGCTGGCGAAACTGCAACTAGCGGTTTGCAAACTGCCAACAGTACGTTTCAAGACTTCGATCGCAGTACCACCTCTACATTCACTAATAAGCTGGTCGATCCGGCTGAACAGCGGCTATTTGTGGTTGGTCGCCGTACAGAGTGCGATCTTTTCACGCCAGACAACACGATCCTGGTGCTGCAAGGGCAAGAAGTGACCCTTGATTTGGTTGAACGAGCCGAACAGCTAGGGATGCTGGACGCACTTTACGTCGCTACAGGTGGCAGTGTGACTGATCCCCTCAGTCGCAATATGCAGCAAGCAGCAGCAGACGTGCAGCAAACAGCAGCAATGGTCAGCGATCGCATCCAGGGCGCAACTCAGAGCACCGCTGAAGCGCTTCGTCGCTCAGTAGATGGACTGGCAGCACGCGCCTCCATCGACCAGGCAAACGGTCGGCGCGTCTTACGTATAGTACAAACAGCAGAGGGCTTCATCATTGCTGCACCCGGACAGATCGTGACTAGCTCTGTCATCAGTGATGCTCAAGCGTATGGTAAAGAAACTGACTTGTTGAACGCGGTGGGCTTAGCACCAGCCGAAGCCGCTCGCTCTAGTGCCGATGAAGCCTGGTTAGAGGGTCGATCGCAGCTACGCGATCGCACTGCCCTGGCACAAGAAAACTTGAGCAGTTTCTGGCAAACTCTCCAGGAGAAGGTGAAGGAATTGCAAGGGCGGAGTGCCCGTGCCATCAAGCAGCAGCGCATTGAGCAAGCATTGGGTCGCCCTGTCACACGTGTCATTCTCGACCCGCAGGATCATGTCATCCTGAATGTGGGCGAACTGATTACCCATCGTGCTGTACGTCAGGCAGATGATGGCGGTGTGCTCAACGTGCTTTTGGGTTCGGTGTACACCAAGGAGCCAGAGATCAACGATCGTGAACTGCGTGCGACTGAACACGGTAGAGCCGCTCTAGAGTCGCATGAGCAGCCACAGCGGCAGCAAGAGCCAGTACATGCCATCAGTTAACAGCTTGTAGATTAACTCTGAACACTTGTTGCCTAAAAGCCCTGGTGAGAGTTATGGCGGCTCTCGTTTGAGTGCGGTACAAGTTCTTAAGGCAGAAGGCGGAAGGCAGGAGGCAGAAGGCAGAAGGCAGGAGGAAAACTGTGATCCTCTTTGCTTCTGTCCTCTAACTCTGTGCGGTTGTACTTCATTTGCTTGGGAACCGCTACAAAAAACTCCTCGTCAAGGGTTTTGGTTGCAGACTGGATGGCATCAAATTTTTTGCAAGACTCCGGGCGATCGCAGGTCTCCAAGCCGCTTACAGCCCGTACAGAACATGGCTGTGGTTAGTTCAGCCAGCAGAATATCGACCAACTCATACAAAGCCTCCTCTGATTCGTACGCCGCCTGTAGAAAGGGCAGCGCTATACCTGCGAGATCAGCGCCTAGCGCGATCGCCTTGGCTGCTTCCAGTCCATCGCGTAAACCACCAGAGGCGATGAGAGGAATGTGAGGGGCGATCGCTCTTACCTCTGTAACGCACATGGCAGTGGGTAAGCCCCAATCGGCAAAAGTCTTGCCCAGCCGACGCTGACGGGGATCGGTCGCGCGTTCACTTTCGACCAGTGCCCAGGAAGTGCCACCTGCACCTGCTACGTCGATCGCTGCCACTCCTGCCTCAATGAGTTTGGTTGCCATTGCTGCTGAAATACCGTTACCAACCTCCTTAGCAATCACTGGCACAGAAACCGTTTCGCAAAGATCAGCAATTTTTTCGAGCAAGCCCCGAAAATTGGTGTCGCCGCTGGTTTGCACACATTCTTGAAGTGGATTGAGATGCAGAATGAGCGCGTCAGCCTCCAGCGTCTCTACGACTCGACGACACTCATCCAGCCCGTAGCGATAGTTGAGCTGCACAGCGCCCAGATTGGCAAACAGCGCAATATCAGGCGCGATCGATCGTACTGCAAACGTGCTTGCGATCGTGGGATCTTCAACCGCCACGCGCTGAGAGCCAACCCCCATCGCCAGACCATACTGCTGAGCCACTGCTGCCAGCCTTTGATTGATCGTTTTAGCCAACTCTGTACCGCCCGTCATCGACGAAATCAACAGCGGTGCCTGAAGCGATTTACCCAAAAACAGACTACTCAAGCTGATGTCGGCACGATCGATCTCCGGTAAACAGCAATGAGTAAACCGATAGCGCTCTAGCCCATTGCTCACCTGGCGGCACTGCACGTCTTCATCCAGGCAAATGCGGAGGTGGTCGGCTTTACGAATCTGGGTGTCCATGATGTGAGGGGGTAGGGTGTGGGGTATAGGGTGTGGGGTACAGAATGTATGTTCCCTACCCCCTACACCCTACCCCCTACACCCTGATTAGCTCCACCCCATCGCGCCCATCCACATCCTGGAGATAAACCTTGACCTGTTCTTCTTTGGCGGTCGGAAGCTGTTTGCCGATAAAGTCGGGGTGAATGGGCACTTCTCGATGCCCGCGATCAACCAGCACGACTAACCGAATCACTTCCGGTCTACCATAGTCGTTCACCGCATTGAGGGCAGCGCGAATCGTGCGTCCCTTGAAAATAACATCATCCACCAGCACCACGGTTTTGCCAGAGAGATCGAAGGGGATCTCCGTTTTTGCAGGCGTGCGGATGCCGATCGTATCCAGATCGTCGCGGTAAAAGGTAATGTCGATCGCCCCAACAGGCACCGAAACTTGCTCTAGCATCTCAATCTGACGTGCCAGCATGTCTGCCAGGTTGACCCCTCGTGTATAGATGCCCAGCAGCACAAGTTGAGAGAGGTTCGATCGCTCAATGACCTGCGATGCCAGACGGGTCACCGTGCGACGGACTTCTTCGGCTGAGAGAATTTCGACCACTTCCGTAGGCATAGAGATTGGAGCGCTAAATTGCCGTTTCTAGTTTAGATTGCAGATTCATGCGTTGACGATCGCACTCGTTCTCAAACTCCGCTCTTCAATCTTCATCCTTCGGCTGCACCGCTTTAACAATCCGCGATAGTTCGCTCTTTTCATCGACAGCAATGCGAGTGGGTGAGCCACTAATAATGCGCTCAAAGTTGCGGAACGAGTCTTTAATTTGGGGACCACGTTCGCTGATGGTATATTCACGAATGCCCTTATCATGCCAGGAACCACGCATCTTAAATACGTTAATTGCCCGCGCCATTTCACCGCGAATCTCAACGTATTGCAGCATCAAAATAGTGTCAGTGATTGTAGAAATATGGGAGTCAGTAATCGAATGAGACCCCATGAATTGGTCAGAGGTGTTAGTAAAAAAGCCCGTAATTTCTTCTTGTTTAGCAAACCCAGTCACACCGATCACAAACTGACGAAAGGCATTGTTGCTGACACCACGCGCCAGAGCAGAGAGGGAGTCGATCGCAATCCGAGACGGCTTAAACTCAGCAATCTCGGTTTTGATAATTTGCAGATGGTCTTCTAAACCTGCTGATTCTGGGTAGGCGCAAATAATTCTCAGTACTCCTTTTTGCTCCAGTTCTTCAAAGTCAATGCCCCAAGAGTAGGCGTTGCGAGATAACTGGGCACGAGACTCTTCGTAGGCAAATAAAATGGCACGATCGCCCCGTTGACAGGCATCTTGCAAAAACTTGCTGACCATCATGGTTTTGCCCGTACCTGTAGCCCCCGTTGCCAAAATAATCGAGTCTTTGAAGAAGCCGCCGCCGCACATTTCATCAAGCGTTTTGACCCCAGACGAGACTCGTACATTGGACGATCGCTGCGTTAAACGCATTGCACCCAACGGGAAGATATTGATGCCATGATTCGTAATTGTAAAAGGATATTCACCTTTCATGTGGGTTGTACCGCGCAGTTTGAGGATCTCGATCGTCCGACGACGACGTTCCCCTTCCAGCACATTACGGATAATCACCACATTGTCTGAGACAAATTCTTCTACGCCAAATCGCGCTACGGCACCATATTCTTCTACGCGCTCAGTGGTCATTAAGGTTGTAGCACCGACTTGTTTTAAGCGAGCCACAAGGCGAAAAATCTCGCGCCGTACCACACCCGCCGAATCATACTGCTGGAAGACAGCCGTGACTGAATCGATCGACACTCGTCGCGCTTTATATTTGCGGATCGCGTATTGAATCCGCTCAATCAACGCTGACAGATCAAAATTGCCAGCTACATCTTGACCTTCAGGATCAGGCGATGCGTCTAGAATAAAAAGCTTGCCTTCGTCGATAAATTTCTGTAGATCCCAACCGAAGCTGAACGCATTTTTAATGATATCAGCAGGGGATTCTTCAAACGTGACAAAAATACCCGCTTCATCGAAATCAACAATACTGTGATACAAAAACTGAATGGCTAATAAGGTCTTACCTGTGCCCGATGTCCCGCTAATCAGTGTCGTACGACCTGTGGGTAAACCACCGTGGCTAATGTCGTCAAACCCCTCAATCATGGTGCGTATTTTTTGCACACCTGGAATATTGTATTCGCCATTCGGTGCATTTTGGTTCAGTTGGTTCATGAGAGCTTGCTAAAGAGAATGTCTAAAACTAATCAACGATTTCGCTATATCTAGCATAAAAACTGTATATTAACTGCCTGTTGCTTACTCTGGCAATTCAACCGCCTCATCCCGCAGTTCTTCATACAAAAGATCGAGACCAATGAGCACTTTTTCGCGATCGGACAAATCACCAATGATTTTGCGAACAGGGGGCGGCAGAATTTTAGATAGCGTTGGTGTCGCTAGAATTTTATCCTCTTCAGCAAGTTGAGGATTTTTCAAGACATCAATGACTTTCAGTGCATAAACACCCTGAAAATCTTTCTCAAGGATTTCGTTCAACACTTTTAGCGCCCGAATTGAGCTTGGCGTATTCCCAGCCACGTAGAGCTTGAGGATGTAGGTTTGTTTAAGGGAACTCATAAAAGAGATTCTCTAAAGATAAAAATTGGGTCGCTGGCTCGATCATCTCGGTGCGCGCTCTTCATCACAAAAGCGACTCTACACGTTACCTTTCACTTACCACTCAGACTTATGCTTCTCTCGGTACAGACCGCCGATACATTTCGCACAAATGCGCGATCGTGTCAATCAGCGTCAGACGATAATCAAGCAGAATGTCATCGCTGCGCCCTTCCAATTTTAGCTGTTTCGCAAACTCATCCATCAAGTCCATGTGGATTTCTACGACTTGCGATGTGGCTATATCGGCAAAAAAGGCAGAGTTGACAAACTCATCAATGCGCTGATTGAGAGCGCTGTCTTCCCCAAAGTAGCTTAGAACAATCTCGCGGTACTCATGACGGAGTTGCTCCAGCATTTCTTGCCGCTGTACTGCTGTCATGTAGCGAAAGAAATGGCGTGGATTCCGTTTGTAGTAAACACTGAGGTAGCCCAGACGCTCTTTAAGTTTGTCGGATAGCCGTCGCTGTTGCAGCATGAGAAAATTCTGAGCGGTTACGTCAGTCGCTAAATCGACTGTGGAGAGCGTGTTGCTCAGGCGACAGGTCGGTGAAAGGTGAAGGAATTGATCGATCGCCCGCTCAATATAGTCACCGATGGCGTTGAATTGCTCGGTCGTAATCCAAACTTCAGCGGTGTGATAAGCAAACGCAAGCCCCAGATGAGCGACGGCTTGGGTCGTGCTTGTCTCCTCCGGAGCAGTCTGACCGCTCTCAGCAGCTTGTTTTGCCGCCGCGCCAGATTCTCCTACGACCACTGCTGGAAGGAGCGTTGCCTGACCGTGGAGCCGATGGGTAATCTGTAGTAAGTCCGGGGTGCCGTGCAGAATCAGGCAATCAAGACGCTGCTTTTCTTGCTCAACAAAGCTGAAAAACCCACTGCTCGATGTGATCAGATTCACAAGATGACGATCGTGATCAAGCCGCTGTGAAAGTGCCTGAGTCAGCGTTTCAGACTCAAGGAAAATACCGATCGAGAGCTTAGAACGTTGAGGGGTAAGCGGAGGTTGGTGCAAAACGGTCTAAAACCTGACATTTTGAGCAGACGGTGCTTATTGATTAGTTGACTTAAAGCTTTTCACCACGAGACCACAAAAAGCTTTAATTTTCATTAAGATTTTAGCACTCAATTAACTATAGTTACAAACAAGCGCACGCTGACCCTACCATTCCTGTAGGGAGTCATAATGAAGCATAAGCTGTGATCGTTGCACCAATTTTTGCCTTAAGCCTACATTTGATCACAGTGCTGCTTTTGCACTCAACGCTCGCCGTACTATTCAGCTAGCAGATGTGCAAGCCCTTTCACTAAACCGTTACGCCTGCGGCAATTGCTCTGTTGCAGCGTTGCCTGCTTTGTATCACCGTTCTTACAGACAAGCGTTACATGGTTTTAAGTATTCCTTGTCTCCAAGCCTTTGTTGAGTCTGTACCATGTTGTTTGGCAACCGCACGTCTGACGGAAGCGTTAGCAATTTTGGGGCAGTCAGATTTGGGGCAGTCAGACTTGGGGCAGTCAGACAATGCACCAACTAACGAAGCGCGTGACCGATTGGTGTTGGTTGATGAGTATCACCACGCGATCGGTTGGGTCAGTGCGCGGCATTTGCTGCATCATTTAGTCGCTTCTGGATTGTTAAGCCACCTGCCTACAGCATTGGGCGATCGCCGAGAGCTTGCCGCCGATCTGCCGCTGCTAGAGATTACGCCCTCGATTGTAGAACCACTGCTGGTATTGGCGGCGGATCTGGCGATCGATGCGTTCTTACCGCACTTGCAGCAGCAGCCCCATGCTTGCTATGCATTGGCAAACGCTGAGGGCAGCTTTTTGGGCTTGCTGGATAGCGCACGGCTATTACAGTTTTTGACCACGCACTCCACGCTGTTGAGTGCCGTCAAGGTTGACGCAGAGCCAGCGATCGGCGCTTTGCCCGAACGATCATCGTTACCCTTAAGTCCGCTGTTACGTGAGTTGATTGAGCATCTACCTCTGCCAGTGATGCTGCAAACCCGTGATGGGCAGATGCTGGCGCAAAACTCCATCTGGCGCACCCAGATTAGTGAGCTGCTCGATCCTGGTTGGCTCCGACAGGAAGTTGCCACACTTCTAGAAATGCCGTTGGTTGAACCGTCTGTTGTGCTGCCGCCGTCAGAACAAGCGATGTGGTCATCCCTGGAGCCACCATCCACTGGTATAGCTCAGCCTGAAGTCTGGACGGCACGATCGCTGCCATCCCTCACAGCGCTAGAAGCATTCACTGGAGCGAGCAAACCAGAAAGACCCCCAGAAAAACCCTATCTGAGTGACGACGGCTTGAGTGCTGCCAATGCTGAGGCAGCATCGCTTTCCTTGGGCGCAAGTTCGTGCCAGTTGGGGTCAAAACCCGGCACCTGTATCTGCGTCTGTCCGCTTAAAGGTGGGCAGGAACAAGTTTTACAATTCGTGCGTATTCCGCTGGGTACACTTTCCTCTCAATCTGCTTTAGCGTTGGGCGATCGAGCGCAGACGTTAGCCACCGCCGTTGAAACAGAATTTAGCCGCGACCTGGATTCCCCTTCCCAACTATTCCGACTGGCTGCCCTGCTGTCTACGATCCATGACGGTTCATCTACCGGGCAGACACAGAACAGTCATCACCGCAATGCTATCGATCGGAGCCTTGAGATTGCCTCTGCCTCCCTAGTCCCAGCGGCTGAAGAACTCTGGCTGATCTTGGCACAGGATGTGACTGAGCAGCAGCAACTTGCCAGGGAACTCACCGCTAAGAATGCCGACCTGATTCAGCTCAATCGCCTTAAAGATGAATTTCTCGCTTGCATTAGTCACGAACTGCGAACACCTCTGACAGCCGTACTAGGGCTGTCTAGCTTGCTCAAAGACCAAACCCTGGGTACGCTAAACCCGCGCCAGGTTCACTACGCTCAGCTGATCCACCAGAGTGGTCGTCACCTGATGGCGGTTGTGAACGATATTCTCGATCTGACTCGTATGGAAACCGGGCAGCTAGAGCTGGTTCTAGAGCCAGTCGATCTAGCGACAGTGTGTCAGCGTGCGTTTGAGCAAGCACAGCAACTTCAGCTTCAAGAAAGTACTCAGGCGGAACCAGTGGCTGCTCAACCAGCGTTTGCGCTCGCGCTAGAACCTGGGCTAGGGCTACTAATGGCGGATGAACAGCGGCTCCGCCAAATGCTCGTCCATTTGCTCTCTAATGCGCTCAAGTTCACCGAATCGCACGACCCGATCGGGCTAAAAGTGGGTCGCTGGGGCGGCTGGATTGCTCTCACTGTTTGGGATACAGGTATTGGCATCCCGGCTGAAAAACAGCATTTGATTTTTCAGAAATTTCAGCAGCTAGAAAATCCCCTGACGCGTCGTTTTGAAGGCACAGGCTTAGGGTTAGTACTCACACAACGCTTGGCGCGACTGCACGGTGGTGATGTTACGTTTATTTCTAAAGAAGGGGAAGGCAGTCAATTTACGATTTTACTGCCGCCCAACCCACCGCGAACCCACGCGCCTCCTGATGCGGTTGCCAATCCCTCCATGCTTGAAGATGCGTTGGAGAGCAGCGTCTCTGAACGATCGCTGGACGCTCAAGGCACAATGCCTCATTCGCCAGAGAGATTGCCGTCGTTACCGACTGGCAGCGGCGCATTGAGTGTGTCTGCCTCGCAGCGCAGTCAGTTGATTCTGATTGTGGAAGCCGTTCCGCAGTTAATTGAAACGCTTTCTGATGAGCTGATGGGGTTGGGCTATCGGGTTGTGATTGCTCGCTCAGGCACCGAAGCCTTAGAAAAAGCGCGTCGCTTGCAACCATGCATTATTTTTCTCAATCCGGTGCTGCCATTACTATCGGGTTGGGATGTCCTGACCCTACTTAAATCGAGCGCAGAAACCCAGCAGATCCCAGTTGTGGTCATGGCAACAAAGGTTGACGAAGAGCAAGCACGCCAACGGCAGGCAGACAGCTTGCTCAGCTTGCCAATCCAGCCGAGAGTGCTTCAAAAACGCCTTCAGCAGCTAGTAATTGACCGCCAAGACGCAAAACTGAATCCGCCCCTTACGGCTGTTCTGACGGTTTTACGGCTCAGCCCTGGTACCTGGTCAAGCCCCCATCAACCCCTAGCCGCAGACTTAAGTGGGCTGTTGTATTCGTGTCAATATCGCATCTTAGAGGCAGATGACCTGGAACAGGCAGAGCTACTGGCACGTGTATGGAAGCCGAATGTCGTCTTGTTGGACGGCACATTAGCCGATGGAGCCTCGTACTTTCAGCAGTATTGCCAGCACATCTTTCTCGCTTCGTTACCGCTGGTCACGATCGATCAAGCGACTTCTCAGGCAGCAAACCAGGCACAGGGATTATTGGTCTTTCCCTGTCTATCGACACCGAAGGCACCGTCTTCGATCGCGCTAAACGTTTCCACCTCTGCACTGTTACAGGTGATCCAGATTGCGGCTGGGTATGCTTGGCGACCCTTGGTGCTGGCGCTAGATGCACTTACGCTTCCCATGACGCTGGAAACGCCAACTCGTCATGATGCACCAGAGCGTGGCTTAGATAGCTTTCCTAAAGAAATGGAGTGGCTGCGGGCGCTCACACAATACCTGCATGCGGCAGATTTGCGTGGCTCAATTGGGCGCTCCTGGCAAGAGGTGCTTCAGCAGTTGGAGTCTCGTAGCGTCGATGTGTTGCTCATTTGTTGGACAGATGCGATCGCCCAGGCATTCACCATACCCATGCTCCTGGCGCTTCAGCAATTACCCAAACGCCCCCCGATTCTGGTGTTAGACCACCGTAGCGATCACAAAACAGGTGCTTTGGACGCGATCGCGCCTCTGCCAGAAGCACTCAGGCAAATTGCGACCCAAGTGCTGCCTGCATCGTTACCCATGCCAGAGCTACTGCACCAAATTCATCAGGCGATCAAAGCAGTCAAACGGTGAGAAATAGCTGCTCTACCTGGGTTCAACCGTTAGCAACTAGTGTCGATCGGCTGCCAATCACTGATGGCATACCTTAACGGCAACCCTGACCCACAAAGATACGTCTATTTACTGTTAGCTTCAGATTTTCCGACGATAAATCCAGCAACGTAATCAGTATTGTCGAGTGCCTGAGCCTCAGTAATCTGATTTTCAGACGTGTTACCAGCGGCATCAGTCGTAGTGGAGGGATGAGGGTAAGCAAACTTCTCACAGGATGGACCAGCCGCGGCACATGCCCGACCAGCCGCACGACCTTGCTCATAAGCAGTGCTCCGAACGTCGTCGTCAGCCCTCGCTTGGGGAGCAAGCACAGTCAGCAAAGCAAGCATAGCTGAGGTAGCGATCGCACAGTACAGAGGTTTCATAGCTCGACTTCATCGGGATTGATTACTTACTTCTCAGAGTAATAGTGATATCCCGGAGCGTTCTGTAAAACCTTCGTAAAGTCCCGTGAAGCCTCGGTGATCATACTGAAGTGCGGTCGAGCGCACGGTGTCGCAATCATTCATTGCCGTTTCGGCAACGTTACAGAACATCTTCTCAGCGCTCGACCGGAACACTTATGCTGCCTGGAAGTAAGCCTCCAGCGCTTCAGAACCGCCAATTAGCCTGCCATCAATAAAAACCTGGGGGACGGTGGTGGCGCTTGCTACAGCCAGCAGCGATCGGGTTGTAAAATCTTTACCCAAGACCAGTTCCTCATAGTCCAGGTTATGCTCTTTTAACATCGCTTTAGCCTTGGCACAGAACGGACAGCCGACTTTTGTAAAGATAGAGACACATTTGGGCTTCGCGGCTTCCGGGTTGATGTAGCGGAGCATGGTGTCAGCATCCGACACTTTGAACGGATCGCCGGGTTCTTCTGGCTCAATGAACATTTTGTCAATCACGCCATCCTTCACCAGCATGGAATAGCGCCACGATCGCTTACCAAAGCCCAAATCTGTCTTGTCCACCAACAGTCCCATACCATCGGTAAACTCACCATTGCCATCGGGGATCAGCTTGATATAGTCAGCTTCCTGGTCTTTTGCCCACTCGTTCATCACAAACGTGTCATTCACCGAAAGGCAAATAATGTCATCGACACCATTGTCCTTAAAGGCTCTTGCCAGCGCGTTATAGCCTGGTAGATGCGTCGAAGAACAGGTTGGCGTAAACGCACCCGGTAGTGAAAACACGATAACTGTCTTGCCAGCAAACAGGTCGTCGGTCGTTACATCAACCCATTCGTTGTTTTGACGTGTCCGAAACGTGACGTTGGGAACTTTTTGTCCTTCATGGTTAGGCAGCATAAATTTAGCTCTCTCAAAATGTGGTTGTCCGACAACACGCAAAGGCAGCAGTCTTACACAAACATTACACCCGCCATTGGGTTACGGTTGCTGTGCAGAAGACTGGATAAGCCGTACTCGTTATGAGTATGGTACACCATGCCTGTGGCTGGATGGATGACCATCCGGCAATCTGCCTCAAAATTCGTCATTATGGAGAAGAATCTGCCCCTTCTCTTCAGTTGACGGTAGTGAACCCTATGGCACAGTTTCAGATTCAAGCCCCTTTTGAGCCGACTGGCGACCAGCCCAAAGCGATTAAAGGTCTGATCGCCAGCATCCAGGCAGGCAACCATTACCAGACGCTACGCGGTGCGACGGGTACCGGGAAGACGCACACCATGGCGCGTGTGATTGAACAACTCGGTAGACCGACACTGGTGCTCGCGCATAACAAAACGCTGGCGGCGCAGCTTTGCAACGAGTTGCGTGAGTTCTTTCCCGATAACGCGGTTGAGTACTTCATTAGCTATTACGACTACTATCAACCCGAAGCATATATTCCCGTTACGGATACCTACATCGAAAAAACGGCTTCGATTAACGAAGAGATCGATATGCTGCGCCATTCGGCAACGCGATCGCTCTTTGAGCGGCGCGATGTCATCGTCGTTGCATCGATTAGCTGCATCTATGGCTTGGGGATTCCCTCGGAATATTTGAAAGCGTCGATCCCTCTGCGCGTAGGCGAAGAAATGAACCCTCGTCAAATCATTCGTGATTTAGTCTCTGTACAATATGCACGCAATGACCTGGATCTTGGTAGAGGCAAATTTCGGGTCAAAGGGGACGTACTGGAGATCGGTCCTGCTTACGAAGATCGCATCATTCGGGTAGAGTTTTTTGGCGACGAAATCGACGCGATTCGCTATGTTGATCCGGTGACAGGTGCCACGATGCAAAGCATGGATGGCGTGAACATCTATCCCGCTCGTCACTTTGTCACCCCAGAAGAGAGATTACAGGTTGCGTGTGAGGCGATCGAGCAGGAACTGAAAGCCCGTCTGGTAGACCTGGAGAAAGACGGCAAACTCCTGGAAGCACAGCGATTAGAGCAACGTACCCGCTACGATCTAGAACTGCTGCGTGAAGTCGGCTTTTGCAACGGTGTGGAAAACTACTCGCGCCATCTTGCTGGACGCAACGCGGGTTCACCCTCTGAATGCCTGCTCGACTATTTCCCGAAAGATTGGCTGCTGGTCATCGACGAATCGCACGTTTCCATTCCCCAACTGCGCGGCATGTACAACGGCGATCAGGCGCGCAAGAAAGTGCTGATTGAGCACGGCTTTCGGTTGCCCAGCGCGGCAGATAACCGTCCCCTTAAGGCGGAAGAATTCTGGAGCAAAGTGAACCAGTGCGTCTTTGTCTCCGCTACTCCAGGCGAATGGGAGTTAGACCAATCAGACGGCAAGTTTGAGAGCGAAACGGAAGCGGGTAAAAAGGGCTACATTCAGGGCACGGGGCATGTTGTGGAACAGATCATTCGCCCTACAGGTGTGCTTGACCCTGAAATTTTCGTGCGCCCCACAACGGGACAGGTGGACGATCTCCTGCACGAAATTCAAGAGCGCATTCCTTTACAGGAACGTGTTCTCGTCACAACGTTAACTAAGCGGATGGCAGAAGACTTGACCGAGTACTTCCAGGAACGCGGTGTGAAGGTTCGCTACTTGCATTCGGAGATCAACTCGATCGAGCGCATCGAAATTCTCCAAGACCTCCGCAACGGTGAGTTTGATGTCCTCATTGGTGTGAACCTGTTACGGGAAGGCTTAGATTTGCCTGAAGTTTCACTCGTCGCCATTTTAGATGCTGATAAGGAAGGGTTTTTGCGGGCAGAGCGATCGCTCATCCAGACGATCGGACGCGCTGCCCGACACGTCAAAGGACAGGCAATTCTCTACGGCGATAACCTGACCGACAGCATGGCAAAAGCCATCAGCGAAACCGAACGTCGCCGCGCCATTCAGAGCGAATACAACGAGAAACACGGCATCACCCCTGTCTCGATTATTAAACGTACCAGCAACTCAATTCTGACCTTTCTGGATGTATCCCGCCGCCTGAACGCTCAGGAGCTAGAGCAAGTCTACGAACATTCACAAGATCTGCCCCTCGAAAATATTCCCGCACTCATCACCCAACTCGAAGCGCAGATGAAAGAAGCCGCGAAAAAAATGGAGTTTGAAGAAGCCGCGAAATATCGAGACAGAATCAAACATCTGCGCGACAAACTTATTGGTCGGTAGTGCTCCATGCAAGGCGATCGCCCCCACTTCTCACCGTGAAACCGTTTGCCAAGACCCGCAGAAACGTCGATCGCCCTCTTAACCGCGATCGCCTTTTCACTTTTTGCTGGTGATGGCGCGTCTTCGATCGGCTAACTCAGCAACGTTGGCAAGTTTGGAAAAGAGGCATCCGAATCGCCGTCGTAATCTTACGAAGAGGCGATTGGCGCTACCATAACTGGCTTCGTATACGGGTGATGAGACCAGTAATCCTGAACCGAGTGGTAAACTGCAAGTAGTCTATGCCGAAAGATGAACCTGGAAATAGTATGCAAACAGAGTCAACATCCAAATCTGATGGCTGGGAAGTCGCTGGAAGAAAAGCGACTCAAATGCGCGACCAGCTAGAGAGACAGGCAGACTCCAGCCGCAACGAATTTTCACAAGCACATGTGGTTCAGCGCTTGTCTACAGCAGTCAAAGGCTTTAGCAATCTTCGGCAGAAAATGTTGCTGGGTAAGCTAACGATCGAAGCACTGCGCGAAGAAGGGCGACGTTTTTAATGCGCCTGGTACTGGATTGCTCTGTTGCCATAAGTTGGTGTTTTGGCGATGAAAGTAATACCTATGCGGATGCTGTTTTGCTTCTACTTTCAGACGATGTAGAAGCTATTGTTCCAGGTATTCTTTGGCTAGAAATCGTTAACGTGTTGCTGGTAGCTGAGCGGAGACAGCGGGTCACGCAAATACAGGCAGCCAAGGCATTGATGCTCCTACGATCGCTGCCTATTTTTGTTGATGTGAATACCGATCAAGCATCAATTGATGCAACAATTGCGATCGCTCGTGAAGGAAGTTTAGCCGCGTATGATGCCGCTTATCTGGCACTGGCGATGCGTGAGGGACTACCGCTGGCGACAATCGATCGTCGTCTGGGTGCAGCAGCACAGCAGCGAGGGATGTTGCTTGAAGACCCAATGATAGAAGACACGGTTTGACGCGATCGCCCTTACCTGCCTAGCCGTGAAACCGTTTGCCGAGATCTGCAAGGAAGTTGATCGTCAAAGATGGTGCTATGGACTAGACTATCTCTGATCATTAAGGGAAGAGTCTGTAAATTTCTCTGCGATGAGCAATTCTTTCACAAAGTAGCGTTCGGGTTTCTTTGGTAACGGTAATGCCAATGCGGTAGTCACCCACCCGAATTTTATACTTGCCAGCGTAGCCCTTCATCTTCTGTAAGTAGCCCAACTCAAAAGGATTGTCTGACTCCAATGCTTTAAAGACAATCGGTTCCACACGAGCTTGGATCTCAGCAGGCATCGCAGCAAGGTCTTTCAAGAATCGTTTCGTATACTCAACTGTCCACATGCTGCTCTTTCAGCGATCGATAGTATGCCAACGCATCAACCTTAGAAAGGTGCTCACTGTCCTCTGTGGCTTCCATCAATTTGACTAAGCCAAAGTCTTCAAGAATTTCTTCAATTTGCTCAAAATCTGCGATCGCAATCTGCACCGCGATCGGGTGTTGATTTTCATCTAAAACATAGTGCTTACGGATTTCAAGCATCCTCGTTCCTCTCTAAGAGCGATCGCTCTTTTATTTTGCCATCCATCGTTGGTTTGCGCTTTCTATCGGGGAGTTACAGTATTCAATCAATTGTTGAGTGGTGGCGATCACCCTTACCCCACCTGATTGCGCTCTCCTGCCTAGCCGTAAAACCGTTTGCCAAGATCTGTAAAAACGGCGATCGCCCTTACCCTAACCGCGATCGCCTTTTCACGTTTTGCTGGTGATGCCGTCGCAAATGTGTCGATCGTTCTCTTTCACATCAGGATTGTAGGTCAAATAGCCACGCACCCAGTTGCAGCCCCGTGCAACGAGTTGATCAAAGTTCAGAGTTTCAGCATTCCAGAGTTTGACGGTTTTGTCAGCACTGGAAGAGGCGATCGTTTTTCCATCGGGGCTGAAACTAGCATTTAAGACATAAGAACTATGCCCTTGAAGCGTTTTGAGTTCCTGTCCCTCCAGGTTCCATAGTTTCACTGTGCTGTCAAAACTAGCGGTAACAATCGTCTTACCGTCCGGGCTGAAACTGGCGCTACTAAGGTAACTAGCATGACCTCTAAGGGTCTTCAGTTCCTGTCCTTCAAGATTCCATAGCTTTGCAGTTTTGTCGCCGCTGACAGTAGCAATGGTTTGCCCATCGGGGCTAAAACTGACGCTCTCAACAGCATCACTGTGACCTTCAAGCGTTTTAAGTTCCTGCCCCTGCGAGTTCCAGAGTTTCACCGTTTTGTCTTCGCTGGCAGTAGCAATCGTCTTGCCATCGGGGCTGAAACTGGTGCTATAGACTTCTTTGCTATGCCCTTTAAGCGTTTTAAGTTGCTGTCCCTGCAAGTTCCAGAGTTTCACCGTTTTGTCTTCGCTGGCAGTAGCAATCATCTTGCCATCAGGGCTGAAACTGACACTGTTAACCCAATCACTATGCCCTTTAAGCGTTTTGAGTGCCTGTCCTTGCAGGTTCCATAGCTTCACCGTTTTGTCTTCGCTAGCAGTAGCAATGGTCTTACCATCGGGGCTAAAACTGACGCTACTGAGTTGATCACTGTGACCTTTAAATGTTTTGAGTGCCTGCCCCTCAAGATTCCACAGTTTCACGGTCTTATCGTCGCTGGCAGTAGCAATGGTTTTGCCACCCGGGCTAAAACTCACACCAGGAACCCAATCGCTGTGCCCTTTAAAGGTTTTAAGCTCCTGCCCCTCAAGATTCCATAGCTTTACGGTCTGATCGTCGCTGGCAGTGGCAATGGTTTTGCCATCCGGGCTGAAACTGACGCTGGCAATCAAGTCTTCATGTCCTTTGAGCGTTTTGAGTTCCTGCCCCTCAAGGTTCCACAGCTTTAGGGCATCATAACCAGCGGAGGCAATCGTCTTGCCATTGGGGTTAAAACTAGCGCTAAAAATGTAATCCCTGTGTCCTTTGAAGGTTCTAAGCTCCTGACCTGCGAGATTCCACAACTTCATCGTGGTGTCAATACTAGTCGTAGCAATTGACTTCCCATCGGGGCTAAAACTGACGCTAGTAACCATATCACTATGCCCCTTGAGGATTGTGAGTGCCTGTCCTTCAAGGTTCCATAGCTTCACCGTCCTGTCATCACTGGCAGTCGCAATGGTTTTGCCATCGGGGCTGAAAGTGACGCTGTTGACCCAATCACTATGCCCTTTGAAGGTCTTAAGTGCCTGTCCTTGCAGGTTCCATAATTTCACCGTTTTGTCCCCGCTGGCAGTGGCAATGGTTTTACCATCCGGGCTGAAACTGACGCTATCAACAGCATCACTATGCCCTTTAAGAGTTCTGAGTTCTCGCCCCTCAAGGCTCCACAGTTTCACCGTTTTGTCAGCACTGGCAGTGGCAATGGTCTTACCATCCGGGCTGAAACTAACACTTCTGACACCATCACTATGTCCTTTGAGGGTTTTAAGTGCCTGTCCTTGCAGGTTCCACAGTTTCACCGTTTTGTCAGCACTGGCAGTGGCAATGGTCTTACCATCCGGGCTGAAACTAACACTTCTGACACCATCACTATGCCCGTGTAGCTGGTTTCGTTCGTTCACCCCATACACTGCCTGCTGTAGTGCGATCGCCAACTGATTCCGTGTATCACTACTTGCCCAAGTCGCAGCTTTGAGGCGATCGGCAGCTTTTAACGCCACAATCAAAGCATCAAGTGTTCGATCGGAGTTAAACAACGCATCTGAAGAAGTGCTGAGGGCATTGATTTCATTGATTTTTGCTTCTCGGTACTGGCTGAAGGCAAAGAGTCCCAGTCCGGTGGCAACGGCTAACCCACCTACAGCAGCGACCAGCGCGATCGTCGTTGCTCGACGGATTTTCTTCTCGCGCTGAAGTTCCGTTGCTTGCCAATCGCTTTCTACTTTGCGGCTTTCGTTGATGTAGGCTCGTTGCAGTTCGGTCGATCGCGGTTCTTTTTCGGCGTTTTGTGTCAGCCATTGAATGACCGCCTCCAGTTCACTGCCCCGCAGCAGCAAATCGGGGTTGCGGGTTTTGCTGTCCCATTCGATCGCCTTTACCAGCATATGTGTGTGCTGTCGGACGTGCTCTAAGTCAGTGTCGATCGCCTGTAGCAGCCGTTGAAAGGCGTTGTCAAAATCATCGCTTGCGCGGAAAAACAGCCAGTTGTGCCGTTTGAGTGCCTCGTGAGTCTGCGTCGTGTCAAAGTCCTCGCGTCTGACGACAGGCACCAACCGCTTGTGATGCTTAACAGCGTGGTCAAGCTCCTGATTGCAGACTTTTGACGCAACCGAATCGGGACTGATGACAAAGATGAACGTATCGGCTGCCTCAATGCCCCGTTCAATTTCCTGCCACCAGTCGGCAGTGAGGGGAATGCCTTCCCAGTCAACCCAGGTATCCCGATCGTGTGCCTTCAAAGCCTCGTGGAGCGTCTGCACAAACTCCTGATCCTTGCGCGAGTAGGAAATGAAAACGTCCGTCATGTCGCTTTGCACGAGGTGATCATTACTACCTCAAAATACTCGAATCTATTCTCTTAGCAGGAAAACAGCAGATTTCTTCAAAATTGGCTCTTTAGGTACTTGAACACAGCATTTGGGTTTCTCAACACGACTTTTAGGTACTCGAACACAACCTTTGGGTTCCCAAACACAGGTTTTGGGTACTCAAATGCGACTTTCAAGTACTCCAACACGGCGTTCGGGTTCCTCAACACGATGTTTGGGTACTTGAATACAATGTTTGGGTACTCAAATACAACTTTCAAGTACTTCAACACAACATTTGGGTTCCTACTTGCTGATTTGGCAAGGCAAAACCTCGGAGGTCTGTCGTCGCAGCGGTTTACAGAAACCCAGTTCCTTAACGCGGCATATCTGCCGCACAGCGAAAGCCAGCGAGAATTTCGCGAACGTGAGGGTGATACCAGTTGCGGAAGGCACAGCGCATGGATGACGTTTGCGTTGCCCAACTGCCGCCCTTCAGCACACGATGCTGACCGTCGAAATAGGCTTCAGAATAGCCGCGATACGGATATGCCTCAAAGCCTGCGTAGCGATCGAACCAGGTCGCTGTCCATTCCCACACGTTGCCCAGCAGATCATAGCAGCCAGAGGGACTGACACCAGTAGGATAGGCATCCACAGGCGTTGTTTGACCCACAGCATGATTGCCATTGCAGTCGTTAGCATTGGGTTCTAATGCACCCCAGGGATAGGTTTGGCGTTGGCGGGCGATCGGGTGCCAGCTTGCCGCTTTTTCCCATTCTGCCTCAGTCGGTAGCCGTTTCCCCACAAAACGAGCGTAGGCATCGGCTTCGTACCAGCTCACCCCACAAACGGGATGATAGGCGCGATCGGGTGCATCAGACCAATACAGCGGTTCCGTTACCAGAGCCGCTTGAAGCCACTCCCAACCTGCGGCTGACCACCAGCGCAGATCTTGATAGCCACCTGCTGCCATAAACACGGCGTACTCTTCACAGGTGACAGGGGTGCGATCGAGCCAGTACGTATCCAGATAGACCCGATGCACCGGACGTTCGTTATCCAGCGCCTCGATCGAATCGTTGCCACACTCAAAGGAGCCTGCGGGAATGCAGAGCATAGGGGATGGGGGAGTGGGGAGTGGGGAGTGGGGAGTGGGGAGAAGAGGTTTTGAGTTTTGAGTTTTGAGTTCTCCTGCCTTTTGCCTCCCTTGACTCCCGCCTCCCTCGCCTCCTGCCTTCTGCCTCCTGCCTTCTGCCTCCTGCCTTCTGCCTCCTGTCTCCTGCCCTCTGCTCTCTGCCTCCTGCCTTCTAATCAACTCCAACACCAGCGCGATCGTCTCTCCATGCTGACTTTCGTGCTGTAATAACCAGCGCCAGAGACGTTCTTGCTCGTCCAGCGGTGCCGTTTCCAGATACACAAAAACGGCTGCACGAACCGTGGAAAGATACGCTTGTACTTCAGCAAGGTCAGGTAGATAAACGCGCTCTGCTTTCGGCAAGCTATCGGCTGCAAACAGACGGCGATAGTCTGGAAACTGCGGCGATCGTCCAGCAAAATGTTCCAGGAGCCAGAGAGATTCTGTGTACGCAATGTGACCGAGGTGCCAGCCGATCGGGCTAAAGTCTGAGTGCGCTTGCTGGCAGAATGCTTCGTAATCGACCGTTTGGAACAGCGCTAATGTCGCAGTACGACACGCTTCCATTTGCTGCCTCATTTGATTGCGTCGGGCTTGCAATGAGCCTGAGGGGTGCGATCGCTCATGTGTGCGATCGGCGTGGGCTAGAACATCAGATTGAATGGCTTTGGATATCGAGGTCATGAGTCACCGTAAGGAGGCTGTGTTCAGGGCAGGCAATCCAGTTGCCAGCAAACAACGGCTCAGAGGCAATCAGCACGGCTTGCGGAAACAGTGGATCGTCGCGTAACCAGTAGAGTGAGGGTGTCTGAGAACGATTGGCACATCGAGATGCCACCAGTTGTTGCCCATCACTAATAATCAGGTTGGCAGAAAACCCGGTTTGCTGCTGCTGTCCCAGGTGGGATAACGTGGTGAGCGTTTCATGCACCGCATCGGCTAATGCGATCGCAGGATTTGCGTCCAGCGTGTTAGTTAGCAATGCGAAGATGTGCTCTGAGTCGGTACTGCCGCCAATCGACTGATAGTTGGCATCGCTTAAGCGATCGCGGATCGGTCGATACAGCGTTTGCCGGAAGTTTTCGATATAGCCATTATGAACACCTAAGATGAGACCATGCTGAAAAGGCTGGCAGTTGCTGAGATCAAGTGCCTGACCAGGGGTTGCACTGCGGACATTGGCAAGCACACAACCCGATTCAATATACCGACTGAGGCTCGGCAGATTGACATCGCTCCAAATCGGCAGCGTGTTTTTGTAGGTAAAGGGGTCTACATCGTGCTGTGGATGATACCAGCCCATGCCAAACCCATCGGCATTGATCAGCCCAGCCGTCATTTCACGGGGTTTGTAGCTTTGTACAAGCAGCGAATGCTCGGGCTTAAGCAACAGGCGATCGACCTGAACTGGTAAGCCAAGATAACCCATTAAGCGACACATTTAAAGACGTATTCTCCAACCAAGCGTTGTAAGGATTGTAACTGTGAATCAAGCAGCGTCGCAGTTACGTTGCACTTTTCTTGAATGCCGGAACGGCTATAGGCACCCTACAAAAGGACAGGTGATTTGATCCACGATCCTTAGCTGAATGCTGAACCATTTTAGCTTCAGGTGTAGAGAGCTTTAATCCACGCCCACTCTTTCGCTAACCCTTCTGGAAGCGTTACCTGTGGCTCATAGCCCAGGAGATGACGCGCCTTCGAGACATCGGCGGCTGTATGACGGGCATCACCTGCGGCGTGCTGCATCATTTCCCGGCGGAATGGTTCACCAACGATTTGCTCGATCGTCTCAAGTATCTCAGTCAACATCACGCGACTGCCGCCACCAATGTTAAAAACTTCACCGATCGCCTCTGGAGTGGCTGCGGCTGACAGATTTGCGGCTACGGCATCGCTTACAAAGGTAAAATCTCGTGTTTGCTGCCCGTCACCATAGACGGCGATCGGCTGGTTCTCCAAGACTGCTTTAAAGAACTTGTGAAACGCCATGTCGGGTCGCTGTCGAGGACCGTACACCGTGAAGTAACGCAAAACTGTGACAGGTACGCCAAAGTTGCGGTGGTAGAGCAAACACAACCGTTCGGCGGCAAGCTTAGTAATGCCGTAAGGCGAAACGGGCTGAGGGCAAATCGCTTCATGCGTTGGCAGCGTCTCTGCATCACCATACACCGAGGATGAGGAGGCAAAGACCAGACGCTTGAGCTGTTTTGCCTCTTTTGCCGCTTCTAGCAATGTCTGAGTCGCGTTAACATTACGTTCGGTATAAGTGCGAAACCCACTGCCCCAACTGGCACGGACTCCCGCCTGTGCCGCCTGGTGATAGACCACATCCACTTCAGGCAGAATAGTAGACCAATCCACCTGCTGTATCTCTGCTTTCACAAGCTGAAAAGCGGGATGGTTTGCTAGGTGAGCAATGTTTTTGTGTTTGAGGAGTGGGTTGTAGTAGTCGTTAAAATGGTCGATCCCAATCACACGATCGCCCCGCTTCAGCAAGGCATCTGCCAAATTAGAACCGATGAAACCTGCGACACCCGTAACCACACTGATTGTCATGCCGTCTCAATTAATTCGCACAATGGAATCTTATTACTCTACTAGAGCAGTGGGCTTTCAGTTCATCTAGTCTCTTTTGCCAGCCAGCCAGCTTGACTCAGTAGCATGTCCAAGGTCGGATTAGGATTCTGCTTCCAGCTTAACCGCAGTCTGTTGCCGATCGGGATCATCGTTAACCTGATTGCAGTGACGACACTCACTCGGAGCCGTGCAATTAGGGCAGCCGCGAAAGAAGCGTTCTATATCTTCAATGTCAAGTGCAGCCATACCATCGGAAGACTTGTAGCATTTAATTTCAAACGCATCGACTTTCAGTGAACCTTTGTGTGTGGCGTAACATTCTCCACACTGAGGGCTGAAGTCTAATGTGAGCGATTGCCAGCGAACGGCTTCGAGTAACTTTTTTGAGAGTTTTGTCATCGACGATCGACCTTAGTGACTCTGTTATGGAAGTAACACGTGCATGGTCAGTATGCCCTCAATGCCAAACATATCGGCATAGTCTTTCGGAACCGTATCCTAGAGGGATTAGTCTGCTGCCAACAGAGAATCATTTGAGATTGCGTAGACTCATCTTAGCGGTCAAAGCTAAAACAGGGTTTTTATACGAAAACAAAAACTAGATTACACGACTTCAATCGGTTCCCGCGCTCAGTCAATACAGTTTTCCTCCTGCCTCCTGCCTCCTGCCTCCTGCCTCCTGCCTCCTGCCTCCTGCCTCCT
>NZ_JCACKI010000058.1:0-25099 GCF_059505325.1 Tildeniella sp.
GCTGACCGCTGACCGCTGACCGCTGACCGCTGACCGCTGACCGCTGACCGCTAACTGCTACAGAGCATGACAATACTTCTCACAATCCCTATGGATCTTCTTCCTCTGGCGTTTGAGTCGGTTCAAAAACGGGACAAAACCCGTCTGGAGTGACTTTGAATTCAAACAGGGGCGATCGCTGATTCCAGCAGCGCTGTCCGCGATAGTGACGGCAATTGCCACAGCAGTTCCGCAGGGGCGAGTTCCCGTCCATCCAGTCGAGCAGGCGATCGCTGGGGCGCAAGAGTTCCCGCTGCGGCAAACCACGTAGCACCAGTTCGTTTCCTTGCCAACGAGCCTCAATCAACCCGGTATCGGCTAGTTGCTGCCAGCGTGGGTCAGCCGTAATTGCCTCTGGTAGTGTGATGTTGACCAGCGTATTCAGTTCGGTCAGTTCACCTTCGTAGCTTGTATCAGGAGCCGCTACGTGCAAAAACGTCTCCCCGATCGGTAGTTCGACTAACGTGCCGATCGCAGGGGTATGGATGTGATAGCGGTTGTGCAGTTCTTCTAACCCCGCTAGATCGGCGAGGTAGGCGGGCGACCCATGCATGAACACGACATGCTGTGGACGCAAATTGTGGATCAATTGGGTCGTACCAGGACCATCGCAATGCTGTGCCAAAAGGTAGGTTTCGATTGAGGGAGAGGAGTAAGGAGAGAGGGGTGAGGGGTGGGAACGCCCTACTCCCCGCCTATAATGCGGCTCCTGCGGCTCTAAAATCAGCCATCCATCCGGATTAGCAGCATAGTACTGGCTCAGGTCTGCCGTTTTATCGGTAAGAACGATCGCAGGGCGCTGCTGGAGATTAATGCGTTGGTCTGGAGTGAGATGGCGCACACGAGGACGAACGCGCTCATCCCAAAAGAGCGACTGGTGACGGGCAAAATTTTGCACCGACGTTGGCAGGTGGGGCATGATCTCCAGGTAAGCATCACAGCCTGCGGCGACAGAGCCATCAACCCAGATATCGAGGTCACGCCCTGTAAAATTATGATGACTCCGCAACAGCATCAACAGCTCTTGCCCTAACCCTAAGGTTGAAGTCGGTAGGAGAATGGACTGTCGGCTGCCGATCGCCCGATCGATCCGTTCTGCCAGTTGGTTTTCTTGTTGACGGCGATGCGGATGCCGCGCTGTGCCGTAGCTGCCCTCAAGAATGAGCACATCCGGCGCAATGCCGCGTAACTCTTCCAACGGCATGCCTTCAACCAGACGTGCATTGGATAAGAAAAAGTCGCCTGTGTAAAAGACGGTGTAAGGACGCGCGGGGCGATCGTCCTCGGCAGCGGGCGTGTAAGTCAGTAAAAAGGCAGCCGCTCCCGGCAGATGTCCGGCTGGATACAGTTCGACGCTGAGACCATCAAAAAACTCGATCGGGGTACGCCAGGGCAAGGCGTGGCAGAAAAGCGGAAACGGAGTGAGCGCAGAGCCATCACTCATACTCTGGTCAACCTCAGAGCCGGGGATAACCTCAGATGTGTAGTCAGCCGCAGACCAATTCAGCGGCAGTAGCTGTGTAGTGACTTCACTCGCGTAGATGGGCAACTGAGGAAAAGCCTGATGCAGCGGCAGCAACCCTCTAGCATGGTCTGCGTGGGCGTGACTGCACAAGACTAGATCGGCAGGCGGAGTCTTTGCTTGAGCGAACGCCGAAAGATCAGTTAGCCCACAGTCCAGCAAAACGCGATACGTTCCGAGTGTGAGCAACAAACAGATGCCCTCATCCGCTTCTGTGCCATATGCCAGACATTCCAGTTCACTCACGATTGGGTCACTTTCTGTACTCGCAATCACCTAGTTTGCTGCTCACAACACGTTCAGTCTGCTGTTTGCGAGCCGTTATTACTACTTAAAAGGCACTACCCCTACAAGCGGCTGATTTCAACCAGGCTTGCAAGCAGAAGCTTGTACTCACGCCTCTCCATGTTGCTGCTGTTAGCGCCCAGGCACTTTGACCCTGCGATAGATGTAGCGGAAGCAAACGCTCTGTGTGCGTAGCCCTAGAATTAAGACTGGAACGTACTCTTCCAGTGAAGCGCTGGGGAAGGACTACGAGCTACCGCTAACCGCAGCCCGCTTATGCTCAGTGCGCTGAACCGTTGCCGTGGTAGTCATCAGAATCGTAGAAGCCGTTCTTTGTGCCAAAGAATAGACATGCCACTGTAAACACGGCGGTGAGAACGACTAGAACCAGTTTGACATCCATATTTTTATGTTCTCTTAACTTAAAGATGGGAATCGCGCGATCGCTGAACCTTAGATACTGACATTGAACCAGAAACTCAAGAAGATTCAAGCTAATGAATACTCGAAAAGCTAAAGCGTCTCCTCTAGAATCTGGAGTCCAACCTCTAGGAATTGTAAAACAGTCTCTTCACGATTCGAGCAATTCACAGCTTTTTGCAACAAATTTGGTCATTGATCCATCCTGGCTTGCCCGTCCATCCACAGCCGTTGCCCCTGATTTGATTGGCTGTCAGCTTGTGCGCCAAGTGAGTGAGACAGCACAGGAGCCTACCCTTTGGCGCGGATTGATCGTCGAAGCAGAGGCATATACACCCGGTGATCCTGCCTGTCATGCCTATCGTCGCCGCACCGATCGCAACTCGGTCATGTTTGGTCCCGCGGGCATGACTTACGTTTACCTCATCTACGGCATGTACCATTGCTTGAACATTGTGACTGATTTGGATGGTGTGCCCAGCGCTGTCTTGATTCGCGCCCTGCAACTAGAAACGATGCCACCGTGGCTTGATCACGAAACCGCTCAAAGCGACATTCGCCCCAAAACATTGAAGCCTCACCGTGTGGCGGCTGGTCCTGGTAAACTCTGTCGCGCCTTAAAAATTGACCTGAGCCTCAATGCTCAACCGTTGCAGCCTGGTCAACCGCTGTGGCTCGAACATCGTAGCCCCACGTTTCAGGAAGAGTTGGATCAAGGCGCGATCGCCCTGGTGCAAACCACTCGCATTGGCTTAACTCAAGGTGCCGATCGCCCCTGGCGCTGGTATTTGGCGCAGTGCCCAGCGGTGTCAAAGCTGTAGTTGAAAGCATCAAAGCTTTCGGTTGCTTTGATCGCCCTGTCCATCGGCATTGAGCCAGATCCAGTGGTCTTCGACATGGGCGATCGCGCCACCCGGAAAGGGATCGGTCTGAGTACGATTAGGCGCTGTGATCAGGTTGACCAGCTTTTCAATCTGGTCAAAGTTAGGAGCGCAGGGCAAAGTTTGCTGAAGAAATTGGCGCACGGTACGTCGTTGCAGTGCGAGGGCAGCGTGTTGCAGAAGCAAGCGGTTTAACCCTGGACGATCGGGATGCTGTGCCTGCTGAAGTAAAACAGTTGCTTGCGCTTCCAGGTACGCGACATCTGCTTGGAGCAGTTCTGCGGTTTGAGAAAGCGCCTGTTCCGTTTGTGGATTGAAGTGCGTTTGCAGGTATGGCAACAGCTCCCGACGAATGCGGTTGCGGGCATACGTCAGGTCATGGTTAGTTGCGTCCTCCCAGATGGGGAGCTGTGTTTCCTGACAGAACTGTCTCGTCTCAGCGCGAGTGAGACTGAGAAGTGGGCGTACTAACTGGATCTCAGGCGTGAGAAATCGCTTCCAGGTGAGTGCCTGCAAGCCATCGGCACCGCTGCCGCGTATCAGGTTGTAGAGGAGCGTTTCTGCACGATCGCTCGCGGTGTGCCCCGTGACAACGCAAGTGTACTGATGCTGTTGGGCGATCGCTACTAATGCTTGATAGCGCCATTCTCTCGCGGCTGCCTCGCTGGTGGCGACGACTTCAGCGGTTTGAACGTAATAGGGTACGTGCCAGCCGTGCGCCAGGTGCTGAATGTATTCGGCGTTTGCGTCAGCATCCGTCCGCCAGCGATGGTTGCAGTGGGCGATCGCCAGTCGCCAGCCCCACTTTGGCTGAAGGTCTAGCAGCAGCTTCACCAGACATAATGAATCTTGTCCACCCGAAACCGCAACCAGCACTGTCTGCCCACGTTTTAAGAGCTGCCGTCCTTTAAGCAACCGATGTAGATGAGCGTGCAGTGATGTCCAGAGACGTTTCGGTGTGCTCTGCATGAGGGCGTTGCACTAGAGTGGTTTGAGAGAAACCGGGTTTCTGAGAAGACATAAAAGATCGAACAGTATCTAGATAAGAAACCCGGTTTCTGCCTAAACCCTGTTTAATAGTCGTCGTCTACTTCGTCACCGTAGATATCGTCAACTTTGGGGCTAGGTTTCTCAGAACGACGCGGTTTATCGCGGGGCACATCCAGCATTTTAGGTTTGCCGACTTCTGGTGAAAACTCTAGCCGAAGGCGCACACGTCCACGCTGCCAGCCTGCGGTACCAAAACGGAGCGCTTCACAGGGTAGCCCTTCACCAAACCAGCCTTCATTATCGTCAGACCAGTCGCTTTCGCGATCGCTAATCGCCTGGGCAAGTGCATCAATAAACTCGCCGACTTTGAAGGTAGGATTCACCATCAACACTCGACCCACATTGATAAACAGCACCTCGTCATTATTCAGCGGTTCAAATTGGTTATCCATCATCTACTGTTGTGCGTCAAATCATTATAGGGAGGGTGAGGAGGGAATAAGACGTGTGAGGCGTGGGATGAGAGAGGCAAGAAAGTTTTAAGTGGCTCTTCCCCCTGCTTCCCTTACTCACCATTCCCTACTCCCTACTCCCTCGTTCAAAGAAACCAACCATAGCTATGGAGTCCCTTACCCAGCAAATTCACACCCAGATAGCAAACCCAGACGACCACGAATCCGGCGGCGGCTAAAAGGGCTGGGCGACGACCTTGCCAGCCTTTTGTGATGCGAGAGTGCAGGTACGCCGCGAAGACTAACCAGGTAATGAGTGCCCAGGTTTCTTTAGGATCCCAGCTCCAGTAAGACCCCCAAGCCTCGTTTGCCCACACGCCGCCAGCAATAATGCCGATCGTCAGCAGCGGAAAGCCCAGCCCAATGATGCGATAGCTGATATTGTCGAGCGTATCGGCAAGGCTCAAACGTTGGGGCGAGAGGGGTGCTGTAGCCGTTGCCGTTGTGGAGGGAGCGCTAAGCACTGCCGTTGCAGAGCCGTTTAACTCAGCTTTTGTTGTCGCCAGGTTAGTTGGCGCAAAGTTAGTGGCAGGCAAGACTAATTCGCCATCGCGACGGAGTTGGTAGGTACGATCGCGATACGCACCCGTACCGACTGAACTGCCGTGCAGCTCGATATTTTGACCGTATGTCACGACGAGAAACGCGATCGCCAGCAGCGAACCCACCATCAGCGTGGCATAGCTAAGCATCATCACGCTCACGTGCATCATCAGCCAGTTAGACTTCAGCGCAGGCACTAGGGGTGCAGAAGCTTGCATATCCGTTGGGAGGGTGAGCGCGGCGAAGGCAGTGATGCCCATAGCAACCGGAGCCGTCACTACACCCACAAGGCGGCTACCGCTCATGTTTTCTGCGACGAGATGGATCGTCGTAATGCCCCACGTCAGAAAAAATAGTGACTCGTAGAGGTTGCTGAGAGGAAAGTAACCAGCTTCCAACCATCGTGCTCCTAGCAGCGCTGCAATGCAAAGGTTGGCGATCGCCATCCCAGTTGTGCCCAACGTGGACAGATATGGTACACGAGGAAATGCTGCCCCTATCCAATAGACCAGGACAGTCGCAAACAGGATAGCGAAGGACGTGTTATCGAAAATGTTCTGTAGTCTGACCAAATCCATGCCGTAGTTTCTCCAGACTTTGAGCCAATGCCCTATACCTATCCTACGATTCTTGAGAATAGTTATGAGTATTAAGTTATGAATTTTAGTTGGATGTTGAGCTTTTTAGCGGTCAGCGGTTAGCGGTCAGCGGTCAGCGGTCAGCTATGAGCAGTCAGCGGTCAGCGGTCAGCGGTCAGCTATGAGCAGTTCGCACAACAGATTGCCTTCTGCCTTCTGCCTTCTGCCTTTTGCCTACGTTCGGCTGAGCGCTCACGTCGAAGCCTGCCCTCTGCCTCCTACCCCTCAAGGAGAAGGAACTGTAGGAATCTCTAGCGCTGGGTTATTGCCGGATGGTGCAGTGCTCGACGGGATAGTTGGGCTGGGCAGCGGTGCGGGTTTGCCTGCCTTTTGCAGAATCAGAGAGACATCGTAGCGCGTACTGCGATCGTCACTAATTGCAGCGGTCACACCGATCGAGCGAATGGCATCGATCGCGTTCTGATTACCCAACGGCAGTTGCGGCAGCGGTAGTTTCTTTGCCTTATAGAGATCTAAGTTGGCGAAGAAATTGCCATTATTAGGGTTAGGGTCAGACGGTACGCTGGCTTTGAAGACTGGGCTGTCGGCTAGAGAGGCAGAAGGCTTGGGCACAATGGCGTTGACTACAGGAACGTTCGGTGAGCCAAGCGCGATAAACGTTACGTTGTCGCTGAGCCACCCATGCGTTACCGAAAACCCGATCGCGGGCAATGACCAGTTGGTGATCGGTTGGTCACCTACTTTCGACGCTTCCACCTTGAATTTATACTTTTCTGCCATCGTCTGGTCTAGTTGCTTCAGGGTTGCCTCAGTGGCACGGCGATCGCTCGACTGCACCATCAACAGGAGATTGAACGGCAAACCAGTTGGACTTCCCTCTGGTACCCCCACCATCGCCAACGAGAATTCACCGTTCATCCACGCGAGAAAGTCTTTGTCTAAATCCATGTTGATGGTTGACTTGAGCGCGTTTTGCAACCAATCGGGTGAGACTGGCGGCAAGGCAAGGTTGATTGCCGTTGCGCCCTGGCTATAATTCTGCCAAAACTGCTGTAAATTACCGCCTGATGCCATCACCAGCGTGTCTGACGATAGCCGACCCGGCATTGTTTTGGCTCGATTCTCAACTTGATACGTCTTCTGGCTGTCGGGCTTGTACCAGGTAATGCCCTTTAAACGCACACCCTCCGATTCCAGGCTTAAGTTTGCAGCGACTCCTTGCGTTTGTGACAGTTGAGCCGCATTCGGCGCTGCTGCCTTGCTTGAGTTGGCTAACGAAAAGGCAGTAGCGGCTGGATAGTTGAGATACAGCCGCCCAAACGATTGAGCCGTTTGAATCTTACCTAACGCTTTGGTGTAACCGGGTGTTGCTTTCAGCGCACTTTGCCCTTGCTCACCCTTATAAGTATCGATCGCTCGATCCATCGCTTTTGGATCAGTCGTAACCACCAGGAGTTTGCCATCAAACACGGTGGCTGAAAAATTTTCGGGTTTGCCCTGCGTCTCCTTAATCTGGAAGCCTTTGTAGGTGCGATCGACCAGTTTACCTGCCGTTTGCGATCGGGGCTTTTCTAGTAGTTGCTTTGCCTGTAGTGGATTTTGAATGGGCAAGACTACAATTGCCATCGGCTTTGGCAGCGTTGCAGGTGCTGAGTTTGGAGCAGCAGTCGGTGCTAAAAGGGCAATACTCGCTTCTTTCCCAATCCAGGGCTGGATATCTTTCTCGTAGTCGTAGCCGTTGGCAGTAAGGAGGCGATCGCGCAGTTGCGCCAAATTTTTATCAAATGCCGCCTGACTTTGAGGTGTACCGAACTCGCGCAGTTGCTGCCATTGACCAGGGTTAGTCGAAACCGAAAGCGTCATCAGCGCATCCTGTGGGATGACTTCTGCGCCAACGGGTAAATCTCCTGAACCAATCCCCCCTTGAGTCAATGCCCAATAGGCAGCACCACCCCCACCAACCAACAGCACAGCAGCACCAAGCGGGAGTAGTAAGGACGGCTTCTTTTTCTTGATCATGGGGAGAGGGCTTTCCTAATTAGACAGCACGAGCAATGCCCCTGCCACTTTAACAAACCTAGAGCGGAACGGGTGAGGAAGATTAAGTGAACGTTGCAGAGGAGTGGGGGAAGCAGGGGGAGCAGGGGAAGATGGGGGAGCAGGGGGAGCGGGGGAAGATGGGGGAGCAGGGGGAGCGGGGGAAGATGGGGAGCGGAGAAAGATGGGGAAGATGGGGAAGTATTTCTTTTGCCTCCCTTGCCCCCTCTGCCTCCCTTGCCCCCTCTGCCTCCCTTGCTCCCTTGCCCCCTTGCCCCCTTGCCCCCTTGCCCCCTTGCTCCCTTGCCCCCTCTGCCTCCCTGCCTCCTCTTCTAACAACTAACCACTCCATACACCGTATCCCGCTGCTGATAAGGGCGATCGAGCGAGGCGATCGCTCCTACTAATGTCTCGACTTCCATGCAGGTACCACCTTGTGCGCCAGCCATGCTAGTAATGTGTTCTTCCATCAGCGTGCCGCCAATATCGTTACAGCCCCAGGTCAGTGCTTCGGTTGCGCCAGTCAGCCCTAGCTTGACCCAACTGGGTTGGTGGTTTGTAATCCAGCGTCCCAGAAAAATGCGGGCAACCGCCATTAATTGCAGCGCATCCGCAAGGACAGGTTGATCGCGTCCTACACGACGACGCAAGGGTTTGGGTGCTTCCTGTCCAACGAAGGGTAGCAAAATAAATTCTGTGATGCCGGGATAGCCTTTGGTGAGAGACGACTGCTGGAGCGATCGCAACAACTCCAAATGCCGCATCTGTTGCTCTGGCGTTTCGATGTGTCCAGATAGCATCGTGCTCGTGGTGTGTAACCCTTGCTGATGAGCCAGTCCGACAATTTCTAACCAGGTTGCCGTATTAATTTTCTCTGGACACAGCACACGCCGCACATCGTCGTCCAGCACTTCTGCTGCGGTTCCTGGCAGTGAGTTGACCCCGGCATCCCGCAGAGCCGCAATGACTTCGGCATAGCTCAAATCGTCTTCTCTGGCGATAAACTGCACTTCTTGAGGCGAAAACGCATGCAGATGGAGTTGCGGGAATTTGTCCTTGAGAGTCGTAACAATGCGTAAATAATAGGATAGGGATGAACCGTTCAGCGTTGCTTTCGGATTCAAGCCGCCTTGCATACAGAGTTCGGTTGCACCACGCTGGACGGCATCGGTTGCCTTCTCTACCAGTTGCTCTAGCTCCAGCCAGTAGGCTCCTTCATCACCTTCGTCACGCCGGAACGCACAGAAACTACAGTGCTGTTCGCAAATATTCGTGAAATTGATGTTGCGGTTGATGATGTAAGTGACGGTATCACCGGACTGCTGCTGTCGGAGCTGATCGGCTGTCTGACGAATATGGACGATCGCGTCTGGCGATCGCGCCTTCAGCAATCTCACCCCGTCTTCCCACGATAGGTCATGACCATCCAGGGCGCGATCGAGAATACCTTCAACCGTTTCAGTAAGCACAGGGCATGACAAACGACTACAGTTCTCATTGTGACAAGGGATTGGCGCTTTGAGGCTGCAAACTAGAGAAAGGACGATCGTTCGTCACGCCCTTATCTGCTTCAAACCATGCCCGATCGTTTTCACACAGCCGCCCGCGTCCCCTTTCTCCCTCATCGCGAGTTAATCGAGGAACTCGATTTGATGATCCGGGCGCGGTATCCCTTGCTCTACATTGTGGCGATCGAAGAAGAACCCGTTGAAGCGGTTTTACGCCAGGTAGCCGCCAAAGTGCAGCCAAACCGGAGTGTGCTGCTGTGGGATCTTGTGCGCGGCTGGAATGACAATGGCGTAGCGAAAGGCAGTGTGATGGCAGCACTCGATCGCATCGCCAAAGCACCCGCAGATGGAGATGCCATCTTTGTCTTGTGTGATCTCCATCCCAGCTTAAAGAACGCCAGCAGCGATAAAAATGCTCCAGTGGTACGAGAGCTGAAGAACCTTGCAAAAGACCTCAAGCGCACTCGTAAGACAGTCGTGTTGCTCAGTCACACCCTTGAACTGCCAACGGAGTTAGCTGAAGCCATCACCGTTATCGATTTTCCCTTACCCAATGTTCAGGCGATCGACCATCTGATTTCGCAACTGGTTGTACCAGAAAAGCTAAACGTTACGGGTCTGGCACGCGAACAATTGGTCAAAGCGTGTCAGGGCTTAAGTGAGACACGGATTCAACGCGTTTTGGCAAAAGCACTGGCAGCCAGACAGCAAGTCAGTGAAGCCGATATTGCAGGTGTTTTAGAGGCGAAGCAGCAGGCAATCCGGCAAACCGGGATTCTCGAATTCTTCACGGTGCGAGAATCGCTCAAAAGCGTCGGTGGGCTAGAAAACCTGAAGCGCTGGGTGCAGATGCGGCAGGATGTGTTTACCGAAGAAGCACGACGCTACGGCATTCGCAATCCAAGGGGCGTTTTGCTGGTTGGCATTCAAGGTACAGGCAAATCGCTGTCAGCAAAGACGATCGCCCACGAATGGCGACTTCCTCTACTCCGGCTGGATACGGGACGGTTGTTTGGCGGCATTGTCGGCGAAAGCGAAAGTCGGGTGCGCCAGATGATCCAACTTGCGGAAGCGATCGCGCCCTGTGTGCTGTGGATTGACGAAATCGACAAAGCCTTTGGTAACATCAACAGCGGCTCAGACGGCGATTCGGGCACCAGCCGTCGTGTCTTTGGCAGCCTCATTACCTGGATGCAGGAAAAGTCCAGCCCTGTCTTCATCGTCGCCACTGCCAATAATGTGCAGATTCTGCCTGCCGAACTGCTCCGCAAAGGTCGCTTCGACGAAATCTTTTTTCTGAATTTGCCCACCGAGCCAGAGCGCCAGGACATCTTCAAAGTGCATCTGCAACGCTTGCGTCCGACCCGTTTACGCGAATTTGACTGCGGGTTGCTGGCGCGACAGGCAAAAAACTTTAGCGGTGCCGAAATTGAGCAGGTCATCATTGATGCCATGCATCAGGCATTTGGTCGAGGCAGCAGTGGACAGCGGCAGGACTTTACCACCGAAGACATAGTACGATCGATCGAAGAAACCGTTCCCCTCGCCGCGATCGCCCGTGACCAGATCGAGCGTCTCAAACAGTGGGCAGCCGAAGCAGGCGCGCGCACTGCCTCACAGGACGTGCAACTCGTCGAAGAATTAAAGCGACTCACGATTCGACGAGGCATTGAACCGATCAAGGGAGCCGGGGAGGCAGGGGGCGCTGAGGGAGCCGGGGAAGAGATTTGAGTTTTGATTGGTAAGAGCACATTGATTGAGTCCCTCTTGCCCTCCTCGTTCCCTTTGCTTCTTCTAATTCCAGTTTCGCTTGCCTCCTCTGCTCCCCTTGCTTCCCCTGCCTCCCTCACCCCTTACCCTTCTGCCCCATGTCCCACTTCACAGCCATCAAAACTCAAATTAAAGATGCCGAGGCGCTAGTAAAAGCGCTAGCGGATGTGGGTTTCAAGCAAGTAGAAGTGCATGAAACGGCTCAGCCTCTCTATGGCTTTCAGGGCGATCTGCGATCGCAGACCGCAGAAATTATTATCCGGCGCAAGTATGTGGGCGGTGCCAGCAACGATATTGGTTTCCAACGCCAACAGGATGGAACGTTTGAGGCGATTATTTCAGAGTACGATCGCCGCAAATACGCTCAACCGTGGCTCAATCAGGTAATGCAGCGCTATGGCTATCACGCGCTCATGGCAACAGCACCCGCACAAGGTTTTACGGTAGAAGAAGAAGAGGTGCTCGCAGATGGCACCATTCGAGTCGTGGTTGGCAGATGGATATAGCATAGATCCGACTCGGCTTCACAACGCTTCCATACCTGATTGACTAACAAATCTTTTACCTGTGGCGGTTGAAACCGCTGCTATATAAGCAAAGTCAACCTTCGCTGACTACTGACGCTATCATCGAACCCGCGAAGGCGGGTTTTGTCTCTGTAGACGTGGCTTCTAGCCGCCAGCATTCAGAGTTTTGTCAGTCAAGCAGGCTTCCACACTTAAGCTGCCTTGGCATTTTCTTGGTTCAACAGCGGAAACCCCATTGCTTCCCGCTGCTTCAAATAAAGCTGTGCCACCTGCCGCGCCAAGTCCCGAATCCTACCGATGTAGCGCGTCCGTTCTGTCACCGAAATTACACCCCGCGCATCCAGCAAATTAAACGTGTGCGAACACTTCAACACATAGTCAAACGCAGGCAAAACCAACTCTGTTTCCATCAGGCGCTTTGCTTCCTGCTCATAGAGCTTGAAGCACGTAAACAGCAACTCCGGGTCTGAAGCTTCAAAGTTGTACGTAGACCCTTCAATCTCTCCCTGCAAATGCACATCGCCATAGGTCAGTGCGTCGTTCCACTGAATGTCAAAAATCGAATTCACGCCCTGGAGATACATGGTTAGCCGCTCCAGCCCGTACGTAATCTCGATCGACACCGGGCGACAATCAAGACCTCCACACTGCTGAAAATATGTAAACTGCGTCACTTCCATGCCATCCAGCCATACTTCCCAGCCCACACCCCAAGCGCCAACCGCTGCATCCTCCCAGTTATCTTCTACAAAGCGGATATCATGATCCTCTGGTTGGATGCCCAGCGCTCTCAAAGAGTTCAAGTAAGTCTCTTGAATATCATTCGGTGATGGCTTAATTAACACCTGATACTGATAATAGTGCTGCACCCGATTCGGGTTCTCCCCGTACCGACCATCTCCTGGTCTCCGACAGGGTTCCACATAGGCAACAGACCATGGCTCAGGTCCGATCGCCCGTAAAAATGTATGCGGGCTTTTTGTTCCTGCTCCCTTCTCAGTATCGTACGGTTGAACGATCAAACAACCACGATCGCTCCAAAACTGATGTAGAGCCGCAATGACAGACTGGAAGTTCACAGATTTCCTCGAATATGTACTGTCGCTTCAACACCAGTTCATTATTGCTTAAATCAGAGTACGCGGTAGGAAAAGTGGTAAAGATGAAGCAATTTCTGGATCAGCGATCGCATTGACTGAAATGGCGATCGCACATTTCGGATCGGCGATCGCAGTTGTTAAGTGAGCGATCGCAATTGTCAGATTAGAGACTTCAATTATCGGACTGGTGCTTTCATTGATCGAATGGGTCATTGCAATTCCTGGATCGATGATCGCATTGATTGAATTGGCGATCGCATTTTCCGGATCGATGACCTCACTTATCGAATGAGCGATCGCTAATCCAGGATCAGTGAATTCATTGATCGAACGGGCAAGCGTAAACGATACCAGGTTAAACAGACCTCGTGACAGATCTTGCCCCGAACCGATCCCCCTCAGTCGTCCTTATTAAAGGGGATGCCGGAGGCAGGGGGATCGCATGTGTTGCATTCACCAATCAAATTGGTATTAGCCCACGATGCTTTTTGGGGCTTCTGGGATTGGGTTCAACCTTCACGTGCCGTTCTAGCCCTCTAGCAAAGAGAAAAATTGATCCGACAAAGATGAGAACGGCTCCAACGGCAATGCCCAAAGCAGATTGAGCAGAATCGCCGAACATCTTAAACAGGATTTGAGTAACAGCGTTGCCTACAACGGCGAGAAAAACGGAGCCAAAGAGAAAGGGCAGCAGGGTTTCAGGGTTGAAGAAAATCTGAGCGATTTTAGACTGGTTAAGGCGCATGGGGTGATTGGGAAATGGGGTGTATCGGAGATGCTGCCCAAAAAGATATTTCTACAACCACGGTTCAGTGCCCCAAGTACGCTGGAGTCCGTTAGCTTTAACGGCATCAGTGAATGCCTTAAGTTGATCTGTTCCTTCTCGCTTCCAGGGGGCGCGATCGCCATGAAACACAGTCACAATTTCTAGATACTGGTTGTCTCCGATCGGCAACATCCGATGCCAAACTGAGCTTGTGTTTTGAGGTGGATTAAACTTTTTTGGATGTTCTTTGTGCGGATTTCTACCGCCGATCGCGGGTGTTGTCTTAAAAATTTCATCGTGAAAAAGCTGCACCACTTTGGACTGCTTGACTGGTTCACTGCTGCTGTAAACCGCTACACATTTGGGATTCCAAGCCTCTCGCCACTGGTTGAGAGGAATCGTTTTAGACGAGCTCTGGTAGATTTCACACTGACAACAGAGCAAAAAGTCTTTTAACTGTGCTGTGGTG
Source organism: Tildeniella sp. (assembly GCF_059505325.1). Lineage (NCBI taxonomy): Bacteria > Bacillati > Cyanobacteriota > Cyanophyceae > Oculatellales > Oculatellaceae > Tildeniella > Tildeniella sp. The sequence goes on from NZ_JCACKI010000058.1 coordinate 13,969, forward strand.
CTGATGTTGATCCAACCGGAGTCGAGACACTCCCAATGACAGCCGATCTCAAACTTATTCTGACTATATGTTGGATAAAACTTTTCGTGTGATACCCTACGCCAAGCTTTACCAAAGCCGCCCATGATGTAAGCAAAGCGCAGAACTTGTTGAACAAAATAGCGGTCAGTTTCCGATACTTGAATGTGTAGTGTCCCTTGAGTTGAATAAGTTGGATTTCGACCTTGAGTGTTGTAAGTCGGTTTTCTACCAGACTCCCAAAAAATCTGCACAGTTCCTGGAGCATTCGTACTTCCAAAAAGATCGTCAACAGTGCTTCTGACACTATTCTCATTCCCACAGCACCCTGCTAGCAACCGCATAATATGACCTCTTAGAGTCGCTTTGAAGAGATTAGGTCGAAACTCTGGCTCTTTGTTGAGCAAAACGGAACTGACTCCAGATCCCTTGAAGCGTACATGAATAGCGTTTTGATAGGACAACTCTTGCTGTTGAGCATAGCTTGGTTTTAATGCCGCCTCTGAACTCAAACCATACCCTGTACTGGTCTTACCGCCTAAGCCTCGTCTAAGTGCTTGACGTAACAACGTGTCTACTTCTTGCCAGTTAATTTGAGAGCGACTGCTAAACTCAAACAAGAATGTTGGCTCGTAGAAGCTAATCAGCGCGATCGCAGTAGTAGTTTCTTTACTTGTGTCTTTTGTTACAACCTGTCGCTCTTGCTGAGGATGTACCAAATCAACTATGCAGTAACGGGTTGCAGACACCCTTTGCCCATCCTGTAATACAGGAACTTTTTTCTTCCCTGTCCAATCTCCGATCGGGTAAGCTCCGTGAAAGCGTAATTTCCCAGGTTGGTCTCCATTCCCGCAATACCAAATTTTTTGCTCCTCGTTGCAGGCTCGACGAAACAGACCTTTCACGCTACTACCTGGGATACAGGGTATGCCATTCTTCCCTAACACAGGTCGTGGTATGCTATCGCGCCCACAGTTACTAAACACACGTCCTGAGAACTTAATCTTCATGCGATAAGTCAAACTATCTTGCCCCAGCGTGGATTCTGGTAACTGATAAGGCTGCTGATCGTCCTTAGGATCAGTCCATTCTTGTACCCAGGTATCTAAATCCTCTAATTCTGCAACATACTGCAAGCTACAGCGCTTATCGACCTGTGCCTGATACATTTTCGGGATCTTAGGGAATTGCTGACTGTTATTCATACTGTTTTACAAAGGTTAGCTGTCACAGAACCAAGCTGGGCTACGAAGACTATTTGTAACGCTGGGTCCACCAAACGAGAGAATTGCAAAATTGAGTCAGCACAGCTAGAGCAACTTGTTGATCATCGCGGTTCAATTTCCACAATTCATCCGCCATTGCATTAACGTTTTGATGCTTTGGCAAGTGAATCTCAGTCTCACTGAGGATATCGACCAACCCGTCCCAGGTTGCTTTCCAGTAAGCTGACTTTTCTGGTTCTTTCTCTTCGAGACGTAAGTGTTCACCCCAAAACCGCTCTAGTCCATAAGCAACGGCTTCTCGCATCTTGTAGGATTCTTTGATTGATTGTTCACCTTGATCTTTAACCAGTCTCCGTGCACGTAGATCTAATTCATAGGATTGCCAGGTCATTCGTCTGTTGCTCCGACGCTAAAGTATTTTCCTGCCAAGGTCACATTGCACCGACCAAAGCCGATCGATTCCAAGCCACCGAAATACAGTTCTTTTCCTAGACTTTTCTGTACAGCTTGCTGCTGTCCATCTGTGATCGCCTGCCACTCAGTAAACTCTAGGGCGGTGAGCCAGTCTTCATGCTTCGCCTGCTTTTCTTTCACAGCAATTGGAAACACTAAAATGCTGCCTTCGGGCAGAGCTTCGACATTAAAAAATGCTTTGTCATCCACTTTTTTCTCGTCATCAGCCAGTTTTACCCGCGTTTGGCGGTAGAGAGACATTTCATGGATGATGCCAATGTCTTTATCGTCTACGACAACCAGGTTGTCGGGTGGAGCACTGAGTCCTTTAGGCACCCAATTCTCTGCCAAGTCCGTGACAGCTTTTAAGTTTTTCAGAAAACCTAAGTTGAAAAAGAGGACTCTGCGCGGTTTCTGCAACTGAACGTTGTAGGGATTAGGAATTCTAATTTCTGGGGGTATTTGGGCAATCTGCCGATAGCGCCGCAGTAGTCGAGGGCAGGTAATCCAGACGACTGGCTGACCAGGGCAAAAGACTGGGAGCCAGACCAACGAAGCATATTCAAATTTAATCAAGGCTTCCGTGGTGCTGTCTGTTTTTCCTGAAATGGCTTCATGCCCGTAACAGTCATTCGATAGTGCGCTGTCAACAACCCGCATATCGGCTCGAAAGCGTCCTCGAATGGAGCTACCGGGGATAATGCCAGTCTGGGTGAACTGATCGCGAAAGATGAGATTCAGGTTGCCTGTCTCCTCACCAGCGCTGGCTCCCACATGCAGTGGAGCTAGAGTTTCAATAATGCCGTAGGCTTTGTGATACATGATTCTTTGAGACTTTGTAGTTCGTAGAAGATGGGAGAGTTACTGGGCGATCGCCTCTTTTTCAGAAGGGTCAGCACTAGAGAAAGCAACTGCATTCGGTAAGGGCAGTGCTAACCCACAGCCCCAGCGTTTGAGAGACACCCCTTCTCGTGGAAACCAGTTTGGGTCCCAGTCTTGCCAGGGCTGTTGCAAAGGCTGTTTGAGCACGTATACACTTCCAGCAGGCACGGCATAGCGTCCGCGAGACAGAAGTTTGGGCTGATTGGTCTGATGAATCTTATTTCCCTGCTCATCCTTGCGATCGCCCAGACGATAGCGGAATGGAATTGGGCGCTCGGTTAGCAAGGCTTCTGTTGACCAATCTGTAATCTTGTGAGCCTCATCGTAAGCCTGGTCATCAACGGCTGTCTGATGTCGTTGAACATCCCCTTTACAAAGGTATTTTGGTTCCCGATAGGAGAGACGGTTAGAACCCCAAATAGCAGGCGTGATCAAGGCGAACTGTCTACCAACAGGTTTTTTCAGCAAATTTTTGACAGAAGTCGAGATTGCTTCACACCGAATATCAACCATGTGTCCTTCACCACCAAAACGATACCAGGAGTCTTTAGAGTCTTTAGGCAATTCATGACTGGCAAGATAGACCAGACAAGCATCGGGATGAAGCTGAATGGCATTTTCTAGAAACAAACTGCCGCGATCGTTGTCCACATCAACTCGACGCTCATCTTCTTGCAAGCGGGGATGCAAATGGGGCAAGGGTTTCCAGGGAGCTTTTTCAAGCTTTAGTCGATGTAGAGATGCTTGATTACCAGACATCAATCGTTTCCAATGTCGAATTGCAATCCAGGTTCCTGCCTCAAACTTATCGGTAGGTGATTCCCTATTTTCATCAAGCCAGCAAAGTTCTCCAGTTTTTGGGTGAGGTTGCCAGGTCAGCTTATAGAGAATTCTGCTGTCCTTAACCAGGTAGTTACGCGGTGTAGGAATATAGAAGTTGTTTGGATGCCTGCTCCAAGCCCAGAAGGGACCCGCGATGTAAAAATCATCCCGTTTCATCCAGGTTTCGCCATAGGCTGCGGCAAACAGCCCAGACAGAGTGGCGGCGCTGGGAGGAAAACTGGTGCCCGATCGCCCCACCAGATTCTCTGGCGATAGAAACTTTCCAGCGCTGCCGTAGAGCAAGCCCAGCGGCTCGATCGCAATCAGGAATTTGAACATAGGTGAAACCCTACTTTTGCCAAATTAATAATCCAGTCGTTGAGGGCATGGATGACTTTGGGTTCATCGAGTTCCGTGGTGTTGTCTTTGAGGTAAGGTTGGCGATTGCCCAGGATGCCAGTCAGCGTTCGGTTGCCGTGACTATCAAACCGATCGTCTCCTTCGTAGAGGTTCCACCAGCCGTCTTGATTGAAGTCCAATGTTGCCGCATTCATCAGATGGTAAAACTGTTCTTGGTCGTCGTCCTTCCAGTAACCATTGTCGGGATTATTTTTGGGCTTGAAGTAGACGCGCAATAGACCGATCGCCACCTCTGCCTGATTGCCCTCAAAAGCGTGACGGGCATCGAGCACGGCAACATCGTTATAAACGTGTGTCCAATTCTGCTCTCTACCACGATCGCGGTAGTCTTGCAAAACGGGCAGAAACCGCCACGGACAAACCCACTCTAAATGCGTACCGCTGTTGAATAAAATTCGTAGGGCAAGCCGATCGCGACCCCTGCTTTTAGCAGACTGCTCTGCTTCTCGGCAATGTTGCAGCACTTCCCGTTGGGGTACGTTGGGTGCTGCCCAGACAAAGCCAACGCTGACATTGATCGGTTCACCATGCGAGTTCCAGGTGTCAGACTTAAAGCGGTAAAAAAACTGTTCCAGGCAGTCCTTTGGTGTCAGCGGTTCATCTGGTGGATTGCGGAAGAGTACACCCAGGAAATCATCGCCGCCAGCGTAGACGATGCGACCATCGCGATCGAGTGTTCTTCGAGTTTTGCTTGGTTTGGGCAAGGCGTTTTTCAGTTTCTTCCCCCATTTCCGCATGTTCTGACTAAAGCGATTCAAGCCCTCTGCATCCAGCGTTTGCAGGTAGGTACCTGCCTGATCGCCATCTCCTTGAAACCAGCCTGTCCAGCGTTTTGCTTCCTGACGATCAACCTCTTCAGGCTCCATACCTTCTGGCAAATCATCATCTTGCCAGCGATTGAGTGCTCGGAATGATCCAGGTGGTTCAATCGCAGGCAGGCGATCGGTAATCTCAGCAACAGTGACTAGCCGCTTCACCAGTTCGGGAATGCTGAGTTGCTCCCGTGGGGTAATCATGGCTTCCTGCACCCGCTCACTCAAGCAGTGGTAAAACGCTTGAATCTCAGTCTCCTCTGCCCGATGATTGCGGTGCTTGGGATTTACTTTACGACTCATGCCGGGGTAGGCGATCGTATCTGCACCCGACAAGGATGAACTTTCACCCGTCCAGTTGATGCCAATCCAGGCACGCGATCGTTTGACTTCGTTTAAATGCTGTCGTGCCTCAGCGATCGTCGTGCCAGTTGCCCAAAAGAACTCCCAGGCATGGCGCGTCCACAGCGACCAGTCGCGTCGCCAGCAATAGTCAAACTGCTTGCCATCCGAAGTTTTCACCTCCTGTTCAATCCAGCCCTGACAGGTTTGCATGATCACTTTCCAGGCATCATTAAACGCATCTTTAGCCGCTTGTTCGGGAAATTCTCCCGCGATCACGAGTTGGTTGGGAGTGCCCTGAGTCTGGCTGATCAAAGCTGGAGAGATGACTGGGTAGCCTAAGATGGCAGGCTTAATCGGTTCGTTAGTAGGGTTAAGATGCTTTCTGGCAGCTTGACAAACAGCATTTGCCAGGTAGGAAAGAATAAAGGAACTGCCGTACAAATCGCGGAGCTTACGAGACTTTTCGATAAAGCCCTGAACGGGGGCAAAAGTGATAGCGGTAATGATTTCAGTCATAACGAACATCAAGTCGGAAGTTGGAACTTGGATGGTAATGCCACTACCTGGATGAGCCAAGCCCAAATGGGTTGTTCGCCGTTATAACACTGAATCTGAGGAAGCCTTTGACTTTACTCTATTCAAATTTAGATTTCCGTTCGATCGCGTAAGGTATGAGCGACATAGGCTGCATCGACAACCGTCCCAATCAGCCGGAGCGTAAAGTTAGCCGGGGTGGAGTAACGGGTTTTCTGCCCCAATTCGTTGACCTCTGGATAATGACCGATCACATAAATAACGAGGACAGAGCGATCGAAAAGCCGATCTTTGATCTGGGTCAGGGTCTTTTTGATGTCTTCGGGGGAAGAATTGCAGTTGACCAGATCCAAAACGGTGACATCGGTTTGAGGGCGGTAGTTGTTTAACCCAAAGCGAGGACGAATGAGAAAACCGCGATCGCGCAGAAGAGTAAATTCTAATGGCAGTTGAATTTCTTGAGCCGTTGGCAGGAGGTAGTCAACTTCTACCAGACTCACAATATCTTCTCGGGTTAACACGCGCTCCAAATTATCCACCCGTCGCTTCAATGTTCTGGAAATCGACCGTTCAACTTCCTGTCGCACCTGGGTTTCGATTGTTTCTTTGGCTTCTTTAAGCGTTTTGCCGTAGAGGAAAAAGGCGATCGCTCCCAAAATGCCAAGCACAGTGGTGAGAAACACCAGCACCAGATTAACGGTTGTGGTAAACGACTGAAAACTGCCAGCCAACCGGGAGTTCGCATCCTTGAAAAACTCTAATTGTGCTTGCAGTAACGTTACATCAAGGGCGGGACTGGGTTTGACTGTGGGAGAAGGAGTTTGGGCAATCAGGAAGGGCAGTATTTGTCGCCAAAAGAATAGATGAAAGTAAGTCATGGTTGATGGACTTAGTTCGGAAGACAGGTTCATTTCATTCTGCACTGGAAGAATGAAGATCGTGCAACAGGCGCTACTGCAAGTCCTGCATCCACTGTTGGAACCCAAGTTTGAGGTGTGTAGTTTTGCCTATCGTCCCGGTCGATCGCATCTGATGGCAGTGCGGCAAGTTGGGTTATGGCGCGATCGCGGCTATGACTGGGTACTCGATGCTGACATTGTGCAGTACTGAGTTTGTCGCTGGCGGAGGGTCTCAATCCCTATTTGGGCAATCTGCATGGAGCAGAACGACCCAAAGCGTATCTGGCGTTTGATTTGATGGAGGAGTTTCGATCGCCCATTGTAGACACCCTGGTGATGAAGCTGGTGAACCAGAAGATGCTCCGCCCAACCGATTTCACTTGGCCCACAGAAACGGGGGGAGTGTATCTGGCTGAACCTGCCAGACGCTTGTTTTTGAAGCAATTTGAAGAGCGCATCTCACTGAAACTCGCCCATCCCGATGTGAAGGAGCAGGTGTCGTATCGTCGCGCAATTCAGCTCCAGATTCAGCGCTATACCAAAGCGGTGTTGGGTAATGTCCCCTATGAAACGTTTGAGCGGGTGATTTAAGGGGATGGGGAGAGAGGGGGATGGGGTGTAAGGAGCTAGGGAGGTGGGGAGTACCGGAGATAAGGGGGTTAAGAGAGACGGGGTGTAAGTTATTTTTTGGGGGAGAGGCACCATTTGTTGGAGTTGTTGATCAGGTTGACAAGTTTGCCGAGAATTTGATCATAGCGGCGGAAAAGTTCTTGTCCAGTTTCTGGAGTCAAATAGCCACATTTGACGGCGAATTCCAGCCAAACTTGGGTTTCAGTGGCTTCTGCCTCAGAGTCGCTCAGTTTTGCTATAAAGGCTGCCTCATAGCGACGTTTACGCCATGCCTCACCCAGATTGGCACAAACTGAACGGGAAGAGCGCCTCATCTGATCGCTAAGCGAATACCGTTCCTCAACCGGAAATTTTTTCGATAGCTCAAAAATTCTCATCGCCGCCTCAAACGCAAGCTCGTAGACCTCCAAATCCCGATGACTCCTAACAAAACCTCTCTCCATCCGCCTCTCCACTGATCTCTCAATCTCTTTCTCCTCAATAGAATACCCATCCCACCTCCCCATCTCCCCATCTCCCCATCTCCCTACTCCCCATTCCCCACTCCCCACTCCCCACTCCCATGCTGGTACTCATCGTCTACGATATTCCTGATGACAAACGACGACTAAAGTTAGCAAATTTTCTGGAAGGCTATGGTCGGCGAGTGCAATATTCTGTCTTCGAGTGTTTTATTAGCCTGGAGGAGATGCGTAAACTGCATCAAACGGTGAAAAAACGGGTGAAGCCAGCAGAAGATAATGTTCGCTTTTACTGGCTTTCTCAAGAGGCTGTTTCGAGAGTGTTAACGATCGGTAGTTCGCTTCCAGAACCACCGCCGAATGCCTACATCATTTAAATGGAAATATTATTGGTGTTCTGTGTTTTCTCTTTTTCCCTAACAGAAACTCAGCATTGCTCCACAGGTCGGCAGATCGCCACAACCCGCATTGATTCGTTGCCCTCTGTGGATGCCACACAGGGAGGGCGTTTCTAGCCCTAAAATCGGTGACGTGCTAACGTAAAGGCAGGCGCGAACTGTGCCAAATTACCCCTATGGAGTTTTATCGTCTGGAACTGCTTCTAGGCGCGGGCTTCAGAAGGGTGCCTTTACCGATTAACCCAAATCGGATTAGTTGGAAACACGGGACAAGTCCTTGCAAAAACTGCTGCTGGTTCGTTGCTTTACCGATTAACCCAAATCGGATTAGTTGGAAACCTTTGTGCCACTGGCTCCAGCATTGGTTGAGCCCAGATCTCTTTACCGATTAACCCAAATCGGATTAGTTGGAAACTGTTAAACCTGTACTCTTTCACTTTGGGCTTGAGGTAGGCACTTTACCGATTAACCCAAATCGGATTAGTTGGAAACGCACTGTTGACGCTGACGGTAAACGATTTTACGTAGGGATCTCCCGTCACCTTTACCGATTAACCCAAATCGGATTAGTTGGAAACACAACGTGGTTGCCGTCACTTGCTCACCGAAGCTGAATCTTTACCGATTAACCCAAATCGGATTAGTTGGAAACGTTTGAAGTAGATTGAGTTACCACAATAGATAGTGGTGTTTCCTCTTTACCGATTAACCCAAATCGGATTAGTTGGAAACCACAAAAGGTGATAATCCTTCCTTGATTATTTCGCGCCTTTACCGATTAACCCAAATCGGATTAGTTGGAAACACAACTAAAAACAAAACAACGAAACCTTGAGCTTCGACTTTACCGATTAACCCAAATCGGATTAGTTGGAAACCCTTTTCTTTCAACCACTGTTTGACGGCAGACACATCCTTTACCGATTAACCCAAATCGGATTAGTTGGAAACACGATGTCTTGAATCGTCCGATACAGCGCTTCGGAGAGCTTCTTTACCGATTAACCCAAATCGGATTAGTTGGAAACTCCGTTCTGAGATAAAACATTGCTTAAACTGATTTTTACATTCTTTACCGATTAACCCAAATCGGATTAGTTGGAAACTTCTCTTTCAAAGAGATTATGGCAGCTTCCACTTCAGCGACTTTACCGATTAACCCAAATCGGATTAGTTGGAAACTTTTCAAGTACTGCCTCGATCGCCGCTTTCGCTTTCTGAACTTTACCGATTAACCCAAATCGGATTAGTTGGAAACGATTCAAAAAGGAAGTGCCAGAACAACGCACTAAACTGACGCCTTTACCGATTAACCCAAATCGGATTAGTTGGAAACAGCATGAAACAAATTGGGGCTTTTACCGCTGTGCCAGATCCTTTACCGATTAACCCAAATCGGATTAGTTGGAAACGTCCGACAGCAGTTACGAAAAAATTAATCCTCGCTTGCCTTTACCGATTAACCCAAATCGGATTAGTTGGAAACCTCCGCTGATGTCGCCTTGGGCGTAGGCTGTGAGTGCTTCCTTTACCGATTAACCCAAATCGGATTAGTTGGAAACCTTTTCCTGAGGCAATGTGAGTGTAGCTTTGACGTAAACCTTTACCGATTAACCCAAATCGGATTAGTTGGAAACCCGTATCCGTTTTGCACTTGTTTCGTCAGCGGCTGTTGCTTTACCGATTAACCCAAATCGGATTAGTTGGAAACCTGCTGTAACGGTCTTCCGTGGCAAGCGCGATCGCTTCTCTTTACCGATTAACCCAAATCGGATTAGTTGGAAACTTTCGCAAATCCGAATCACGGATCAATTTTTCTTCACTTTACCGATTAACCCAAATCGGATTAGTTGGAAACCAGGAGCTAAGAAAGAAGAGGGAAGACAGAAGACAGAAGGAAGAATTGCACTCTGAATTTCTTCTCTTTTCCTTCTTCTCTTTTACCTCCCTGGCGGTTACCACAACCCTCTCACTGCATTGGGCGGGGCAAGATTGGGAAAAGGCTGACCTGGATAGAGCGTTTGGTCGCTTTGTTTAATGTTTGGCATTCCAGGCAGTTGCTCGGCGTAGCCTTCAAACAATTCCCCGTCAGCAACCTGTTGTACTTTTCACGGGTGATGGTTTGAGTGGGTTCTAGAGTGCCATCGGCGCGAACCAGAACACGATCCGCCCGCCCTCAACGCTAATGCCGTGTTTGGCTGCTGCCACTGCTGGGTTGGGATAGACGGCGTATGTATGCCGGAGTAACAACAATTCAACGTCCAGAGCACTGCCCCCTGCTCTTTGGTATTCGAGCAATCAGAGCTGAACGTTTTAATCACCTTATGCGCTCAATCTTGCACCAGAAAACAAACCTTCCTTTCTTTCCTTAAAAAAGGAAAACTCCGAAAAATCACGGGTTTCATACAAATAATCTCGAAGCTACCGTAGAGATTCAACGTTTTCAACCCAACCTTCTAAATAAGGGGTATCTATACATGACTCTGAGAACTCGTGGCTCCGCTGCCCTCGACAAAGCTCAACGCCGTCTTGCAAACCTCAAATCCATTGATGAGACGCTCGATCTGGGACACGGACTGACCATCGCCGCTTACTCCGAACTGATCAATACCACTCGCGCTGCTATGGATGCCCATAACACTCTGGTTTCCAGGATTGATGAGTCCCGCCGGAACCTGACTGCGATCGAAAACACCCTCTCCGAAATGTCCGGCAATATGCTCAGCGGCATCGCAATTCGCTACGGCAAAACCAGCACTCAATACAGCAAAGCTGGCGGCTCCATTCGCAAAAACAGAAGCTCGTCAACTCAATCCGCCGCTACTTTCTCCGCTAAAACAGTTCCGATCGCTCCTTCAGCAGAAACAAATGGAGCTGCCAACGGCAGAGGTAGCCAAGCGGTGCCGAGCTGAACGGGTCGGCGATGTCAGAGTGATTGTCTGGATGGACTATTTGACTAGAGCGATCGTTTGAGGGTGGGCGATCGTTTGAGGGTGGGCGATCGTTTGAGGGTGGGCGATCGTTTGAGGGTGGGCGATCGTTTGAAGGGGCGATCGTTTGTAGGGTGGGCGATCGTTTGAGGGTGGGCGATCGGCACTGACCGTAGCTGATTCGATAGGTAAAATCCAACCCAGGAGACACTTCCAGCCATTCTTCCAAAAAAAGCGAACAACCCCCTTGACACCTTCCCATGCTTCCCGTTATATTGGCTAAGCGGTCGAGGGAGCAGGG